>DDCX01000034.1:21530-30642 GCA_002336475.1 Flavobacteriales bacterium UBA1995 | reverse complement strand
CCCTTTCCGAATGAACCTTGCCCCTTGTTACTTTTGCGACCGCACGACAACGTGCCACTACCACCACTACGAATACCCGACCCCATGAGCGTTCTCGTAAATAAGGATTCCCGCATCATCGTTCAAGGTTTCACAGGCTCCGAAGGGACCTTTCATGCCAGCCAAATGATCGAGTACGGCACCAACGTAGTTGGGGGCGTGACACCGGGAAAAGGAGGGCAAAGCCACCTCGATCGTCCTGTGTTCAATACGGTGGAGGACGCCGTACAGAAGGCAGGAGCGGATACGAGCATCTTGTTCGTGCCACCGGCATTTGCTGCTGATGCCATTCTTGAAGCGGCAGATGCGGGCATTAAGGTCATCATTTGCATTACCGAAGGCATTCCCGTGGCCGACATGGTCAAGGTCAAGGCGCACCTCGACACCCTGTCAGGTTGCACTTTGGTGGGTCCGAATTGTCCCGGAGTGATGACAGCAGGTGAAGCCAAGGTGGGCATCATGCCCGGCTTTATTTTCAATCCCGGCCGCATTGGCATCGTCTCCAAGAGTGGAACTTTGACCTACGAGGCGGTAGACCAAATCACCAAGGCTGGCTTGGGACAGTCCACAGCCATCGGCATCGGTGGAGACCCCATCATCGGCACCACCACCCTCGAGGCGGTTCAGTTGCTCATGGCGGATGACGACACAGACGGCATCATCATGATCGGTGAGATTGGCGGCGACCTGGAGGTCAAGGCCGCGCGTTGGATTGCGGCCAATGGCTCCAAGCCAGTGGTCGGCTTCATCGCAGGGGTGACGGCTCCCAAAGGCCGCACCATGGGCCATGCTGGCGCCATTGTCAGTGGCGAAGAAGAGAGTGCTGAAGCCAAGAAGGCGGTAATGCGCGAGTGCGGCATCCACGTGGTGGAAAGCCCAGCTCAAATTGGAGCCATGATGGTCGAAGCGTTGAAGACCATCAACGCCTGATTCCTTTTTCTAGAGCTGAAGTGGGGTCCTGGATCAGGGCTTGACTTTGTGCACCCCCACTTTCCAAGGTTGGCGGGCCACTTCGATGATTTTGGTGAGGTCTTCTGGCCGGGCTACAAAGTCGATTTCTGAGGTATCGACCCAAATGACCCGGCTGCCACGTGCGCTCTTGAAGTGCCGTTCGTAAGCTTTCTCCAACCGTGCGAGGTAGTCCACATCGATGTCTTGCTCATAGGACCTGCCACGCGCTGCGATCTGCGCTTGTTGGCGCGCTGCACCTGGCTTGAGGTACAGGATCAATTCTGGCTGGGGCATGCCTTCTGCCATGACGTCGTAGAGGTTCCGAAACAGGGTGTACTCTGTTTTGGGCAGGGTGATTTTGGCAAACAAGTCGCTTTTTGCGAACAGGTAATCCGCCACCAAAGCATCGCGAAACAAGGTCCGTGCTGTCAGCGCGGCCTTGACCTGCTTGTAGCGCTGCGCCAAGAAGCTGAGCTCGACGGGAAAGGCGTAGCGTTCGGGATCGAGATAGAACTGCTCCAGGAAAGGGTTGTCGGCAAAGGGTTCAAGCAAAGGAGCCGAATCAAGGTGCGCTGCAATGGCCCTGGCCAATGTGCTTTTTCCGGCGCCAATGCCGCCTTCAATAACGATGTGCCGATAGGGGATGTTGGAGGTCATGGCCAAGGCGCAATTTGGGGCACATCTGCCGGAAGGTCAGCCAAACATTGTGTGACGGTCCGGCCATCTCCTGCAACGCGGTGATGGGGGACCAAATCGGCCAAAGGCTGCAAGACAAAACGCCGGCGGAGCATGCGGGGATGGGGGACTTTCAGCGCGGCGAGATCCAAGGTCTGATCGCCCCACAAGACGATGTCCAGATCGATGGGGCGGGAGGTGTAGCCTGTGGTGGAGCGCATCCGGCCCATGTCCTGTTCTATGCCCAGCAGGGCCGCCATTACACGCTCAGGTTGGTGGCTCCAATGCACACCAAGTTCGAGCTCGGTGATGCGGTTCAGGAATTCGGGCGTCCCGGGCTTCATGCCTACCGCGGCTGTGCTGTAGGTCGGGGAAACGCGCACCACCTCGCCCAATTTGAGGGCCATTCGGCGATCGGCTTCGTCGAGGTGGTTCAGTCGGTCACCAAGATTGGATCCGGTTGCAATGTGGATGCGCACAGGACAAAGATGGGATGGTGACAGGGACTTCAGAACACAGCAGGCAAAAATGCCTGCGGCTGTCAGATCGGTCCTATATGTTGTTAAAGCCAGTACTTTGTATTGCAGAGTACCAAGTAAAGCGTGTATCATTGCCCAACCATGACAAAATCCACAGCAGCATCGACGGCGCAAATGCGAAAGGGGGTACTAGAGTTGTGCATTCTGCGCATCCTCAGCAAAGGCGAAGCCTATACCTCCGACATCGTTGCAGCCCTTCAAGCGGTAGACCTGCTTGTTGTGGAGGGCACCATATATCCTTTGCTGACCCGAATGAAGAACGCAGGTACGCTCGGGTATCGGTGGGCTGAAAGCCCAACAGGCCCGCCCCGGAAGTACTACGTGATGACCCCTCAAGGCGAAAGCGTCCTCCAAGAGTTGGAGACGGCGTGGAACCAGTTCGTGGATTCCGTGAACTCCTTGTCTCAAACCCATCAAGATTGATCACCATGGTCGAAACACGCAACATCTCCCTCGGTGGGCTTTTATTTCACGTTGAACTGCCGGCCTACAATGTGCTCAACGGCTACCTGGCGGACTTGAAAAGGGTACTTAGGGGTGCTGATGGACAGGAGGACATCGTGCAGGAGGTGGAATACCGCTTGGCTGAGCTCTTTTCGGAATTCATGGGAACGAGCCGCACTGTGGTAACCCTGAAAGACGTCGAAAGGGCCTGCCGCCAATTGGGTGAACCCACTGAATTCGGAGACCCCGATGGGGATGATATGGGCCAGTCTGCCCACCGTGACAGCCACAACACGAGCGCCGATGACAGCTCCCGACAACGGCGCATGTTCCGCGACCCCGATGACCGGGTCATCGGCGGAGTCGCGACGGGCATTGCGCACAGGTTTGGCTTGGACCCGGTTGTGGTCCGGGCGCTGGCCGTGGTTTTGTTCTTCATCTCAGGACCGGTCCTGATTGTGCTCTACGGCGTTTTGTGGTGCATCATCCCAAAAGCGCGCTCGGTGAGTGACCGGGTGGCCATGAAAGGAGAACCCGTAACGGTTGATGCCATCAAGGAAACGATCGAAGACCAACTCCACAGGGCCAAGGAAGAATTTGAGAACCCCACCGCCACACGACGCTTCCGTGCGTGGTGGAGCCGTTTTATTGCCCAACATTTGCCTCGGTTTATAAAGGCGTGCATGCGCACGTTGGGTTGGATGCTCATCTTGATCTGTGTCCTGATCCTGTTGGCCATTGGTGGGTTGATTCTGTCCGCCATCATCACAGGTCAATGGAACTTCAAGTTCATGTTTTGATGGCCGACCGGTACTTTGACCCCTTTTCTCATCTCTGAGTCCACATTTCCCTCAACTTTACACTCCCTATCGGGAAGCAAATCACACCCCTTACCCTCATGAATTTCGGAAAACAATTCCTCGCCAGCCTCCTGGGTTCCACACTCGCCTTGGTCATCGCTGGGTCACTGCTCATTTTCATTTTTGTTGGTGCCCTGGTGGGGGGCTTGGCTTCTGCTTTTGAAGGAGCAACTGATGGCTCTGAAATGGACCTGGATTTTGGTGGGGACATCGAAGAGGGGTCTGTTCTTCTTTTGACGTTTGATGCGCCGCTGGCAGAGCGGGGAATGGAGTTGCCGTTCACCCTCCAGTTCGGTTCCATGGAGCCTCAGACCCAAATGGGCCTCAACCACTTCTTGGCCGACATGGAGCGCGCGGCAGACGACGACGACATCGAGGGGATTTTGGTTCAGGCCGACATGATTTCCGGTTACCCTTCCATGCTGGGTGAGGTACGCGATGCCTTGGCTCAATTCAAAGCATCCGGCAAATGGATTGTCGCTTGGAGCGAGATCTACACCCAAGGCGCTTATTGGATGGCCACAGTGGCCGACGAAGTGTACCTGCACCCCGAAGGCGGAATGGACATGCGGGGCATGGGGATGGAGACCACTTTTTACAAGCGCATGTTGGAAGACCTCGGGGTAGAAATGACCGTCGTACGCGGTCCAGACAACACCTACAAGAGTGCAGTAGAGCCCTACTTGCGCAACGATCTGAGCGAAGCCAACAAGGAGCAACTTATGGCTTTGCTCGAAGATTTTTGGGCCCGGATGGGCGGTGACATTGCCGCGGCGCGCGGCATGACCATGGATGAGCTTGATGGGCACATCAACAACCTGAGCATCCGAATTCCCTCCGATGCTTTGGAGCTGGGGTTCGTGGACGGATTGATGTACGAGGACGAGTTGCACGCGATGCTGCTCGAAAAAGGAGCCGCAGAAGACGAGGACGAACCCAGCCATGCCTTACTGGCGGGCTATGGCCAATATCACAACCCCAATTCATTCGAAGACCTGATCCAAGAGCTTCAGGTGGAGTTGGGTGCGGGCGATGAGGACGATGAGGAGGACGATGAAGCGGAAGATGATGAGGATTCAGCGGCCAATGCGGTGGCCGTGGTCTATGCGGTCGGTGCAATTCAGAGCGGTGAAGGCGACGATGCCACCATTGGTTCTGACCGCATTGCTGGGGCCCTTCGCGATGCGCGGTTGGATCCGGAAGTCGGAGCCGTTGTACTTCGCGTGAACTCTCCAGGAGGCAGCGCATTGGCCAGCGATGTCATTTGGAGAGAAACGGTCTTACTCAGAGAAGCAGGAAAGCCGTTGGTGGCTTCAATGAGCGATCTGGCGGCGAGCGGTGGATACTACATCAGTTGCGCAGCGGACCACATTTTGGCCCAGCCCAACACCATCACAGGAAGCATCGGAGTGTTTGGCGTTTTGCCCAGTGCGGGCAAGCTGCTCAACGAGCGCATCGGGCTTGATTTTGACGGCGTGAAGTTGCACGATCATGCAGACGCAGTCTCCATGCACACGCCCATTCAAGGACAAGCCTTGGCGGCAATCAATGAGTCCGTCACCAAGATTTATGATTCATTTATCGGCCGGGTGGCCGAGGGAAGGGGCATGTCTATCGAGGCGGTGGATGCCGTGGCCCGTGGCCGTGTTTGGACCGGCCAAGACGCCATGGAAAAAGGACTGGTCGACGGCATGGGCAACCTGCAAGACGCCATTGAGATGGCGGCGGACATGGCCAGCTTGGATGAGTTTGACATGATCGAGTATCCTGAGCCCATCGATCCATTCGAGCAGTTCATTGCTGAATTTACCGGTGTAGCTCAAATGGCCACGATGGCAGAAGCTGCGGGGGTTCCCGAAGATGCCATTCAGGCGATGATGGAGGTAGAGGCCTTTGTGAATTTGCAGGCCAAGGACAGGGTTCAAGCGCGCTTGCCCTTTCACATTCGGGTGTACTGATGTCAGTAGGACACCGCGCGACTCCCATGAAGGATTTGTCGCGATTGTCGGCGGAGGCCTTTGTGGCGTCCGAAAAGTTGCCTTTGCGCTTTGTGCTGGACCAGATTCGCAGCGCCCAAAACGTGGGGTCGGTGTTCCGCACAGCAGACGCATTTCGGCTACATGGGCTGGACCTCTGCGGATATACTGCTCGTCCACCCCACCGCGACATCCTCAAGACAGCGCTTGGGGCCACCGACCATGTTGAATGGGTCGGTCATGAGCATACGGTAGAGACGGTCCGAGGTCTGCAAAATCAAGGCTTTCAAGTCATGGCTTTGGAGCAGGCCAGCGGGGCAATGGCCCTTGAGGACTGGTCCCCAGATCGGCACGAAAAATGGGCCGTCGTGCTGGGCAATGAAGTGCGCGGCTGCGCGCCTGAAGTTTTGGCGGCGGTGGACGGCGTGCTTGAAATCCCCCAGTTCGGGGTCAAACACAGCCTGAACGTATCCGTTGCAGCAGGCATGGTCTGTTGGCAGGCGTTCCGTGCCATGGGTCCTCCGCCGACCTGATCGGATGCTGAGGCCCCAATAAAAAAGCCCCGGTTGCACATGCAACCGGGGCTTTTTGATGGACAGAATGTCTGATCAGTCGAGGTCGCGGAACTCGAGGTCAGCGCTCGCTTTGGCGGAAAGACTGGCGTCTTTCTGGACGGCCATATCGCGGTGTTGCTTGGCTTCGGCCACGTTGCCTACACGGGCATTGGCAATCGCCAACACATAGTGTGCGACAGCGCTGTCGTCGTTGGCATTGTTCAAGATCGTCTTGGCGCCGTTGGCATCGCCATTCAACAACTTGGCGAGAGCAGCATTCACGGTATTCTCACCGCTGAAGTTGGACACTGCCTGGCTGTAATTGCCTTCTTGAATGGCGAGGATGGCTTTGTTGTACTTCACCGCATCACCGGCACCAGAAGCACTGGACAGCATGCGCTTGGCATCGGTGAGGTTGCCTTTCATGCGGGCCACAGCACCGAGGTTGTTGTTGATGATGGGGCTGTCTCCGCGCTCATCAGCGGCCATGAAGCGGTCGGCAGCTTGATTGAGCTTGCCCATGTCCATCAGGCATACGCCTTCGTTGTTGGGACCGCGCCAATCGGCACTGTGCACGCGGCTGGTCGCCTCGTAGACCTTCAGCTTGTCTTCGTTGGATTCAAACAAGGTGGCAGCATAGAGGGCCTCCTCTACCGTCAAGGTGTCGGGGTTGGACATGGCCAAATCCATGAGTTCACCGTCAGTGTATCCCTCGATGTCATAGTGGAGGGTGATCATGGAGCGGCGCAAAGCGGGCAGGATCTCCTTTTCGATCTCCTGGTAAGTTTTGGCGATGTTCTTGATCTCTTCTTCCCTGCGGTTCTTGTCGTTGTACATGGACAGCACGCGGAGAATAAGGTCCTTGTCTTCGATGTCAGAGGCGCGCATCAAAGACTGGAAACCTTCCCAGTCTTCGCCTTTAGGGTTGTTCCCATAAAAGCCCTCTTCCACATCAATCTTGCTGCGCTTCAGCAACCGTGCGACAGCGGCATTGGCGCTTTCGGCGCGTTCCATGGCCAGGTCCTCGTTCAAAGTGATTTCACCCTCAGGAGAAGCATAGGCACTGACAGCAGTGCGCTTGAGCATGACACTGTCATGGTCTGCTGCAAACGAGAAGAAAGCCTTCATCTCCTTCATGTCGCCGTCACGCAACTCCGCAGAACGCACGTTGGACCGGTTGTAATCGTAATTGATTTCAGCCTGTTGGGTGTAAGACACTACGCGCTGGTAATCATCTTTTCCCATCACAAAACGGTCGTCAGACTGCACCCAGTTGGGGGTGGTGATCACACCATCTCCCAACACCACTGGTGAGAAATCCATCGTCTTGCTGCCCATTGTGCCGCTGATGCGAAGCTCGAGGCGGGCACCGTCTTCCATGCCTTCTTCGTAAGGCACAGATGCGCTGTAGTCAAAAGATTTGGCGGATTTGAAAGGAACCACCATGTAGTTGCCGGCGGCATCTTCTCCTTGAAAACCCTGCGTCTCGAAAGCCGCTTCACCACCATCCCACACGAGGACCGGAGTGGCTTCGATGATGGCTTTCTTGGCGAAGTACTTCTCAGGGAAGGTTCCGGAAAGGCTCAGTGCGACCTCATTGCCTTGCAAAATCAAGGGTTCTGGGTCCATAGAGAGGTTCAATTCTTCGATGGCCTTGTCCATTTTACCCAATCCACCACAGCCTGGAAGGGCGAGGAGTAGAGCGAGCGCGGGAAGGAGGAAAGCCAGAGTTTGGCGAAGGGGGTACTGCATTTTCATGAATCGTATCGCGGGCAAAAGTAAGGGTTCCTTAAACGCCAATTAGGCCTGAACAACCCCCATAGAAGAGAACTTTCTAATACGGGCATCGATGCGTTTGTCGGGGTTCTGTACTCGGAGTTTACGGAGGTGCTTTAAAATCTCGTCTTTCACGGAGCTGAAAGCGGCTTCCCTGTCATTGTGGGCACCGCCCAAAGGTTCGGGAATAATGCCGTCGATGAGCTTGTTGCCGAGCATATCGTCAGCGGTCAACTTAAGGGCTTCAGCGGCTTTCATTTTGTGGTCCCATGAGCGCCACAATATGCTTGAGCAGGATTCCGGTGAGATCACAGAGTACCAGGTGTGCTCCATCATGAGGACACGGTCCCCAATTCCGATGCCCAATGCACCACCCGAAGCCCCTTCACCAATCACCACACAAATGACAGGAACGCGCAGTTGCATCATTTCGATCAAGTTGCGCGCAATGGCTTCGCCTTGTCCCCGCTCTTCAGCCTCCAAACCTGGGTAAGCACCTGGGGTGTCAATCAGGCAAATTACTGGGCGGTTAAACTTCTCGGCCAATTTCATGAGGCGCAATGCCTTGCGGTACCCTTCAGGGTTGGCCATGCCGAAATTGCGGTATTGTCGCAATTTGGTGTTGGCTCCTTTTTGTTGGCCGACAAACATGACCGGGAGGTCGTCGATCATGCCAAGGCCACCCACCATGGCTTTGTCGTCTTTGCAGTTTCGGTCTCCGTGGAGTTCCATGAACCGACCATCAGTGAGGGATTCAATGTGGTCGAGGGTGTAAGGCCGGTCAGGGTGCCGGGAAACTTGAACCCGCTGCCAAGGGGTCAGGTTGGCATAGATCTCTTGGCTGATGGCCTCGATTTTCTGTTCGAGGTCGGCGACAGTACTCTGCATGTCGACCTGTCCCTGCCCATCGATGTCCTGGGCCTGTTCGAGCTGTTCGCGCAATTGGCGGATGGGCTCTTCGAAATCGAGGTAGTTCATCTGGATGTTTCCTCAGTCTAAGCTCTGCACGGTGCAGGACTTATACAAACCTAAGTTCAGATGCCGGGTTTGGCGAAACTCGTGTCGATTCATTGTCAACCGCCTTTCTTGAGTTTTTCGACCATGGCCCGAACGGCTTTTCCACGGTGACTGACGCGGTTCTTTTCGGCGGCCTCCATTTCAGCAAAAGTCCCCGAACCGTCTTCAGGAACAAAGACGGGATCGTAACCAAACCCGTCGGCTCCGCTGCGCTGCAGGGCTATGGATCCTGTACAGATGCCTTCAAAGGTCAGGGTGCCACCAACGGTGGTCAATGCGAT
>DDCX01000034.1:4286-21506 GCA_002336475.1 Flavobacteriales bacterium UBA1995 | reverse complement strand
TATCGTGCGGTGTGAACCCCCGGCCTGCCATTTAATGCGTTTACTTCCAGTCCAGTATCGTCTGCAAAACAGTCCACGCCATAGTGGGCTTTTACATACTCAGCCTTCTGTATGGCGTTGCCTTCGATGGTGTCGGCGGTTTCAGGAACGTCTTCATGGCAACCAATTTCATCCAGTCCCACCACGGTGAAGAGTCCGTCGAGCAGCTGGGCAATTTCCTTGACCTTTCCAGGGTTGCGTGTGGCAAATACAAGGCGGGGTAGCGTCATGGTGCGAAGATGCAGCGGTCTCAGGTTCGGCGGACTTTCCCTGAAGCGGTTTCTTGAAAAGTGGCTCGAAATTCTACAGAACGAGGACGGGCATTGCCGGCGACATTGAGGGTGTCGAGAATGTTGGACGCCAAGTCTGGGTCGGGTTTCCCCTCCACCACCAAAGTGACGCGGGCACCAAGGCTGTCGTCCGGCCTTCCCGTGACGTACCACTTCCGGCCATTCACAACCCTGTCTAAAGGGGACGACCACTCCCTTTCCAGTGCCGCAGGATGAAACTTCAGGCCGGCAGAATTGATGACGTCGTCCAAGCGTCCAAGCCAAGAAAATTGTCGCGCAGATTCGTCCTGAGCCGCCAAAGGATCGAAGTGCAGCTTCACAGCGTCTGCGGTGACCAGTCCATGGACCCCGCGCTGGGGGACGTTGAGCACGAGAGCGCCCGTCTCCGTTGTTCCAATCTGAACGCCGGGCAAAGCCGTGTACGCCTCTGTTCCGAGGGGGCGTGTGGCTATGTGGGTTAGCGTTTCCGTCATGCCGAAGCCATGGAAAATGCGGCAATCTGAGCGGCCCGCTGCCTCTTGCAGAGCAGCCTCAAGTCCAGGAGAAAGCGGTGCTCCTCCGAGCAAAAGGATGGCAAACCGACTGAGTTGATCGGACGCCATCAGGTGTTCTGCTTGCAATGGGGTGGCGGCGGCAAAGTGATAGCGGCCAGAAGACGAAGGGGCAACTGGAACTTGCGGGGTCAATGAAGGCTGGGTCACGGTGAGGTCCCAACCCAATGCCAAAGACCGCCAGACCATCATTCTGCCTCCAGTGCCAGCAGCGGGCAGAGCGGACCAAGCCATGACCTCTTTGCAGCGGGCTTGATCGAGCCCGAAGTGATCAGCAGTGGACGCGGCAGAGGCCTGCACGGCTTCCATGGTAAAGCGGTGTTCAACCGGGGTGCCAGTGCTGCCCGAGGTGCTTGCCCAAGGGATTGCGCGGTGCCATTGGTCCACGGCGGCGTCAAATTCCGAGGTCCAAGTTCCATGGTCGGAAGGAGGATGCACACGCCCTTGAGCGGCAATGCGCCATGGCCTGCTCATGAGAGCAAGGAAGTCAAGTCCCAGCCATTTGCATGCGAACGGTCCTCAAGACCTGCGGTATCAATGCGCAGGGTCCCGTCCTCCACCACCAGTGGAGAGGGGACGTTGTCGGTAAACAGGCTTCCTGTTCCGAGGCCTTGCGGAATGGGATCGGGATCCTCGAGGGTGGCATCGGCGGCCCATTGCGCAATGGCGTTGAGTCCAATGTTGCTCTCCAAGGCGCTGGTGGCCCACCACTTCGCTCCAACTTCCGCAGCGAGGTCAATCCAATGGTTGGCCTCTACAAAACCGCCGATCAAACTCGGTTTCAGAATGACAAAAGCCGGTTGAATCACATGCAGCATGTTGCGGCGAAGGGTCGTGTCATGAACGCCAATCAACTCTTCATCCAAGGCGATGGGGATGGCAGAGTCCGCGCAAATGGACTGCATCTTCTTCCATTGCCCGGGCTTCACCGGCTGCTCCATACTGTGGATGTTAAAAGCCGCCAGCCGCTCCAGTTTGCGCAGGGTAACGGCGACGTTTCCATCGTCCAAACCTCCATTGGCATCGAGCCGCAGGGTGACTTTCTCTGCAGGTGCAATGGAACGGATGGCCTGGAGGCATTCCAATTCTTGCTCGAAATCCAGAGCGCCAACTTTGAGTTTGAGGGTGTCAAAGCCCCGTTCGAGCAAGGCAGCGGCTTGGTCCACCATGCCTGCGGGATCGCCCATCCAAATCAGACCATTGATGGGCGCGGGACGGCCCTCTGTAAAAGGACCTGGAAACAAGGTCCTGTCGCCTTCGTTCAGCAGGTCGATCAAAGCGGTTTCAGCCGCAAACCTCACTGCCGGGTACTGCAGGCTCATGCTTTTGGGGTCGAGGGTGCCCGATGCGGCCAGTTTTTTGAGCTCCATCCTTGCCCGAGGGGCACTTTCTGGAGAAAGGCCAGGAATCAAACTGCACTCGCCAATGCCCATGCGGCCATCCTCCTCATTATCCTGAGCAACCACGAAAAAGCTGGGCTTTTCCAGCAGTACGCCGCGCGAGGTGCCCGCGGGTTGCTTGAATTGGAGCGTGCGCTCCACAATGCGGATGTCAAAGCCTGTCATGCGGTCGCGCTCAGGAAAAGGAACAATGAAATGGCGAAGGTGCTCAGGGCCACCTTTTTCAGTTCTCCGTCAAGTTCCGCAGGGTCTTGCGTCCGGAAAACCAAGGCCAGGTGTTTGATGTGCACGAGCGCAAACAGTCCGTACCACAGTTTGCCATGCCAAGGGCCTCCGGCGTCCAATGCCCAAAATGCAAGCAGACTTCCCCAAGCTCCGCCCAAGAGCAGGGCGTGGTAGACTTTACCCCGGTCAAAGCCCATGCGCACCACCAAGGTGTGCTTGCCCGTGACGGCGTCTGTGGTGTGATCCCGCAAGTTGTTCAGGTTGAGTACGGACACGCTGAACAACCCCATGCTCAGCGAGGGCAAGATCCATACAGCGGCAAAGGTGCCTGTGATCAGCGCTGCGGTACCCGCAACACCGGCCAGTCCAAAGAAGACCAGGACGCTGATGTCTCCTAAACCGCTGTACCCATAGGGTCGGTTACCAGCGGTGTAGGTGTATGCTGCCCCTATGGACAAGATGCCCATGCCGATCCAAAACAGCACGCCAAGGATGTGGTCTCCTGCAGCCCAGACTACGGTGGAGATCCCAACCAACAGCGCCAGCGCCGCAGCGGTGACAACGGCGCGTTTCATTTGGGCCGCAGATATGCGACCAGAAGCCACAGCACGGTCGCTGCGTTGGTGGCCTTCTGCCCGATCCGCCCCATTGGTAAAGTCACCGAGGTCATTGGCAAAATTGGCGAGCACCTGCAGCAGGACGACCGTCAAAAGACAGCCTGCAAACAAGGGGGTGAAGCGCGCTTGTTCAGTGCCTGCTGCAGCCGCCAATGCCCCACCCGTGAGGACGCACGCGCTGGCCAATGGCAGTGTGCGCAACCGCGCGGCCTGTATAAAGTCGCGGATCATGCCCCTCAAGGGAACTTGGGGTACTGTTGGAAGTCGGGGTCCCTTTTCTCAAGGAAGGCATTCTTGCCTTCTTGGGCCTCTTCCATGAGGTAATACATCATGGTGGCGTCTCCTGCGAATTCCATCAGTCCGGCTTGGCCATCCAATTCGGCATTGAGGCCCCGCTTGATCATGCGGATGGCCAATGGAGAGCGCTTCATGATGGTCTTGCACCACTTGACGTAAGTTTCCTCAAGTTTATCGAGGGGAACCACCGTATTGATCAGTCCCATGGATTCCGCTTCCTTGGCCGAATACTGCTCGCAGAGGAACCAGATTTCACGGGCTTTCTTTTGGCCCACATGGCGCGCGAGATAGCTCGATCCAAAGCCGGCGTCAAAGCTGCCAACCTTGGGACCTGTTTGACCGAAAATGGCGTTTTCGGATGCGATGGTGAGGTCGCACACAACGTGCAGGACATGTCCACCTCCAATGGCATATCCATTGACGGCAGCAATCACAGGCTTGGGCAATGAGCGGATTTTCTTGTGCAAGTCCAGCACGTTCAATCGCGGCACGCCGTCTCCTCCGATGTAGCCTCCTGTGCCCTTTACATTTTGGTCACCACCGCTGCAAAAAGCCTTATCTCCTGCACCGGTCAGGACCACGACACCAATGTCTTGTCGCTCGCGGGCGATGTCCATGGCCTCGAGCATCTCCATGTTGGTCTCGGGGCGAAACGCATTGTAGACCTCTTGGCGGTCAATGGTAATCCGGGCTATGCCTTCACAGAACTCAAATCGAATGTCTTCGAAGGGTTGAATTTGTTCCCACTGTCTTTCGTTCGCCATGTGTTGCGCTTTGCTGATTGACAACGCCGGGGCTAAGGATGTTCTGTTAGGTTCCGTGAAGCATCCGGCGTGGATGCAAATTTACATGCAGACGGTCTCCATGTAGCGGGCATATGCCACCGCACTTTCTGGACCGGGGGTGGAGACTTCCAAAACCTTGGGCGTGTTGGAAGGCGCCCACCAATCTTTCAAAGCTTCCCGCAGTTCAGCTTCACCGGTCACCCGCTGGTAGATGAGCCCGTGCATCTCGCAGAGCGGTCGAAGTGCAATGGAGTGGTTCCATTCGAAATGGCTCTCCAAGAGTCCGGTCTGGGCCGGGCCGTCGAGCCACCTAAAGATGCCACCTCCGCCATTGTGGATCACGGCAATGCGAAGGGTGGAGGGCAGGGGTTGAATGTGAAAGGCATTGGCGTCGTAGAGAAATCCCAGTTCACCTGTGATCAAGGTGGTGGGGCTTCCTGCCAAGGCGGACCCTACGGCAGTAGAACTGCATCCGTCAATGCCGGCCACGCCCCGGTTGGACCAGGGGTGCAGTTTCTCTTTCGATTCAAACAGCTGGGCATAGCGCACTGGAGTAGAGTTGCCGAGGTGCAGTTCCCATCCTCCTGGCAAAGCCTCGTGCAGGCAATGGTGAGCCCGCAGGTCGCTCCATGGTGCAGCACCGATGGCGGTGTCATGGCGGTTGCGCACTGCGGCCTCTTGGGTCCACCACGTTTGCGACCAATCCTCAAGCTGAGGTGAACGCCTGCTGCTTGGGGACAACTCAGATGCCAGGGCACCGGCCTCAATTGCGGCATTTACATCGCACACAACAGCGCCAGGAGGGCGGGCAAAAGCCTGAGGCGCTTCCTCAGAAGGGCCCAAATGGAGGTGCTCGAAGTCCAGCTGCGCAAGGGCGTCCCTCAGGCGCCGAGACACCAAGGGGGCACCGAAAGTGACGACCACATCAGGAGCCATGTCCCGCCATGGCTTGTCTGCTTTCTGCCACGCGGAAAGCCAGCGGTCGCAGGCTGAAATCGCAGGGACATCAGGTGCAAAAAGCCCGCTGGTGGTGTCGCCTGCAATGACCGCAAATCGGCTCCAGATGAGCAGGGCTTCCGCAGAGAGTGCGGCGGGCTGGGTTCCCCCGAGTAGAAGCACCCTTTCACCGGAAATGGCGGCCTTTTTCAGGCGGTCACCAAACCAAGTTGGGGGCTCGAGGCGTGGGGGTGTCAGACTTCTAAAAGCGGGCCTGCTGTCCGCATCCCGCTCTGGTTCATTGGAGGGTCCTCCTTGGTGGTGACCCGCGTAGAGGGGGGCGTCAAAAGGGCAGTTGATGTGGATGGGCCCTTTGTTCAAAGCATGCGCCATGTTGGAAAGCAACGCCTGGCCCGTGGCGTCTGAAGGGGCGTCCCAAGTATAAGAGCCGCTGACCTGCAGCGCGTGCATGCCGTTTTGGGCGAGGGTCTGGCTTTGCCAAGTGAGGTGCGCTCCCGCGGGGCGATCAGCAGTCAGGCTGATCAACGGCAAGCCTACGTGTTGGGCTTCTGCAAGGGCAGGACCATGGTTGAGTGCTGCGGTTCCACTGGTACAGCAGGCTGCGACAGGCTGTTTGAGCGCCAAAGCCATGCCCAGTGCATGGTGCGCGGCTGACCGTTCGTCCAGTGCCACCACTACCTGGGTACCGAGGCTCACAAACGCTTGGATGAGGGGGGCGTTCCGCGATCCCGGACTCACCACTACAGCCATGAGGCCATTTTTGATCAGCCCCGCTGCAAGTGCATGGGCAGAAGCCATGGCAGTTGAGGCGGGAGTGGTCATGGTGCCCAATGCACGATGGGATCCAAAACGGACCGGAGTTTGTTGCGGGTCTCCGCCCACTCAGCCGCGGGGTTAGAAGCTGCAGTAATCCCTCCCCCTGCATAGGCGGTCATGACACCATTGCGCATGTGGGCGCAACGCAGATTGACGAAATAGGAGAGGTGTTCGCCTTGCTCCATCCCGACCCAACCCGTGTAATAGGCCCGGTCGTGGCTCTCGTGCTCGGAGATGAAGTCCAGTGCGTCAGAGCGTGGGGTGCCACCCACAGCCGGCGTGGGATGAAGGGCCCGGATCACCTCTTTCAATGGGCGTTTGGCCTCGAAGTCCACCCAAGTGCGCAGGTGCTCAATGGGGCCATATTGAATGGTTTGTCGCTCACTGGTTCGGATGCCTTCGCAACCGCTGTCGTGCAGGGCTTGCAGTGCGCCCTCGGTGACCAATTCTTGCTCTTCCCGCTCTTTCTCGGTCCAAGGGTCGGAGACATCGCCCAAGTGCGCCATGCGGGTTCCCGCCAGACAAGCGGTGCGCAAATGTGGCCACTGGCCTTTGAGCAGGGGCTCAGGCGAAGAGCCGAACCACGTGCCCATAGAGGGGTTAGAAAATGCCCAGCTGAATGAGTCGGGATGGGCCAGGGCCAGACGCCGGACAATGTCGGTGTTGTCCAAGGCCTCTACTTCAACGTTCAAAACGCTCGAGAGCACCACTTTTTTGAGCGGGCCCTGTGCCATGGAGAGCTGGGCAGCATTGACCCATGTGGCGTGCTCATTTTGGGACGTTCCAGCGGTGGTTCGAGCGCGGCTTTTGAAAGTGGGTCGAGCGTCGGGGGCGAGGACCTCTAATGTTTCGGGGCGGCCACGCAGGACCATCTCCGTTTGGTTTTGCGCCCTTTCCCAAGGGTGCAGCCTGAAACACGTGCTGCCATCCTCATCGGGTATCAGGCGCTCCAAGTGGACGTTCCCGGGACGGTGAAACAAAACTTCAGTTTCGGAGTCTTGAATGTGACCTTCCGTCTTCATGAAGCTGATGTTGGGCCGGGAATCAACATGACAGTCAGGCGGCTTGTGCAAATGGCACTTCCTGCATCGTCTACAATTTCAATGTGCCAAACATGCAGTTTCCCTCCTTCGTGGTGGAGGCGGGCGGTACCGGTCACCCAACCGGATTTGACCCCCCGAAGGTGGTTCGCATTGACCTCGATTCCCACGGCAGCTTTTCCTTTTGGCGCCGCGATGAAGTGCGAGCCAACCGACCCTAAAGTTTCCGCCAACACCACACTTGCACCGCCGTGGAGCAACCCATAAGGCTGGTGGGTTCTAGAGTCTACCGGCATCTTGCCCACTACGGTCCCGTGCTCTACAGAAATCAACTCCAAGCCCAATGAGTCGCTGATGGTGTTGCTCCCCAAGGCCTTGAGTTGTTCCGCACTGGGCATTTCCGATGCTGGAGAATCCTCTTTATTCACCCTGCTAATTTAACCATGCCATCCTGTGGTTGCCCACTGAGGTCCATGGATGTGACAACGGAACAGTGTGTGGAATGTGATTTTTTTTTGTGCATTGAGGCAACGATTGCATTTCGTGTCGTCTATACACTGGATGCGGTCTTAAAAAGCCGTGTCGGTTTCAAAATCCTTGCAGGTTTCGGAGGGGGCAGAAATGCCCCCTTCATTCTTTTTAGAGCGCGACGTGCAGGAGTTTCTTGGTCTCAAACCAGGGGTCCTTCAAAACATCAGACAAAGACCATTCAAGGACCTTCTCCCGGACCGGTGAGAGTTCTGCTTTGAGGTCTCCACCCTTCAAATAAAGCACGCCATTGGGGAGCCCGTGTTCATGGTCATCGGCAATTAAGGGCCTGACCCAATCGAGGAAGGTGGGCATTTTGGTGACTGCGCGGCTTAGCACAAAGTCAAAGAGGGGGCGGTCGGTCAAAGCCTCTGCCCTGGCCCACACGCCTTTTGCGTTCTTCAGGTCCAGAGCTTCTGCCACTGCTTTGACCACTTTGATCTTTTTTCCGATTGAATCGCAGAGTGTGAATTCCGCCTGGGGAAAAAGGATGGCCAGTGGCAATCCCGGGAAACCTCCGCCCGTGCCCACATCCAGAATGCGCGCACCCGGTTCAGGACGGAATACGCGGGCTACAGAAAGGCTGTGGAGCACATGTCGCGTAAAAAACGCGTCCATGTCTTTTCTTGAAATCACGTTGATCTGTGCGTTCCACTCACGAAACAGGGGTCCGAGCATGGCCAGCTGTTGGCGTTGGACTTCCGAACAAGGGGGAATGGGGGTGCCAAAGTCGTGACACTCCACTGACAGGTTTTTCAGCAGCGCATCGACACCCCGAAAGTCTTGGTCTGTTGGCGCCACGTCAGAATTGCTCACGGTCTGTCTCGAGCACGCCGGCGAGGATGTCCCTGGCGCGGAACAATTGTGCTTTTACGGTGCCGAGGGGCAGGTTGAGCTCTGCAGCGATCTCGTCATAGCTGTACTCTTCGAAGTAGCGCAATTCTACCAAGCGGCGGTAACGCGGCTTGAGTTGGGCCACGACCTCCCGCATGCGGTTTACGCGCTGCTGCTTCTCAAGGGATTGCCCGGGATCAAGGCCGTCATCGGCCACTTGGATCTCCATGGTGTCGCCCTCTGCGTCTGTAAAACCTTTGTCGAGACTCAAGGCCTTGATGCGCTTTTTGCGGATGAAATCGATGGCCCCGTTGGACGCAATCTTGAAGAGCCAAGTGGAAAAAGCGAATTTGGGGCTGTACTGTTTGAGCCTTCTAAAC
Source organism: Flavobacteriales bacterium UBA1995 (assembly GCA_002336475.1). Lineage (GTDB taxonomy): Bacteria > Bacteroidota > Bacteroidia > Flavobacteriales_D > Sanyastnellaceae > UBA8752. The sequence goes on along the minus strand of DDCX01000034.1, from coordinate 12,747 downwards.
GCCTTGCCAAAAGTCTCGATCATCAAGTCTTCTGCATCGTCTTGGCTGTTGACCATTTTCAACAGCATGTAGTAGATGGGCTCACGGTAACGCTCCATCAATTCTGCAAAAGCAGCTTGATCGTGCTTGTCTAATGCCCTGCTAATCAGGCCGAAGTCATACTTGGCCTTGTCGGAAAGGTGGTCGATTACGACCTGCTTGTCGGTGCCCGCTGCGTCCATGTCGGCGATGAGGTGAAAAGGTTCTTTACCGTGGCGGTGGCCAAAAGGCTCCAGCGAACTGGACCCCACAGGAGACATTTCCACCATGGAAATGCATCCTTGTCCCACACCTTCGAGAACAACGACAAGGTAAACGCGCGAACGGCAGCAGCAAGGGTCATGGCCATCATCGGTATCCAAATGAACTTGTGCAAAAGGCCAAGTGGGGCTGCGATCGCCAGCGCCATGATGAGCGGGTCAAGCAAGGCGTCAGCGCCCAAAAGGCACCGTGTGCCCCAGCTGTAGCGGCCTGCGGTGGTCAGGTGTCGCTGCTTTCTTTTCCATCCGTCCTTCCAGTTTGGGGAGGGCAGAACATGGTTTGTAGCCGATTTGCTGGAAGGGTAGACGAGGCTGGCCTGGAATCCAGATTGCACCGCAGCTTGAACGAACAGGTCATCGTCACCGCTGGCCAAATCGGCATGTGCATCGAAGCCGCTGAGGCGCTTCCAGGCACTGCGGCGGTAGGCCATGCTTCGGCCCACGCCCATATATGGGCGGCCTGCGGCGGCCTCGCCCGCGTATTGAAAAGCCACGCGCAAGGCGTCAAAGGTGAGGAGGTCGGGTCCGCCAAGAGGGAGGCAAACTCCCAGGGCGATGTCGCAACCGGTCGGGTTGCCTTTACCGGCATCCCCGGTCAAGGCCAACGCCATGTCCGCCGCCCAATGGGGTTGCGGTGCGCAATCAGAATCGGTCAACACCAGAAATTCATGACGCGCGGCCCCAATGCCAGCTGAGAGGGCGTCTTTCTTTCCTGGCCTCTTCTTCGTGTGTCGGACAACCGTCAGGTGGGCGTCCTCTTCGGCCAAAGGGGCGAGCCAGTCCGCTGTGCCATCTTCAGACCCGTCGTCGACCACCAGCCACTCAACAGGCCAGTGGGTTGGGAATTGCTGCCCACGCCACAAGGACCAGTTCGATTGCAGCATTTCAAGGTCATTGTGCGTGCACACGATCAGTGTGATGCCATCAAAACCCATGGGGCTGTCGCCGTTGGCAGGGGGTGGGGTCCGAAGGGTGGGCTTCCCATCATCGGGTGCGGCAGCTCTCCGTTGCAAGGCCAGGTGTTCATTCAAGTCCCAAGCGATCCTACAGACCGCAGGGATGGCGGTCAAAGCCGCAGCCCCGATGTTCCACAGGGCGCTCATGTCAGTCGCTGTAGGCGTAGTCGATCTGCCCAGACCAGCCTTGCACAGCCAGCCGCACCAAGGGTTGGGTTGGATCGCGAAAGGGAGTAAGGTCAAACGCCTCACGGGTGGTGATCAGTGCCCTTCCCATGTCGCCTTGGGCGTCGTGTGTGATGCGCAAAGGCTGCTGTCGGGGCAGTGATTTGGTGGCAGCCCCGGCGGAAACAAGGGTGAATTTGTGTGTCCGGAAGCCCCCTCCATAGCGGAGCTCAGTGACCAAGCTGTCCGATTCTACCCGCACCGCTGTGATGGTGAAAGGGGCGGCTAGGGAATCAACCTGGGCCGACCCGGGAGCCGCATCGCCTGAAGCGCTGCCACCCTTTTGTGTCGAACAGCCACAGCAAGCTATGGTTGCAAACAGAAGGAAGAGAAGGCGGCAATGCATGGTCAATCAACGGAGGAGGCAACGCACTGCGTATGCCGCATCCGCAGAGGTCACACGGAACACCACCCAACCCCTCGGAAACGCTGATACATCCAAGGTTTGCAGGCTTGAAGAGGCGTTGACAGGCGCCGAGATGGCGCGTCCCAATGCGTCAAAGGCTTGGATGGTCGCATCCTGTGGCAGGCCGTCCAGTTGCACGGAGCTGCTGGCGGGATTGGGCCAGATGCGCAATGCGACGGGCTGGCCTTCTTCTACAGACATGGCACTGGTGCAGAATTGCTCCAAATCTGAGTCGTTGAATTCTCCTCCGGTATACACGACATCACCTTGTGGGTCAAACACGGTGAAACTGCCGTCACCGTAATCACAGCACATTCCATCCCCGTAGCTGTCATCAACTTGCAGGATGTAGCAGCCTGGCTCGAGGCACAGTGGGATGGTCACCACAGTGCCCTCCAAGTCGTCTTCATAGGGTCCCCCCGAGTACACGACGTTGCCCAACCTTCGAATCTCCCAAGTGGTCTCGCTTCCGTACTCATCAAGTACCAGTTCGAACGAAAAGTCAAACGTTTCTCCTGCAAAGGCGGTAAATTCAATGGCAGCAGCATCATTGAAGTTGTTTTCGTCCTGCGCTCCATTGACGCTGACCACATAGACCTCCACTTCGGTAGAACCGTCTTCTGCAGGAATGCTTGGAAGTGAGATTTCCTCGACTTCATATTGATCCAAGTTGCCGCTCCAATTCACCGTTTGCTCAGCACCGCCGTTCACGGTGTAGCCGATGGTGGCGGAAGTCAGGGGCGTGGTTCCAAAATTGCTCAGTGCCACTTCAATGGTGACTTCTCCGCCACCACAAAGGACGCCTTCAGGGGCGCTCACAATGCCTACACCCATGTCGAGGGCAAAGCTGGTCACGCAACCCTCACTCGGGAATCCGTCCAAGACTTCAATGCCCAGACCGAGGGGGTCGAGGTGTTCTGTAATGCCGTTGTTAAAGCTCACGCCCATCCGTCCGTAATAATCAAATTGACCGTTGTTGATGTTGCCGGAGCAGGCTGCTGCTCCGCCGTAGAGCTGGCCGATGATGCGGTGGTTTTGGTCAAACAAAGGGGAGCCTGAGGACCCACCTTCGGTGACACCATCCTCCCATGCGTCAATCCACCACACTGCAGCGCCTGCGGCATTGTCGTGGTAAGGAGCGTCTTCTTCGATGCAGATTTTTTTGAGGTCGCCTGAGGGGTGGTGGATTCCTGTCGCGCTTTGTATGGTTTCAGCATCTGTGCCATCCCATCCAGCGTAGAACACGTTATAGTTTTCAGGAGGTGTCTCGTCGAGAAGCAACAGTCCAAAGTCCGAGGCTCCGCTGCTCGAAAGCAGTTCTGCGCCGCTGACGCTTTGGTTGGTCGGCCCGCTGTTGCCTTCGCACCCTTCAGTTTCGTGGTTGAAATAGAAGGTCCAGTTGCCGACGTTCCCACCGAGACAATGGTTGGCGGTCAAAAACAGGGGGGATCCGTCTTGTGCCGTGTTGTTGACCAAGGCACCTGTGCATACCGCAAACCCTCCTTGTACAATCAAAGCAACGGACCGTTTCTCGCACTGCCAGGTGGCGCCTTCAGGGCAGTTTACATTGATGTTGCAGTCGCCACTGTTGCCAAATGGTCCGCGTTGTTCGCCCAGTTTCTCTGCAATAACAGCGGTTTTGCCGGCAATGTCCCTGTAGGCGTGAACCACTTGGTCGATGTGCAGCGCCACGGCATCCTCCATGCCCGTGGGCACTTGCAGTTCTACCACCACAGCGTCACCCGCGACAAGGCCTGTGGCGAGTCCCCCCCAAGGCTTCATGTTGCGGTGGTCAAAGCCTCCGATGAACTCGATCAGGTCGGCGTTCCAGATGAACAGCTGGCCACCCTTGGGAACCGCGAATTCCGAAAATGAGAGGCTCATTGCCAAAGCACCCGCCGCTTGAATCTGTGTTCTCCAGACCGACGTGCCGTTGATTTCGAACCACACCCCGTCGCTCAAGCTGATGTCGGCCTCGAACTCTTGGCCAAACCGCCAAGGAGCGCTTTTGACTTGGTCGGTTACGGCATCAGCCGCGCGCAAAGCGTCGAGGTCAATCCCGGGCATGCGGTGAACCGGCCAAGCGGGGTTGCCCATGTTGGTCCCTGGGGTGGTCCACAGCGGCGCACCTCCGTGCGATACTTGGGCAAATAATGGCAGCGCGAGTGCGAGGAAACAGCTGGCGCTCAGAGTGCGTAATGCGTTTTTCATCAGTTAAAATCTACTTGCAGGTAGGATGAAGACGTGGGATACCTTCTTCAGGTTGCAAGGTGGTTCAATCTTACCAATTGGCCACGGCGCCTTCCATTGCAAAAAGCTCGTCCCTCAGTCTGGCAGCTTCCATGAAGGCCAGCTCTTTGGCCGCACGTTCCATTTCTTTCCGCGTGCGGGCCATGAGCTTTTCCATCGCCTTTTTGTCCTGGGCTTGAACGTAACCTGCCACCACAGGGTCTTCTAGGATGCCTACGCCGGATGCGGCAGGTTCGGCGGCGATGGGCGAAGGCCTTTCATCGATGAGCTCGCTTTGCTCAAAGACCGTCTTCTTTGAACGCTTCACCTGCTTCGGTACGATGCCATGCTTCTTGTTGTAGGCCTCTTGCGTTTCGCGCCTCCTCGAGGTCTCTTCTATGGTTTGGGCCATAGAATTGGTGATTTTGTCGGCATACATCAGAACGCGCCCATCCACATTTCGGGCTGCGCGGCCTGCCGTCTGCGTCAACGAACGGTTGGACCGAAGAAAGCCCTCTTTGTCAGCATCCATTACCGCAACAAGGGAAACCTCGGGGAGGTCGAGCCCTTCCCTCAAGAGGTTGACTCCAACCAACACATCGATCACCCCTTCGCGCAGGTTGCGGATGATTTCTATGCGGTCCAAGGTCTTCACTTCTGAGTGGATGTAGGAGCAGGAAATGCGCAACCGGTCCAAGTAACGCGACAACTCTTCCGCCATTCGTTTTGTCAATGTGGTCACGAGGATGCGGTCTCCGGCTTCTATGGTCTTTCGGATTTCACCGATGAGGTCGTCCACTTGGTTTTTGCAGGGCCGCACCTCAATGGGGGGGTCCAACAGGCCGGTAGGGCGAATGAGCTGCTCAACCACGACACCTTCGCTCTTCTCTAGCTCGTAATCTGCAGGGGTGGCGCTGACATAGACGATTTGGTGCACCATGTCATCGAATTCTTCCGACATCAATGGGCGGTTGTCCAAAGCCGAGGGGAGTCGAAATCCATGTTCCACCAGGTTGACTTTGCGCGACCTGTCTCCCCCATACATGGCGCCAACCTGCGGCACCGTCACGTGGCTTTCGTCCACCACGAGCAAGAAGTCATCGGAGAAGTAGTCCAACAGGCAGAAAGGGCGTTGTCCCGGTTCTCTGCGGTCGAAATAGCGGCTGTAGTTCTCGATGCCATTGCAGAAGCCGAGTTCCCGCATCATCTCGAGGTCGTGGGTGGTGCGCTCTTCGAGCCGCTTGCCTTCGATGAACCGTCCCTGATTGTTGAACCATTCCACCTGCTTGACCATGTCCTGCTGAATCTCCCAAATGCACTGATTCAGGGTGTCCTTGCCGGTCACAAACAGGTTGGCAGGGTAGATCCGCAAGCTTTCAAAGCCATGCAGCACCTGACCGGTTTCGGGGTCTATGGTTTCAATGCGTTCGATTTCATCTCCCCAAAAGTGGATGCGAACGGCATGGTCGGCATAGGCGAGGAAGACATCGACAACATCGCCTGTGACCCGAAAGGATCCGCGCTTGAATTCCCCGCGGGTTCGGTGATAGAGGCTTTCAACAAGCCGGTGCAGCAAGGCATTTCTGCTGATGACTTGGCCTTGTTGGACTTCGATGACGCTCTTGTGGAATTCAACAGGATTGCCAATGCCGTAGATGCAGCTGATGGATGCCACGACAATAACGTCTCTCCGTCCACTCAGCAGGGCGGAAGTGGCAGAAAGGCGAAGCTTCTCTATCTCTTCGTTGATGGCCAGATCCTTCTCGATGTAGGTGCCAGAGGAAGGGATGAAGGCTTCGGGCTGGTAGTAGTCGTAGTAGCTGACGAAGTACTCGACGAGGTTGTCTGGGAAAAACTCCTTGAATTCGCTGTACAGCTGAGACGCCAAGGTTTTGTTGTGGCTCAACACCAAGGTGGGACGCTGGGTGCGTTCGATCACATTGGCCATCGAAAACGTCTTTCCCGAGCCCGTGACCCCGAGCAGAGTCTGGTGACGGATACCGCTTTCCACCCCTTCCACCAGTTGGCGGATGGCTTCAGGTTGATCGCCAGTAGGCTCGAAGTCGCTGTGGAGTTTGAATGCAGCCATTGTCAGGCACAAAAAAAGGGGGCAAAGCCCCCTTTTCTCATGATTGGTCCTTGAAAGGACAGAATTTTATTCGGCGACCACCTCAAAAGAGATGTCGACAATCACTTCCTTGTGCAGCTTCACCTTGGCGGTGTACGTGCCCAAGTCGCGAATGACTTCAGTCCCCAAGTCGATGTTTTTGCGGTCAACCGGGTGTCCTGCCTTGGTCATGGCCTCAGCCAATTGAATGTTGTTGACAGAACCGAAAATCTTGCCGCTTTCTCCTGCTTTGGCTCCGATTCTGAGGGAAATCCCCGAAATCTTCTCTCCAAAAGCTTTGGCATCGTCCAAAGCCTTCAGGGCTTTGTGGGACTGCTGGCGCAAGGTTTCGGCGACCACTTTGCGGGCGCTCTCCGTAGCAACGGCGGCGAACCCTTTTGGGATCAAGAAATTACGGGCGAAGCCGTTCTTGACGGTGACGATGTCGTTTTTCGCTCCGAGGCGGTCGACATCCTTCTTGAGAATCACATCCATGACGCAGTAGGTTAGACGGCTGCTTAACGCAGCTGGTCAGCGAGGTAAGGAAGCAAAGCGATGTGCCGGGCCTTTTTAATGGCCTTGCCTACGCGGCGCTGGTATTTGAGGCTGGTTCCGGTCAAACGGCGGGGCAAAATCTTGCCCTGTTCGTTGATCAGCATCAGCAAGAAGTCGGGGTCCTTGTAGTCGATGTACTTGAAGCCCTTCTCACGGAAGCGGCAATACCGCTCACTCTTCGTGTCGATGGCGATCGGGTTCAGGTAACGGACGTTTTTATTATCGGCCATGATCGTTGAATCTGGTGCGTTCAGGCTTTGGTTTCGGTACCAGTTGCGGCCTGCTTGGGCTTCTCGCGGCGGTCCGTTTCACGGTCGCGGCGGCCTTCGGCGTATTCGACGTGAAACTTGTCCATCCGAGTCGTCAGGAAGCGGATAACCCGCTCATCCCTCCGGAATTCGGTTTCGAAAGGAAGAATCACTGAAGCATCTGCTTCAAACTCCATCAAATAGTAGAAGCCCGTAGACTTCTTCTGGATGGGGTAGGCAAGCTTGCGCATGCCCCAATTCTCCTCATGGGTGATTTTGGCTCCCTTATCTTTCAGGAGGTCCTTGTACTTCTTGATCACGTCCTTGGTCTGCTCGTCAGACAGGACTGGCGTGATGATGAAGACAGTTTCGTATCGATTCCGGGTCATTATGCTTGTCGCAAAGGGGGCGCAAATCTACGCGAAATGCCTGTGTATCACAATAGCTTGACCGAGGATTCTTCACATCGGCCCTGACACAGGCAAAATGTGGGCCTCCTGTGCAAAATTGAAACAGGGATTTTTGCCCTGCAATCCCCACCTTTGAAACATGTCACAGGGCAATTCATTCCTGGTGTCTGCGCGGAAGTACAGACCGACCACATGGGAAACCGTTGTGGGTCAGCGGTCGATTACCGATACGTTGCGCCACAGCATCGAAAGCGGTCAGATTGCGCAGGCCTATCTGTTTTGTGGTCCCCGCGGAGTGGGCAAAACCACCTGTGCCAGGATTTTTGCCAATGCCATCAATGGTTTCACCGCTGAACAGGCCGAGCGGAGCTTCAACGTGTTTGAGCTTGATGCAGCCTCGAACAATGGCGTAGAGCACATTCGGAGCATCATCGATCAGGTTCGCATCCCACCACAGGATGGTGAATACAAGGTGTACGTTATCGACGAGGTGCATATGCTGTCCAAGGACGCTTTCAATGCCTTTTTGAAGACGCTAGAAGAGCCTCCCCGTCATGCGGTATTCATTCTAGCCACTACGGAAAAGCACAAGATCCTTCCCACGATTCTGTCGCGTTGTCAGATTTACGACTTCCGAAGAATCACAACGCGAGACATCGCGGAGCACCTTGCTTATGTGGCCGGGCAGGAGGGGGTCGAAACGGAGTCGGAAGCGTTAAATGTGATTGCCCAAAGGGCGGATGGCGCCATGCGGGATGCGCTGAGCATTTTCGACCAGATGGTCGCGTCCAGCAGCGAAGGTGTGACCTATGAAGCGGTCACACGGCATTTAAATGTCCTCGGTCATGACGTGTACTTCAACATTGTCGATGCTGCTCAAGAAGGGCGGATTGGAGATATGTTGCTGCAACTTGAAGAAGTTGTGGCGGCAGGTTTTGATGCCCACCATTTTGTCACCGGGTTGGGACACCACCTGCGCAATCTAATGGTGTGTAAGGATGAGTCAACCCTCGGTCTGATGGAGGC
>DDCX01000034.1:0-4236 GCA_002336475.1 Flavobacteriales bacterium UBA1995 | reverse complement strand
GTCGGTGCCATTGGCCAGGCCAATGAGGCCGATCAACAATATCGGATATCGCGACACCCGAGACTGTTGGTCGAACTGATGCTCATGCGCATCGGCTCCCTCGAAGCGGTCAACGCGGAGGGGGCAAAAAAAAAATGAGCTCGTTTCCATCTTAGGATGGGGCTCCGACTTGCCGCCCAGCGAAGGTGTGGTGAGAGTCGCCCTTAATCATGCGCAGGATTTGCCTTCGGGCCAAAGCAATGTGCCCGTCCCTCCGGGAGACGTTGCCCAAGAAGTGAAGCCGGTTTTGGAGGCCGGGGAAGTCCCGTCGCTTGAGGCCACGGGGCCGTTGCACCAAGAAGTGCACGAGTCTGAAGCCAAGGTGTCCAATGAATGGGGCGAAGTGACCGAGGGTAAACGCGATTCGCAGGTGGTCCAATCGGCACCAGAGAAATCGGAGATCGACGCAGACTTGGCCACAACATTGGGCCGCCCCAAGGTGTCAAACGCTCCGACAGGGAAGTTGGGGGCATTGTTGGCTGGTAGGAGCATGCTGGTGCCGGGGTCTGTTACGGGAGAAGGTGGCGAAGGCGAAGGATTGTCCGACACATCGCAATTGCGCGATGATTACAACCGCGATCAAGTGATGTCGGCTTGGGCAGATTTAATCCAAGACCTTCGGGATAAAAACAAAATGGGAATGGCGGCCACCCTAGCCACAGGGGGACTGACATTCGAGGATCCAACCCTGAAATTGGTGGTGGCCAATAACGTTCAATACGAAGAGCTCAAGGAGTGCGCCACAGAGCTTCTGCATTTTCTAAGGGTGAGAATAGGCAATGGTGGCATTGCCTTCGAAGTAGAGGTGGGCGAGGAGGTCGCGGCTCCCATGTTCTTGACTCCTAAGGATCGCTACCAGCATTGGGCTTCCGAAAATCCGGCGCTTGAAGAACTGCGCAAGAGGTTGGACCTTGATTTGGGGTGAGGAGGCTTGAACCTCACGATGTTTTCCTTGTTGCTTCCTTATGTCTTGGTTCCTATCCTTTATGCACTTTAGAATGCAGGCTGTGCCTGGTTGGAGAGTGTGGTCCACACTTGTTTTGGTGTTGTTTTTTGGCGGCGCAGCATTGCGGGCGCAGGACGCCTCAGTGCGCGGGGTTGTGGTCGATGAAGTGACGGGTGCGCCCATGCCCTTCGTCTCAGTGGTCGTACAAGGGGGGACCACAGGGGTGTCCACTGACCTCGAAGGGAGTTTCGAATTGACAGGAGTCAAACCAGGGCTGGTCAACCTCTCTTTTAGCTCCATCGGATACCAAAGTGCCACAAGGCTGGAGGTGGAGGTTACTCCGTCACGGGCGGCTTTCCTTACGGTCGAGATGTCTCCGCTGGCTGTGGCCATTGAGGCGGCAGAAGTCGAGGCCACCGTTGGCAAAGGGGAGGAGGAAGCTCCCGTTTCGTTGCGGCGCATTGGCACCAATGAAATCAAGCGCAATCCGGGAGGAGGGCGTGACATTAGCAAGGCCATACGCAGCTTGCCTGGCGTGGCCGCCATCCCCAGTTTCCGAAACGACATTGTCATACGCGGGGGTGCCCCCAACGAAAACCGTTTCTATATCGATGGCATCGAAATACCCAACATCAACCATTTCGCCACGCAAGGGGCCAGTGGAGGCCCAGTAGGGATGATCAATGTGGACCTTGTCCAAGAGGTAGAGTTTTACTCTGGTGCGTTTCCTGCCACCCGAGGAAATGCCTTGTCCAGTGTGATGGAGTTTGGTTTTAAGACGGCCAGAACGGACGAATGGACCTCCAATGCTGTGGTGGGAACCAGTGATCTTGGTTTGACTTTTGAGGGGCCGACAGGTCCCAATAGCTCGCTGATTTTGAGCGCTCGTCGCAGTTATCTGCAGTTTTTATTCGAGGTATTGGGCCTGCCCTTCCTGCCCATTTACAATGACTTCCAATTCAAGTGGGTGCACCAATCAAGTCCCAATGAACGGTGGACGGTCCTCGGAATCGGTGCTTACGATGACTTTCAGCTCAATTTGTCGGTAGCAGACGACACAACCGCCGAAAATTACCTCGACCGTGTGGCCATCCTTGATGCGCTTCAAGTCAATAAGCAGTGGAATTACGCCATGGGCGTCAAGTACGACCGGTTCACCGACAATGGCAGATGGACGTGGGTGGCGAGCCGCAACATGCTCAGCAACCGCGCATACAAGCATCAGGACAATGATGTCAACCTGCCCCTCACCTTGGATTATCTCTCTCAAGAGATGGAGAATAAATTCCGCGTTGAGCGCCGGATCTACGGTGATGGGGGAGCCAAATTGACCTGGGGAGCCCAATACGAATTCGCCAAGTTCAACAACAGCACCTACACCCAGCGGTATGTGTTCTCACAGGACACGCTTGTGACGTTTGATTTTGAGAGCGCTTTTGACATGCACGAGTATGGGGCCTTTGTTCAAGGGTCAAAGTCCATGGCGGATGGACGTGTGGTGCTCAGTGGCGGGGTCAGGGTGGATGGAAACGAAGTGAATGCCAAAATGTCCAATCCCCTCCAGCAGTTGAGCCCTAGGGCGGCTGTGCGTTGGAATGTGCTGCCTGGCCTCAGCTTGAATGCCAATGTTGGTCGGTATTACCAGCTTCCCTCCATGCTGATTCTGGGGTACGCTGAATCGGGCGTAAGGGTCAACGCCCCGGACGCGGGCTACATCATGTGTGATCAACTGGTTGCGGGAGTGCGTTATGACATTGGTGAGCGCAATACGACTTTAGGAGTGGAGGGCTTCATGAAGGGCTACGACGGCACTCCTGTCAGCAAAGCCACGGGCATTGCATTGGCCAACTTGGGTGCGGACTTTGGTGTAGTGGGAAACGAAGCTGTTCGTTTTGATGGCCAAGGGCGTTCATACGGCATGGAGGTGTTGGCCCAACGCCGCCTCTACAAAGGGGTGTATGGGTTAATGGCTTACACATGGGTGCGTTCAGAATACGAGTTCGAAGGGACCTATGCGCCCAGTGCTTGGGACAGCAGGCATATTGTCTCCCTCACTGGCGGCGCAAAGCTCAAGCGGGATTGGGAAATCGGGGCACGTTGGCTATACAGCGGAGGCTTGCCCTTTACACCTTATGACATCGATGTGTCCATGGATCAGGCTTATTGGAACAGTCAGGGCACACCGCAGTTGGATTACGCAGCACTCAATTCTGGACGCAACGCATCCTTTAGTCAATTGGATCTTCGCATCGACAAAAAGTGGTTCTTCGAGAATTGGAGCTTAGACGTTTTCATGGACATCCAAAACCTCTTGGGTCAAGTGCCTGATGCACCACCTGCCCTAGATGTCGTGAGGGATGCGGCAACGGGTGTGCCGGTGGCTGATCCGGTGAACCCTTCCCGGTACCAACCGCGGTACATTCAGGCCAGTGCCGGTTCTGCCATCCCCGCCATTGGGCTAATTGTCGAACTTTAAAGTGTGCGCGTAGACAAGTTTCTCTGGTCTGTGAGGTTGTTCAAGACCCGATCTGTTTCAACTGCCCGAGTGAAGGAGGGGAAAGTCGAAGTAGGCGGGAGTGCTGTAAAACCGAGCCGCGAGTTAAAAGTGGGGGAGGAGGTCCGTGTTAGAACCGGTGCACATTATGAATTGGTCGAGGTGTTGGCCTTTCCGAAAGGACGTGTTGGAGCAAAGCTTGTCGAAGAATATATAAATGATTTGACGCCAGTTGAGGAGAGGGAGAAGCAGGCATTGACAATGGAGGTAATGCGTGAATACCCTATGAAAACAGGAAGACCGACAAAGAAAGACCGGCGCAACTGGGAGAAATGGCAGGGTTAATTACATATCAGTTCAGTCGAATTACACTGGCAGAGACGTGGGGCCTTCGAGCGGCAGTTCTTTGGCCGGAAAAAGATCTTGGTCCAACGTGTCAGTTGTCCATAGATGACTTGCCTGACACTTTTCATTTCGGGGTGAAATGCGCCACAGGAATAGTGTCAATAGGAACCTTTGCGAAGGAAGTCCATCCTGAATTGCCGCCAGGTGTTCATTACCGTTTGAGGGCTATGGCAACGGATCAAAACCATCGGCAATGCGGTGTTGGGCGCATGCTGATTGAAGGCGCTACATCGGCATTGTCAGAAGCCGGATGTTCGCTGGTCTGGGCGAATGCTCGGCACGTTGCGTTGGGATTCTATGCGCGGTTGAATTGGGACGTGGTAGGGCCAACCTATGAGGTGCCATTACGAGG
>DDCX01000057.1:2717-4405 GCA_002336475.1 Flavobacteriales bacterium UBA1995 | reverse complement strand
ATGTATTGGGCAGTCATCCATCATCGGCCATCTTTGTGAGGACATGATCCTCTACAATCCCCGTTCTTGGTTTGGCCTGATTTTCGAGTTCCACCGCAGCGATACGTTTCGGAAGATGATTTGGGTGCTGCTCGCCTTTGCGCTCTACACCACCGGGCTTACTTGGGTCGAACTCCAATACCGTGAGTATTTCGCGTTTATCGATACTGTGACCGTGCACTCGCTGCTGGGCTTCATCATGGGCCTGCTGCTGGTTTTTCGGACCAATACCGGCTATGACCGCTGGTGGGAGGGGCGCAAGCAGTGGGGAGCCTTGGTCAATTCAACCCGGCATTTTTCCTACCAGCTGGCCGCCCTGCTGCCCGGTGAGGAATTCGCCGAGGACCGTGCGGCCTTGACCCGGCTGATCGCCTCCTACCCTTCCGCCCTGCGCCACCACCTGCGCCGCGTCGCGCCCGACGAGACCCTGCGTCGCTTGGCCGAAGACAGTCCCCATGGACTTCAAGCGGGCGACATTGCCGCCTCAAATCCGCAGCACATCCCCAACGCCATTGCCGCCGAACTCTATCGCCGCATTGCCGCTTGGAACCGTTCGGGTACCATCTCCGGCGAGATGCTCATCAACCTCAACAAAGAGCTCGCCCGATTCACCGACATCACAGGCGCATGTGAGCGCATTCTCAAGACGCCCATCCCCTACGGATACAGCCTCTTCATCAAGAAATTCATCTTTGCTTACACCCTCACCTTGCCGCTGGGATTGGTGAACCAGTTCAACTGGTGGACGGTTCCGCTGGCGACCTTCGTCCTCTATGTATTTGGATCGCTGGAACTGTTGGCAGAAGAAATTGAAGAGCCTTTTGGAACGGACGCCAACGACTTGCCTACCGACCCGTTGGCCGATACCATGCGGACCAATGTGGCAGAACTGCTCGCGTGATTTAATCCATGACGCACCGACCGTAGCCCCCGACTGATTTCGCGACATTGTTGTTGCGGTAGACCCCGTCAGAACCCGACATGAACACCCTGTGCCAAGGGTAGAGCGTAGAGAATTCGGTGGCGGTCCAGATGTGTGTGATCACCCCCTCGTTGCCAAAGGTCCCATTGGTGAATGTCTGTCCACCTGGCAGAAAAGCCATGCCGTGGTCGTCTGTGCCGTTCCACATGACGCTGTCCTTGAGTTGCTCCCCTTGGTTGTCTCCCCGAAAACCTGTGGTCTCCAGTTCAAGCTCCTCGACCCCGATGGCCGCCTCCATCGCGAACCAATCCGAATCGGTCGCCATGTGCCATCCCGCAGGGCACAGGTCCCACTGGGTGAAAGCATGCCAATTGTACAGCACCCCGTAGTCGGCATAGGCAGTGGTCGCCATGGCCGCGGCGACATCGGTTCCTGCATAGTCCAAGACAAACGCATGCGGCGCCCAGTTCATGGAAGAGGGGAGCGAAACGGCGGGCAAGTAGCGGCAGTTTTCTGCAAACCAACACTGCTCGCCAATCTGTACCACACCATACTCGTGGCCTTGGTGCGTGATGCTGGCCTCACAGCTCAACCCTGAATCCAATGGCCAAGTCAGGTCGTAATACGAGAGCAGCAGCACCAGGTCTGCGCTACCGACAACCCCGTCGTTGGATAAATCGGGATTGAAACAGGCTTCTTGGCCCCGGGATGGAACCACAAAAAACAG
>DDCX01000057.1:1386-2703 GCA_002336475.1 Flavobacteriales bacterium UBA1995 | reverse complement strand
CAATTACTCACGCCTCATCACGAGGGCGATTGCGCCTGCTGCGAAGCGGTGCTGCTCGAATCAGAGCAGGTAGTCCATGCTGGAGAAGGTGGAGTGGCGGCCTGACACCACGCCTTCCAACATGTCCTTGCGGCCTTCACTGCACGCCACCAAGGTCCGGATGCTGAACGACCTCAAAGCGGCACGTACTGAAAGGGTCGCGACAGCACTGTCTTTGCGGCCCGTAAACGGCAGCGCATCGGGTCCGCGCTGGCAGCTGGCGTTGAGGTTGACGCGACACACCTGATTGACGAGCTGGTCGATCACCTTGCCCATCGCCTCGGGGTTTTGCGAGAAAACGCTGGCTTGTTGGCCGTAATCGCTCTCGGCAATGTCTGCCATCACCTCCTCGATGTCCTCGAACTCGATAACGGGACAGACGGGCCCGAACTGCTCCTCCTTGAAGATCTTAGTCGCGCGACTCACCGGGAACAGGATGGCGGGGAAGAAAATGGAACCCGCGGTTTGTCCGCCTTTCTCATTGATGACTTTGGCGCCCATTTCTATGGCCTCCTCGACGTAGGCCTGCATGGCCTCCACCTTTCCCTTTTCGGGCAACGGAGTGATGTCAGCATCGGCAAACGGCAAGCCTGCCCGCAACCGGTCTGTGGCCGCAGCAAACTTCTCTAGAAACTCAGCCCGAACGTATTTGTGTACGTAGATCACTTTCAAGGCAGTGCACCGCTGTCCATTAAAGCTCCAAGCACCGCTCACACACTGCTTGACGGCGAGGTCGAGGTCTGCGTCGGGCAGGATGATGGCGGGGTTTTTGGCCTCCAAACCGAGCACTTGACGCACGCGGTTGGGCTTGGGGTGCTGTGAAATCAGGGCGTTGCTGGACTTGCTGTTGCCAATGAGGGCGAGCACATCTACCTGGCCGCTCTGCATAATCGGCGCAGCCAATTCTCGACCGCGGCCGAAGACGACATTGATGACGCCTGGAGGAAAGCAATCGCGGAAGGCTTCGAGCAGGGGTGTGATCAACAGCACGCCATACTTGGCAGGTTTGAACACCGCGGTGTTGCCCATCAGGATGGCAGGCAGCAGCACACAGAACGTCTCGTTGAGCGGGTAGTTGAACGGCCCGAGGCACAGCACGACCCCCAGAGGCCCGCGGCGAATTTGTGCCAGCGTGCCCTCGACGTTGTGGATGTGGCTGCCCTCGCGGTGGAGTTGCTTGTATTCGGTGATGGTCTCCCGGAGGTAGTCGACGGTGCGGGTAAACTCTTTGACGGCGTCCTTCTTGCGCTTGCAAATCTCCCACATGAGCAACTTCAC
>DDCX01000057.1:1064-1325 GCA_002336475.1 Flavobacteriales bacterium UBA1995 | reverse complement strand
CGTCCGTTGTCGTATGCCTTGCGGGCTGCGGCCAGCGCCTCAAGCCCTTCTTTTCTGGTAAGGTCCGGGGCAGAACCCAAGTGAACGGGAACCTCTGCGCCATTCTCGAGCGTTTGAATGGGACTGAAGACTTCCGCCACTTCACCTTTCCAAGTGCGCAATTCACCATCGATGAGATAAGTCCTGTGATGGACCAGGCCCTCAAAGGCATCTTTAGAATCCAACGTAGCGTCTTGTGCGGGAATGGCGTGCGTCATGCGG
>DDCX01000057.1:0-979 GCA_002336475.1 Flavobacteriales bacterium UBA1995 | reverse complement strand
AGAGTACACCGTATCCACGGATTCTACCTCGGATTCTTCCCCATGGTCAGGGGAGACCATCAGCCATATTTGTCCGCAACCACATTGCTTGGCCGCTTCAATGTCAGACGGCACCGCTCCCAAGTAAGCCGGTTCGCCCTCTTCACTGTCGGGAAGCCTGCCGATCAAGACCTCCAATATCTCGGCCTTGGTTTTGCCATCTTCGGATACCGCATATGTATCAAACAGCATAGAGGGATTCCAGCCCAAGCGGTCCATCAAGATGGCCAATGTCAATTGGTCCAATGACGTGCACAAACCCAGCGGGTGTCCTGCTTTTTTCAGCCTCTCAATGGTCTCGGCGAAATAAGGGGGCGTGACCATCGAACTGCTGAATTGAATGAAGCGCTGAACGACTTTTCGGTAGGCTTCGGTCAAATCAAAAATGCGCTGCTCATCGGGCATTGGAACAGCCAGGTGTTCCGCATAAACCCTCCTCACAGCTTGGTCAAAAGTCACCCCAGGTGCACCATCGAGTGCTTCCGAATCGAGTTCCACATCAAACATGCGGAATGCCGCGGACAGCCCTTCTTTAAAAGCCCCAATCAGGTTGGGCACAAGGGCATTCATATCTAGCACAACTGGAGAAGCTGACTTCACTTTTCAGAATTTCTAATCCCGGAAGTACAGGCATTCGCCTTCAATTCAGCATATCCGCGTCTTGAAGATTATATCATCCCGACTTGCCCATTGGATTAAGAAATGGTGACGTTATACAGCCTCATATCGCGCTTTGAATGTTTCATGCCCATGCCGATGGGACCACCAGTTGGGGGCCTATCCAGCAGACCAGGCCAATAAAAGAGTCCACGGCATTGCAAAAGCAGCCTCCACCTGCCGAACTTCGCGCTGCGGAAATGTCCGCACGAGGTCCCGTAGCTCAACTGGATAGAGCATCTGCCTTCTAAGCAGACGGTTTCGGGTTCGAGTCCCGACGGGA
>DDCX01000025.1:33640-45359 GCA_002336475.1 Flavobacteriales bacterium UBA1995 | reverse complement strand
TCAAGGCGACAACTGCACTGTCCTAGGTATCCAAGACTTGACCGAGATGGTGCTTGAGTTAAGTAACCAGGTTGGAGAGTTGGAGGACTCCATTGCAAGCCATGCAGTATTAATCAATAATCAGGCAACCATCATTGATGCCCTTGGATCTGACCCTGTGATTTACCACTCCAGCGAAATTCCCGTTTATGTATCTGATGGTATGTATCGAAGGGATTTACCTCTGGATGCTGACATCATTATAAATGATGCAGCTGCAATGTGGGTACTTGAGTGCCCTACGTTTAACTATTTGCGACAGCTGATCATTATTGGCGGCACGACAAGTATTTCAGGCTCAGACATATTGATTGGACATCCGAATAACCCACCTAGCCCAGTGCACTTTTTTCAGCGAGATGGTCAATGGGTTACCCATTGAATCCAACCGCTATTTCAACCATGTTTGTCCCTATTCCAGTTGACAATCCCTCACCGCTCGTCTCACGGCCTCGATTCGCCAGCGGCATGGCATTCTGCGCTTGCGGTGAGAACTTGGCGGCAAGAAACATTTACTTGCCTGCCTGGCGATCCTCGCCGGGTTTAACGTCACCGCGCAGGTTACGGCTTCCAACTCCCGTACAATCCAGACTCTGAGACTGACGGCTATATAGGAGTGGGCGATGCGCTTGTGGTGCTGTCAATCTTTGGGTCGCAGTGGAATGCCTCTGATATCTATCTAAATGATGACAGCACAGGATTATATTTTGGGGCAGATGCACGTTGCAAAATGCCTTGCTGCTTGCGACGCATTGCTAGGATCATGGCGGATGGGCAACTTGACTGATTTTGGAAACATCATGGACGAAGTTCCCACAACATCTGGCCCATGGTTCATTCAAGATGACCGGTTGAGCGTACCAATTGTTGATGAACTGAGCACCTTGCCTCGAATTAGCTCCTCTATTGGTTGCCTTATATTTTGCTTCGCCAGAGAGTGGGATTGGGAGTATCTCTCAGCTTCGCTTTGATCAAATCGGGTTCGAAAGGGATGCCTTTGCGTCACCCAAGAGTGGCCGAAGGTGGAGTATTCATACTGTTATGGTGATGCAAAAAATGGCATTCAAGGATGCTGTGATGCTAAAGTTGAAGGGTACCCATTGGGTAGTTTAGTTAATTCCAATCCTTTCGCCGCCGAAGAAGATGTCAGGTAGTCTCAAGCCTTTTGGCGCTGGGCCAACTAACTCACCGCCCGCCTGAAGGTCTCAATGCCTTCGTCGTGAAGGCAGAAGTGATGGGACGGCGTGATTGTGGTATTTGAATCATCTTTACCTCATGTATAAAACGGCACTCCTATGTTGTTCGACATTTTATGCGGCAGCTGCATGGTCACAGCCAACCTTGAATTCGCCCACCGCACCTCCGAATGGTTATAGCGGCGAAATTTTGGCGGCGGCATTTATAGCGCCGACTGCGGGAAGTGAGGTTGCCCAGAGCTGGGACTTTAGTGATGTGAATGGCAATGTGGTCAATACGTTGGGTTTGAACCCGGCAACCACGTCGTTGTATGCTCCAATGTTTCCACAAGCAGAGTGGGTCATGTCCAACGGGGACCTGCTGTCGTTTTTGGACGTTACGGAGAGTGGTTTTACCCTTTATGGCAACGCCAACACCGCCAATGGTGTGACGCTTCCTTTCGAAGACCCCCTCACCCAATGGCCGTACCCAATGGTGTTCGGGTTTTATCATGAAGATGCTTTCAGCACCGATCAAGTGTTGTTTAGCGAACCTTATTCCTTGCAAGGAAATGTCACGAGTACCTGTGATGCGTGGGGGTCCATCGTCCTTCCAAATGGCGTGGTCATTTCAGAGGTTTTGCGCGTAGACTACAATCAGTTTTACGTGGAAACCTACGCTGGGGATACGGCAAACTGGTACCTGAATCAAGTGATGTACTGCGCACCGGATTCTGTCTTGCCGGTTTTCTTTCACGAGGAGTTGGTGGTGACGGATAATGCGGGAGAAGAGCTGTTGAATGTGACGGATGTAGCGTGGTATGACAATACAGTGTTGAGCGTGGATGAGGACGTGATGGTGGGCGCATCTGCCTGGCCCAATCCGATTGAGCGCGGAAGCGCTGTGAGCCTCCGCGGTGCAAGGTCTGGAGGGTTCGTTATGGACCTCGGTGGCAGAACGGTTTGGACTTGGCAGGAAGCGCAAAGCGCCGTGCTGCAGGTTTCTACGAAGGATTGGAGAAGCGGACCATATTTGTACGTTCCTTATAAAGGGGCCCATCCCATTCGGATCATCGTCCAGTAAGCCTTTCTGTTTTGCTCACTAAAAAAGCGCAATATGCCCTCCGTGCATTAACGGTGTTGACCCGTTTGTACGACGCCGATGAGGCGGCCAAACAATGGTCGAGTGCGCGCTCCATTGCGGACGCGGCCACCATGAGCGTGAAGTTCTTGGAGCAAATCTTGGGAGAATTGAGGTCTGCTGGCATTGTAAAAAGCCGCCGGGGTTCATCGGGAGGGCACGCCTTGGCCATGGCACCTGATGAGGTCACCTTGGCCAAGGTGATCCGCTTGATGGATGGCCCAATAGCGCCGCTGGCCTGTGTGAGCTTGAACTATTACGAGCGCTGTGAAGACTGCAAAGAGGAGGAGTGCGGCTTGAGGCGTGTAATGGTGCAAGCCCGGGATGCACAATTGTCCATTTTGGAGCACAGATCTCTTCAGGACCTGATTTAATTCCTATAAGTTTAATGGGAATAGTGTGTTAACACTTAAATTTGCAGGCATGACTACCATGCTTGCCTGTTCCAAGCTGTCTAAACTTGGGGGCCTTATTGCCGATTTCGTGCACCGTGAGTCTCCTTTGGAGAGGGCCGTATTTACAACGTCTTTGAGCCAGGAGGACCAGATTCTGACATGGGCCATAGTCAAGGCTGAGCTGCCTGTGGACATTGTGACCCTCGATACGGGGAAGTTGTTTCCTGAGACAATGGCATTGCACGCATTGACTGAGCAAATTCTAGGGGTAGAGATTGAGAAAGTGCACCCGCAGGATGATGATGTTTCTGGCTTCGAGAAGGAACATGGGATGGAGGCCATTTACCTCGATGTGAACGCCCGAAAGCGGTGTTGTACTGTGCGCAAAGTGTTGCCCCTTCAAAAGGTGTGCGAGGGGAGGTCTCTTTGGATCACCGGCCTTCGGCGTGGACAAAGTGACAACCGTTCAGGACTGGAGATGCTGGAGCCGGCACCGGATTGGGGGCTGAAGAAGTTGCACCCGCTGTTGGACTGGACGGATGAGGAAATTCGTGCTGCCCTCCCTGTGATTGACATTCCTGTAAACCCATTGCATGCCCAAGGGTACCCGAGTGTAGGGTGTGAACCTTGTACCCGAGCTGTGGCGCCTGGTGAGCATCCCCGTTCAGGCCGTTGGTGGTGGGAGCAGTCCTCCAAAGAGTGCGGATTGCACAAGGGTTGAGTCCCTTGCCATAATCCTTGCCCCGCGTTAAGGCTCCTTAGTAAGCCCGTTTCGTCCGTCCTTCTTTCCAAAAGACGAAGGCGCGGTTCACTACGCGGTTTCCTCCCGGGGTCGGGAAGTCTCCGGTGAAATACCAGTCGCCCTTGTGGTTTGGAATGGCGGCATGCAGCCCTTGGATCCCTTGATAGATAATCTTTACCTCAGCCTTCATGTTTGCTGGCGTCAAAAGGGCGGAAATCTTGTCTGACGTCTCTTCAGGTGTCAAGTTCTCGTAAATGGGCTTGACCATGTTGCCCTGCTCCGCAAAAGGCTTTTTGAGCTCTTCGATACAGGCATTGTACACCGTTTCGATGAGGGCTTCGTTTCCGCGTTCCTTGTGCAATGCAATGGCCGCTTGAAAGGCGATGAAATCCCCCATTTTGGCCATATCGATGCCATAGCAATCTGGGTACCGGATTTGAGGAGCACTGCTGACTACGACGATGCGTTTTGGGTCGAGTCGGTCGAGGATGCGCAGGATACTGCGCTTGAGGGTTGTTCCCCGAACAATGCTGTCGTCGATGACCACCAGCTGGTCTTTGTGTCGTTCGACAGTCCCGTAGGTAATGTCGTAAGCATGTGCGACAAGGTCGTCTCGCGCGCCATCGTCTGCGATGAAAGTTCTGAGTTTGGCGTCTTTCAAGGCGACTTTGTCAACCCTGGGGCGCTCTTCGAGGATTTCTTTGATTTCGGCAGGATCAGGGGATTTACCCAAACCAATGATGCGCTCAATTTTACTCTTGTTCAAGTGGCTTTCAATGCCCTTTACCAAACCGTAAAACGAGGTTTCCGCGGTGTTGGGAATAAAGCTGAACACCGAGGAGTCTATATCGTGTTCAATGGCCTCCAGCACTTTTGGGACAAGGGTTTCACCCAAGGCCATGCGCTCTTTGTAGATGTCTGCATCGTTTCCGCGAGAGAAGTAGATGCGTTCAAAGCTGCAGGGTGTGCGTTGTCCAGCAGGCCGCACCTGCTTGAGTTGGGTCGTGCCATCCTTGCCAATAAGAAGGGCTTCACCGGGCTCCAACTCACGGACCTGAGCGGTAGTGGTGTTGAAAGCAGTTTGTATCACGGGGCGCTCTGACGCGGCCACAACCACTTCATCGTCTTCGTACCAAAAACAAGGCCGAATGCCGTTTGGATCACGGGCAATAAAGGCGTCGCCAGTCCCGATGATGCCCCCCATGACATAACCACCGTCCCAAGCTTCTGAGGCGCGTTCGATGACGCTTCCAACGTTGAGGTTCTGGGCGATGAGGTCGCTGATCTCGTGGTTTTCATGGCCTTTCTCCTTGAATTCACGGAAACGGGCTTCTACTTCTTCATCGAGAAAGTGGCCGACCTTTTCGAGAACAGTGACGGTGTCGGCCTTTTCCTTGGGATGCTGACCCAGACCTACGAGAACATCGAAGAGTTCATCGACGTTGGTGAGGTTGAAGTTCCCTGCAAGCGCCAAGGTGCGGCTGCGCCAATTGTTTTGTCTCAAAAAAGGATGGACCCTTTCTATGGTGTTTCTGCCATAGGTGCCATAGCGCAAGTGCCCGAGGAAGACTTCACCTGTAAAGGCAAACTCCTTTTGCAGCCAAGCGGCGTCTTTGAGTTTCTCGGGATGAAACTCTTGGGTGTCGGCAAACCGGCCCATGACTTGAGAGAACAGGTCTTCAATGGGTTGGTTGGCGACTGAACGAGATCGGCTCAGGTAGCGGTGTCCTGGCGGAACATTGAGCTTGACGTTGGCCAGGCCCACGCCGTCTTGGCCTCGGTTGCGCTGTTTCTCCATCAGGAGGTACATCTTGTTCAGGCCGTAGAAGGCCGTCCCATAGTGGTCGATGTAATACTGCAGGGGCTTTTTGAGCCGGAGAAGGGCTATGCCACACTCGTGTTGGAGAAGGTCGCTCATCGGGTGCCGGAAGGTTCCGGAGTTGCGAATTTAGAGCGGCTGTGAGGGAATCAGTCGAGATACCCGAGATCGATGAGACTTTGGGCCGCAGCGACGCCAGCTTCTTCGGCAGGCCGCGGTTTCCAGCCGTATCGTTTGCGCGCAATGTCGGACGATACGGAAGCCATGTAGCCCAACTCGGCGAGTACAACACGCAGTGAAGGGTCAAACAAAGAGAAGAACCGCAGCAAGAAGTTGGGCATGGCCATGGTGCCCACTTTTCGGCCTTCTTTGGGGAAGGCGGCTTTAAGTGCCTTTGCCAAATCTCGAAAAGGAAGGGTGTTGGCGGTGGCAGCAAACCGCTGTCCGTCTGCTTTTTCGTCGTTGAGCACCAGAAAGTGCAGGCTCACTACGTCACGTACGTCAACGGTCGGGTAGCCGAGGTGGGGAACCCCAGGGAATTCGCCGCGCATCATTTTGAGGACAACGTCACCGCTGGTACCGGCGTCTTTTCGATCGAGGATGGGCCCCAATATGAAACCTGGATTGACGGCAGAAACGGCCATTTTCGGCTGTTGCTTGGCCATCAGCCAGAGGTCTTGCTCTGCGAGGGTCTTGCTCTTGATGTAAGCCGAGATCATGCCGCCATCGAGTTGGGTCCAATCCTTTTCGGTAAAGTCTGTTTTTTGGCGACCATGACCGTACACAATGGCCACGGTAGAGGAGGTTTGCACGAAACGGTTCACGCCCTCAGCGGCGCATGCGTCGAATACGTTTTTGAGTCCCATTCTGGCGGGCCCGACGACCTCTTGTTCGTCCTTGGGCGCAGCCAAAGGAAAGGGGGAAGCGACATGCAATGCGGCGTCACAGCCGGCAGCGGCATCCCGCCATCCTTTTGGGGAGAGCAAATCGGCCTCGTGAAAGGTGAGGCGTTTTAGGGCTTCTTCGGAATCGGCGCCGAGATGTGAAGCGAGCATTTTCCGAACGGAATCGGCGCGCTTCATGGACCGCAATGTGCCACGCACAGTGTGGCCTTGACGCAAGGCTTCGAGGGTCATGTGTCCACCAAGAAATCCGCTAACCCCAGTGATGAGGAGTGTGTTGTGCTGCATGCTTACTGTTGCTTTCAGGCAGGGTCGATGGGAAGGCGCTTGAGCCACTTGTAGTCGGCACGGGTCAAGTACCACATCATGATGGGGACAATGACGAGGGTCAGGAAGGTCGCGAAGGTCAAGCCATAAATGATGGCCCAACTCATGGGTTTCCAGAAGATGTTGTTGTCTCCTCCGATGTAGATTTTGGGGTCGTACTCAGCGAGGAGGCTCACGAAATCCACGTTGATTCCAATGGCCAGCGGAAGCAATCCGAGCACGGTGGTGATGGCGGTCAGCAGCACGGGACGCAGACGTGTACGTCCGCCCTTGATGATGAGCGGGACAATTTCTGCAAAGGGCAGTAAGTCGTCTTCCCCCAATTCCAATTCGCGTTTCCTGCGGTCGAACAGTAGGTTGGTGTAGTCGATCAAAACGATGGCATTGTTGACCACAACCCCTGCGAGGGAGATGATGCCGATCATGGTCATGATGATCACAAAGTCTTGGCGGAAAACCACCAGGCCGAGGAACACGCCGGTGAGCGAAAACAGCACACTGAAGCCGATGATGAAAGGCGTGGAGATGCTGTTGAATTGGGCCACAATGATCAAGAAAATCAGGAACAGCGCGATGACAAGCGCTTTGGAGAGAAAGGCCATTTCCTTGGCTTGTTCCTCTTGCTGGCCTGTAAACTCCCACTGTACACCGTCTTGAGCGGGGTAGTCGCTCATGGCTTCCTTGATGGACGCCACCACTTCGTTGGCGTTGTATCCGCCGAGTACGTTAGACGACAGGGTTACGGTACGGTCGAGGTCTTTCCGCTTGATGGCGTTGTAGGTGGTGGACCTGCCCGCGGTGGCGACAGCGGAAATGGGCACCTCCTTGATTTGGCCGTCTGAGGCGCTTCGGAAGATGATCTTTTGGTTCATCAAAGCGTCGGCGTTGTTGCGGTAGGCGTCAGAGAACCTCAGGTTGATCGGATAGTCGTCCTCGCCGTCCTTGTAGCGGCTGACTTCGCGGCCAAAGAGGGCGCTTCGGATGCCGTAGCCAATTTGCTGCGTGCTCAATCCATACCGACGGGCTTTGTCCCGGTCGATGGAAATGGGCATTTCCGGCTTGGATTTTTCTACGTCGAGCTTGAGTCCTTCTACCCCCTGAATCCCGGTGGCCTCAATGAAGCGCTTCATGCCGTCGGCATACGTCAAGGCCGTCTCATAGTCGGTGCTGGTGATTTCGAGGTTAATGGGCAACCCTTGCGGTGGACCGTCTGAGTTTTTGGTCGCTCGGATGATGGCGTCTGGGTAGCCTTTGACCTCGTCGCGGATGGCGTTCAAGACATCGGTGGTGCGCACACCCTGCCGGTCTTGGAACTTCAAAAAACTGACGGTAATCCGGCCTTTGTTTGGCGTGGCACCCAATTGTGGTCCTTCGGCAGGGTCGGAGGTTCCTTCACCCACCTGCGCGATGACAGAGTTGACTAGAAACTGCTCGGAGGAGCCGTCTGCACCTTCGCGCAAGAAAGCCGGCTGGTTGATGGCCTTCATGACCATGTCCTCTACTTCCTTGGTGACCCGGTTGGTTTCTTCGATGTCCGTGCCAATGGGCATGTCGATGTAGACATTGACATACTGCGGCTCGTTCTGTGGGAAGAACTCCACCTTAGGCGGGAACACGCCCAGCAGCACCAGGGAAGCAAAGAGCAGTCCGATCATGCCGTAGAAGAACAGCCAGGGCTTGCTGCCCCGGAGTGAAAAACGCAGCAGGCGCTCGTAGCTGTTCTCGAGGGCTGGGAGCAGTTTGTTTTGGAACCAAGCTGTAGCCGGTGTCAAGAGGTACCGGTTGAGGATCCCAATGATGCCGCCGAGGATGAAGAGGTTGCCCAAGGTGGTCCAGCCCGTTCCCAAGAGCAACAGCCCCAAAACAACCAGAATGCCCGTGGTGATGAAGAGCCGACGCACGTTCATTTCAGCTTCTTCCACCCGCATGTACAGGCTTGTCAACATGGGGTTGATGACCAAAGCAATGAACAGCGAGGAAGACAAGACGATGATGAGGGTCATCGGCAGGTACTTCATAAACTCTCCGATGATGCCGGGCCAAATGGCCAAGGGCAGGAACGCTGCCAATGTGGTGGCAGTAGAGGCGATGATGGGCCAGGCGACTTCACCGACACCATAACGCGCAGCATCAAAGGGCGACATGCCCTCGTCCATCAATCGGTAGATGTTCTCGACCACCACGATGCCGTTGTCCACGAGCATGCCGAGCGCCAGTACCAGTGCAAAGAGCACCATCACGTTGAAGGTGATTCCCAACGCGTTGAGGATGGCGAAGCTGAGGAACATGGACAGCGGAATCGCCACACCTACGAAGAGCGCGTTGCGCAACCCGAGGAAGAACAACAAAACGCCGACCACCAGCAGTACGCCGAGGATGATGCTGTTTTGGAGCTCGTCGACCTGGGTCCTTGTCTGATCGGATTGGTCGGAAGTGATGCTGACGTTGAGGTCTGAAGGCAAGAACTCCGCCTTGGCTTCTTCGATGATGCGGTTGATTTCGTCGGATGCGATGATGAGGTTTTCGCCGGCGCGCTTTCGAACATCAAGGGACACCACAGGATTGCCCCACTCACGTGCGAAACTCGTGGCTTCTTGGTCCACGAATTTTACGTTGGCCACGTCGCGCAGGTAGACGGGTGTCCCTCCTTCGGCCTTGACAATGATGGATTCAAGGTCTTGGGCGTCGCGGAAGTCGCCGACCACCTGTACTGTGCGTCGCCGTCCATCCATGAGGATGTCGCCGCCAGAAATGGACAGGTTTTCTTGGCCGATGGCTTGGGCGATGTCGTTGAAGCTGACGAGCATGGCTTCTGCCCGCAAGTGGTCGACTTCGACCTCCATTTCTTTGGCGTTCACCCCTCGGATTTCGGCCTCGTTGATTTGCTCGACATCCTCGATGCGCTCTTGCAGGATTTCGGCATAGTCCTCCAGTTGGTCGATGGGGTAGTCGCCAGAAAGGTTGACCTGCATGACCGGAACGAGCTCGGTGAAGTTGAGGTCGAAGATGTTGGGGTCGCTGGGCAGGTCGTCCGGAAAGCTGGGGTCGCTCATGGCGATGTCCACCTTGTCTTTGACTTTTCGCAGCGCCACTTCTGGTGTCACGGAGAAGTCGAACTTGATGTCNNATGCCTTTCAGTTCTTTCTCAATCGGTCGGGTGATGAGTTTCTCGATGTCGCCAGGGCTGTTACCTGGATAGGGGGTGCCTATAAATACCTCGGGAACGACGACTTCTGGGAAGCTTTCCTTTGGGACGGTGATGTAGGACGAGATACCGGAGATCAAAATGATCACAATCAAGACCGCTACGGTGGTGCGGTTTTTGATCGAGGCGGTGCTCAGGCCGAATTCCTTGGGTGTCTGGGGATCCATGGGATGGGGTCGCTTGGGTGTCGCTTGGAAAACGGCGGGTTAGCGCATGGTCTGGACGGCTTCGCCCTCTACAACTTGACCCGCGCCGCGGTTGATGATGGTCATGCCCGGCGCAACGCCCTTCAGGATCAGCACACGGTCATTGGTGGAAGGCCCGATTTCAACGGGCTGACGGACGGCTTTTCCCTCTTCGATGGTGTACACAAAGTCAAGCCCTTCCCGGTTTTGAAGGATGAGGCTCGATGGCAAGGATATGGCGCTGTCGAGGTGCAAATCGTTGATGTGCAGCGCAGCAAATTCATTGGGCAACAGCTCACTTCCTTTGGGCACGGGCACCACGATTTCAAAGGTGCGGTTGGCGGGTTCGATGTAGCGTCCAACCCTGGAGATGGCGCTGGTGCGGGTCTCGCGTCCAGCCATGGCGATGTCCACGCGTTGACCGGCATGCACCTTACCCACATAGTGGTCGCTCACTTTGGCGCGGACATACATGTCGTCTAGGTCCATGACCCGGGCGACGGGCTGCATGGGGGAGGCCATGCCGCCCTCTTTGGCGAAGATGCGGTCGACGGTGCCAGCAAAAGGCGCCGTCACCTTTCCGAATTCTACCTGCTCAGTAAAGGCGGCGATGCTTTCTTCTAAAGCCTTGACATTGCTGCGGGCTTCGAGCAGCTGCACCTCGGTGCCGATGCCCTGTTCCCACAGGCGTTCTTGTCTGGCAAGCACGTCCTTTGAGAGCGTCAATCGGGTGTCCAATTCGTCTTGGTTGCGGGCAACGGCTTCGTTGTCGAGGTCCATCAAGACCTGCCCTTTTCGGACGGTTTGGCCCTCCTCTACGCGGATGCGCAGCACGGTGCCTTGTGTCATGGGGAAGACCTGGGCGAGGCGGTCTGTTTCGACGTTGCCTTGCACTGTAAAGAAATGGTCGAATGGGGAGGGCTCTGCCTGGATTGTGGTGACTTTGCGCGCTTCAGCAGAAGCATCAGCGTTGGTTGTGGCAGGCGCGCTTTCTGGCGCTGAGCCTCCGCAAGCTGTAAGCAACAGTGCGGTGGTGAGGAAGAGGGATGTGCGGATCATGTTGATCAGGCGTTGAGGGAACGTTCGAGGCGGAGGTGGGCGTTGAACCAGCGGAGCGTGGCTTGGGCGAAGTTGGCTTGGGCGTTGACCAGTTGGTTTTGGGCCTGTGTCATGTCAAAGCTGCTGGCTAGACCTTCTTGAAACCGGATGCGGGTGCGGTTGAGAATGCGTTCTGCGAGGTCGAGGCTGCGCTGGGCTTGGATGCGCTGCTCCAAGCTGGAGTTGTATTCGGACCGTGCAGCCCGATACTCGAGTGCGGCGGCTTGGGTGAACTGCTCGAGTGCGGTTTCAGCACGGTCACGGGTCAATTGTGCTTGCAGCACTTTTTCCTTGCCCCCAAAGCTGGACCAAATGGGGATGTTCATTTGAACGCCGACAAGTTGAATGGGGTACCAGCTTCCTTCTCCAAGGAAGTCGAAAGCATCCCGTTGCGCATTCCGTTGGTTGGTGTAAAAAGCACTGATGCTCGGCAGGCCAGCGGCTTTTTCGTTGCGGATGCCCAGTTCAGAGAGTTCGAGGTTCTTGGCTTGAGATTGGATTTCCGGCAACCGGTTAGGGTCGAAAGGAATGCCGAGCACGGAAGCCCCGTCAAAGGCACTGGACAGTGTTTCAAAGCTGTCTGCGAGGATGACTGTGGTTTCGACGGGCATGCCGACGGTAAACTTTAGGGCGTCCAGCGCCACAGAGGCCATGCTTTCGGCGGTGGCGCGCTGCTGTGCCATTTCGGACA
>DDCX01000025.1:24375-33595 GCA_002336475.1 Flavobacteriales bacterium UBA1995 | reverse complement strand
GCAAGGGCTTCTGCTGCTCTGAGAATGCCCACATTTTCTTGAGCAGCCAAAGCAGCTGCATAACCTTCCCCAGCGGCACGCCGCGCATCGGCCACGGACTTGGATTCTGAGGCTTCCATGGCACTGGCATAGGCCTTTGCTGCTTGGATGCCCACGAAGTAACTGGGACTAAAAATCAGTTGTGTGGCTGTAATCCCTGCGGTCATGGTTTGCGCGGCTCCAAATTGAAATTCTTGGATGGCGTTGGGATCGACAGGAGGGGCATCGAGGGGGACGCCGGTGGCTTGGGCTACCCCTCCTAGGAATGCCGTGAGGTAATCTGGAAACCCGAAGGCATCGCCACTGGACACCTGAGTGGGAATGTCGATGTAACGGTTGTATTCGACCGACCCACTGACTTGGGGGAAGCCAGAGGCAATGAGTTCGCGCGTGTTGCTCGCTGCTTCTTGGGCGTCAATCGAAGCATAGCGCACGTTGTAAGCGCGCATCGCGGCCAGAGACTGGGCTTCCTCAAGCGTGAGCCGTGTGCCAGAGCCACCACCGGCAGCTTGGCCGAAAATGGCCCCATGCATCAGCAGCAGGGCGGAAAATAGGGGCAGGATACGCATGGTGGCGGGCGTGTTCACAGGGTGTTGTTGCGTTGTTGGAGGTAGGCCATTCCCTTGTCAGTGGCAATGCCCCTGAGGTGGTAAGTGTGGAGTTCCTTTTGCAATTCGGACAATGGCCGTCCAAACTCATCGATCGTGCTGGGGTCGGTCATGGTTTGGACCATGGCCATGTGCAGCCTGGAGATAAGCCGAGCATCGAAGTCTCCCCGAAAAAGGCCTTCGGATTGGCCCCGTTGGATGTTGCGGATCAGGTAGCCTTGCATGGCCTCCATCTTGTGTTGGTGCAGGCGTTGCATGGCTTCCGGGTAATACTTCTGCAGGTCGAACAACATGCTGGGGTGCATTTCTCTCAGTTCGGTTTGGAAATACTCCATGACTTCGATGACTGCATCGATGGCATTGTTGCCTCCTTCGGACAGGGCTTGCGTGCGCGTGGTTTGCCGGTTGCAGGCCTGGTCAAAAACTTGGAGTACGAGGTCTGCTTTGTCCTTGAAATAGCGATAGAGGGTCTTTTTGGAGACCCCCAGTTGTGTTGCCAAATCGTCCATGCTCACGGCACGTACGCCAAATCTGCGAAAAGCCTGTTCGCACCCTTTGAGCAGGTCGACCAGGCGGGTGTCTTTCGTAGATCCTTGTGAGGCGGGGGACATTTTACGGCGTGTTGGGAGGCAAAAATAGCCTCTGAAGCCACCGGCGGAAACGAAACGCTTGTTAAAACGTTTCCAGCGTTCCTTGTTGAAGCTGTCGCATCAATCCAGACGGATGCCCAGTCCTTTGACCAACCCACTCAAGTCGGTGGCGTCAAACCGCGCTCCACGGAGGCGGTTATCGGAAGGGTCGATGCTCCATTCAGTGGCACCACGGAAGTCGGCTTCGCGCAGATCGGTTCTTTGGAAAATGGCATCGCGCAGGCGGCTCTGAGACCAGAGCGTCTCACGGGCATCAGCCCCAGAGAAGTTGTTGCCACTGAGGTCTGAATGTTCGAGGCTCATGCCTTTCAGGTCCATGTCTTCCCAATCGCACAAAGGGGCCTTGCAACGGTCTATTTTGAAGGACAGGAAAGAGGACTGAAGGGTGGTCCAACGGACTTTGTTGAGGTTACAGTCGGTGAAGGTGACACCGTGGAACCGCACGTTCGTGAGCCGGATTTCTGACAGTTGACAGGATTGAAAGGTGCAGCGCTCGAAGCGGGCGTCGCGCCAATCTGAGTGGTTCAAATCGAGGCCTTCAAAATGACACTCTTCGAATTGATGTCCCGCCCAAGGAAAGGGAGGAAGGGGCGCTGTAGACTGGGTATCAGCGGTCCAGCGGGATTGGTAGTGCTCCATTAGGAAAGGGCGCGGCGAATGAGGTCGGCGTCGGCGTTTTGTGCCAAGGTGACTTTCAATTTGGGTTCGGCTTCCATGGCACGTCGAATGGCAAACTGAGCCTGGCTGCTGCGGGCCCAGCTTCTGCGGGCGATGCCGTTGTTGACATCCCAGTGGAGCATGGAGGTGAGTTTGGCTTCGGCTTCGGATGATCCGTCGAGGAGCATGCCAAATCCGCCATTGACCACTTCACCCCATCCCACTCCGCCTCCATTGTGGAGGGACACCCATGTGGCCCCCCTGAACGCATCACCCACAAAATTTTGGACGGCCATGTCCGCGGTGAATGCAGAGCCGTCATAAATGTTAGACGTCTCCCGGTAGGGGGAGTCGGTTCCGCTGACATCATGGTGGTCACGGCCCAGAATGACAGGGCCTGAGAGTGCGCCACTGGCGATGGCCTGGTTGAACGCCTTGGCGATGCGCATGCGGCCCTCTGCGTCGGCATAGAGAATGCGGGCCTGTGAACCGACCACAAGCTTGTTGGCCTTGGCTCCTCTAATCCACTGCACATTGTCGGCCATTTGCTGCCGGATTTCGGCCGGTGCCTCAGCCATCATGCCTTCGAGTACTTCGCATGCGATGGCATCTGTTTTGTCCAGATCGGCAGGGTCGCCTGAACCGCATACCCAACGGAACGGTCCAAAACCGTAATCAAAGCACATGGGGCCCATGATGTCTTGCACATAACTGGGGTACCGAAAGGCTTCGCCGTCTTCAGCCATGATGTCGGCACCAGCCCTTGAACTCTCCAGCAGGAAGGCGTTCCCGTAGTCAAAGAAATACGTTCCTTTTTCAGTGTGTCGGTTGACAGCAGCGGTATGCCGGCGCAGGCTTTGTTGGACACACTCCTTGAACCGTTCGGGGTCCTCGGCCATCATTTTTTGTGCCGACTCGAACGTAAGTCCAGCGGGGTAGTAGCCCCCTGCCCATGGGTTGTGTAAGGACGTTTGATCTGAACCCAGATGTATGTGGATGTCCGCATCGTAGAAGTGTTCCCAGAGGTCAACCACATTGCCCAGGTAGGCATAGCTCACGGCCTCTTTGCTGGCCATCGAGGCTTTCACGCGGCGAGCGAGTTCAGCAACATCTTCTATGACGTGGTCTACCCAGCCTTGTTCGTGGCGTTTCCAAGCCGCTGCACCGTCCACTTCAGCGGTGACTGAGACGACTCCAGCGATGTTGCCTGCTTTGGGTTGGGCACCGGACATTCCTCCAAGGCCAGCGGTCACAAAAAGTTTGCCTGCAAGCGTAGGGTTCTCGGGGTCCAAACGGCGACCTGCGTTGAGCACGGTGATGGTGGTCCCGTGCACGATGCCTTGGGGCCCTATGTACATGTAGGATCCCGCGGTCATTTGGCCATACTGGCTCACGCCCAAAGCATTCATGCGTTCGAGGTCATCGGCACCGCTGTAATTGGGGATGACCATGCCGTTGGTCACGACCACACGTGGTGCAGTGGCATGGGAGGGGAACAACCCTAGGGGGTGGCCGCTGTACATGACCAGCGTTTGTTCATTGGTCATTTCGCTCAAATAGCGCATGACCAAGCGGTATTGGGCCCAGTTCTGAAAGACCGCCCCGTTGCCTCCATACGTGATCAACTCTTCGGGGTGTTGTGCCACCGCGGGGTCCAGGTTGTTCTGGATCATCAGCATGATCGCCGCCGCCTGAGGTGTCTGGGCGGGGTATGCGTCAATGGGGCGCGCATGCACGGCGTACTTCGGCATGAACCGGTACATGTAGATGCGGCCGAAGTCGCGAAGTTCTGCGGCAAACTCTGGCGCGAGGACTTCGTGTTGTGCGACAGGAAAATACCGCAAGGCATTGGCCAGGGCCAGCTCTTTTTGTTTGGGGTTCAGGATGTCCTTGCGCACTGGGGCGTGTGAGACATCGGCTGAACGTTGCTGAGCTTCGGGCAGGGCGTCGGGGAGCCCGGCGGCTATTTCCTGACGAAACGCAGCAGTGGTTGGATCGGTGGCAATGGTGGTATTCATGGCGATCGGTTCAGAGGCCTTTGGGGTTGCGGATGCGACCTGTCCCCTTGTCGTAACCATAGGGACAGTGCTTGCAACCGCTGGTACAGCAATAGCCGCGTTTGCGGTGATATTGTTCAGTGAACACAAGGAATCCTTCTGGTGAAGGATAAGTGTCTCCTTCTTCGATGGGGATTTTCCTTGATCGGTCCACGGCCCGAAGTTACGATGGCACTTAGGTGCGCAGGTGCCTTCGCCTCACCCGCTGGGGAATGCGGCACAGTATTTCATAGGGAATGGTGCCGGTGGCGGAAGCCAGGTCTTCTAGGGAAGCTTGGTCACCAAATATTTCTACCGGGTCCCCCACCCTGACCGTCAAACCCGTGACATCGATCATGCAACCATCCATGCAAACAGGCCCAACCGTAGGGCACAACTGGCCTCCTGTGAAAAGGTACACGTTCCCCATTCCAGCAGAGCGCGGAAGGCCGTCTGCATAGCCCACAGGTAAGGTTGCGATTAGCCGGTCGTGGTCTGCTGAATCTTTTGCGCCATAACCAACAGGCGTTCCTGCAGGAACGGTGTGCAGGTGGCTGATTCGCGTGTGAAACCGGCCGATGGGCTGGAGGTTTTCCATGGTGCCAGAGGCATCCAGGCCATACAGACCCAGTCCAATGCGCACCATGTCGAAATGGGCTTCAGGGAACCGTGCCGCTCCCGAGGTATTGGCCAAGTGCCGGATGAATTGCGGCCCCTCTGACCCGCCTGTAGTGCTGGACCAACCTGACTGAACCGCCTGACAAGCAGCATTGTAGGCCTTGATTTGCTGGTGGGTATGGGCGTCTGCTTGGGCGTCATCGGCTGCAGACAAGTGGCTGTAGACACTGATGATGGGAATGCCGAGCGCGGCACATTTTGCCCCCGCTGCGTGTGCTTCTTCGGGCGCGAGCCCAAGCCGGTGCATTCCTGTTTCGACTTTGAGGTGCACGCCGTTGGTACGGGGATCAGATCCGGTGTGGTTTGCGCGGGCCCGGCCCCATTGGTCGAGGGTGTCCAACCGGTGTACTTCGGGTTCGAGGCGCCACTCCAACAGGTCTTGAAACCGCTGGGGGTCGGCATTTAAAACCATGATGGGGCATTGTACCCCAGCTTTTCGAAGGGCGGTGCCTTCTTCAGTGAAGGCCACGGCCAGGCGGGATATACCGAGGCGGTTTAACTCAACCGCAACGGCGTCGCCGGCCCCGTATGCGAAGGCTTTGACCATGCCCATGATGGGCAGTCCAAACTTCTCTCTGTGTTGCTCGAGGTTCTGGGCGAGCCTGCCTAAATCCAGGTCAAAAACGGTGGTGTGCGGGTTGGCTTCGAGCGCACGGGACACCCTTTCAAAGGCAAATGCCCGTCCTCCTTTGACGAGCACATTCCAGCCTTGCAAGCGGTCCAGTGCTGTGCTATTGAGAAGCGCCTCTGTCGTGTTGAAGCGCTCTGTTTTATCGTCAGGGACACCGGGAATTCCATTCGAAAGTTCAGACCCTACGGAAATCCAGTGGTCGATTTGATGCTGTCCCAAGGTGAGCTTGAGCCTTTTGAATTGGTCGGGATCGTGGCGGTCGTAGGGCACCAAATCAGACAGGATGACGGCTTTTTTATGGTTGCCAGCAAGGCGGTCCAACGCCTCTAATGCTGTAGACAGTCCATCGAGGTCGTGGTTCCACGTGTCATTGATGATGGTTCCTCCACCTGTTCCGGACAAGTGCTCCAAGCGCATTCCGAGGGGCTGGAGGAGGGGGAGCTTCTCTGTAACCGCATCAACGTTACCGGTTAACTCGAGCACAAGAAGCGCTGCCGTGAGGGCATTTGATAGGCTGGCATCGTCAGCGAAGGGGACCCTCCAGTTGAGGTGCTTTCCCCTCCATGTGCCTGACAGTACGGTGTGATGTTCTTCTTTTTCGAGGTGCCCGATGCGCAACGCGCACGTTCCTGGAAGGGTGTCCGGTTCAGCAGAACTCGGAACCGCCCAATGGATGCACCGTGTTGCCATGTTTTGGTCGCGTAATGCCTGGATCACGTCGGGGTCATGCGTGCCCAAAATCACATTGTCGCAGTCTTTAAACAAGCGGACTTTTTCCTGGGCTTTGGATGTTCGGTGAGAGAAATGGCCACCATGGGCTTCTCCAAAGTGCACCATGACGCCAATGTGGGGTTGAATGATCGAGGCCAAGACTTCCATTTCGCCTGGCATCGAAATGCCTGCTTCTACGAGGTAAGTCTCGGCCTTGTCGTCCATTGCCCACAGGGAAAGCGGGACGCCAACTTGGCTGTTCCAGCTGCCTGGACTTCTAGATACGCGGTGTGTACCCGGCGTCAAAGCGTGTGCCCATTCTTTGACGGTAGTCTTGCCATTGGACCCTGTGATTCCCACAACTTTTCCTGTGCGAGCAAGCCGCGCAGCGCGGCCCAGAGCCTGCAGTGCAGCCAATGTGTCAGGCACGCGCAAGACATGGCCTTCGGGGTCTTCGCCTGACCAGTCTGAAGCGAGTATAAAGCCCTGAACACCGGCTGCAGCAGCTGCGGCCACGTGGGCGTGTCCGTCGTGACGGGGCCCGCGCAGCGCGATGAATACGGTATGAGACAGTATTTCCGCGGTACCGTGAAGTGTGCGGGTATCCGTGGACAGGTGCTCGAAATGGGGAGGTCCTTGATTGGCCGTCGCTGTTACCGCCCCGGAGAGGGAGGTTGCCAGGTGACTCCAAAGGTCCCCGCCGATGGTCATTCGGCGCTGGTGACGCGGTGGTGAGCGCGGACCACCACCTCATTGTAAGGTTCACGTGACAGCGCTTGATAAGACTCGGCGCCACCAATTTGAACGTCTTCGCTGCCGCCTTCCATGCGGTGAGAGAAGTGGGCAGGCCTCCCCGTGATGGAGCAAATCGCATGCAACTTGGTCACATACTCGGCATGTGCCAAGAGCAGAGGAATGCACCCAAATGGACGTCCGAGATAGTCGAGGTCCAAGCCCGCAGTGATGACCCTGATGCCCGAATCAGCCAATCTGTTGCAGACGTCTACAATTTTTTCTCCGAAGAACTGGACCTCGTCAATGCCGACCACGTCTGGCATCTTATCGTCGGCAATCAACTGCTCTACCATGGCTTCTAGGGCAGGAGCATCGGCCATAGCGTGGGCGGGTTGGCGGCGCGCATCATGGCTGACCACGTCGGTCGTGTCATGGCGGTTGTCGCGCTCAGGCTTAAACAAGGTCACGGCCTGTTTCGCCAAGCTGGCCCGGCGCAAGCGGCGCAGCAGCTCTTCTGTTTTTCCGGAAAACATCGGGCCGGCAATGACCTCGATGGTGCCACCGACTGGATGGGGCGGATGTCTTTCGTATGCCGTCATGAATCCTCAATTTTACGATGGAGTTCGGGCAAGTGGTGCGGTATCTTTTCCAAGCACTGTGCACGGACGTTTTTGGCAGGTGTTTGGTCATCCACTTTGGTCCGTGGGAAACACTCTTGCTCAGGGGTTTGTACCCCATCGGAATTGCCACTATATTCGCACCCCGAATTTTCCGGGGTTTATCAACTACGAAGCGCAGTGGATACGTTGAGCTACAAAACCGTCTCCGTCAACAAGGAGAACGCCGACAAGAAATGGTTGCTGGTCGATGCCGAGGGGCAGCGATTGGGCCGTCTTTGTTCTGAAATCGCCCGCCTCCTTAGAGGAAAGCACAAGGTGAATTTCACCCCGCACGCAGATTGTGGTGACTACGTCATTGTAATCAATGCTGAGAAGGTGGAGTTGACTGGAAACAAGTGGGAGGACAAAGAGTACATCCGTTACTCAGGTTACCCAGGTGGTCAATACCGCCGTACCGCCAAGGAAGTGCTTGAGCGCACTCCAGAGCGTTTGGTAGAAAATGCTGTTCGCGGCATGCTTCCTAAGAACCGCCTTGGCCGCGCCATTTACAAGAACCTTCACGTTATCGTTGGTGCTGAGCACAGCCATGAGGCACAGCAGCCCACCGCTCACGCCATTCCCTCCTGATTCGCATGCAGACGATCAATACCTCAGGACGCCGTAAGAATGCCATCGCCCGCGTTTACATGACGCAAGGCACTGGCAAGGTGACCATCAATAAGCGGGACATTACGGAGTACTTCCCGCTCCCTACCCTTCAATACAAGGTCAAGCAGCCCTTTATGCTGACTGAGACCCTCGACCAGTTCGACATCAAGGCGAACCTCGATGGCGGCGGCATTACTGGACAAGCGGAGGCCCTGCGCCTGGCGATCTCCAAGGCGCTAATCGAATTGAACGAAGAGCTCAAGCCCACTTTGAAAGCCGAAGGCCTCACCACCCGTGATCCACGTATGGTTGAGCGTAAGAAGTTCGGTCAGAAGAAGGCTCGGAAGAAGTTCCAGTTCTCTAAGCGCT
The DNA here is from genome assembly GCA_002336475.1 of Flavobacteriales bacterium UBA1995. Taxonomy (GTDB): domain Bacteria; phylum Bacteroidota; class Bacteroidia; order Flavobacteriales_D; family Sanyastnellaceae; genus UBA8752. The sequence goes on along the minus strand of DDCX01000025.1, from coordinate 25,213 downwards.
GATCTACAGCAACTCTTTTCTTTTTTATATACAGCTAGCATCCAAACAGAGGGGACCTTCACCAGAAGCTACCTCTCTGTTGCTTAACCCCAGGAACGTAGCATTATGGCACGCACCAACTTCGACCAACTGCTTCAAGCAGGATCCCACTTCGGCCACCTCAAGCGCAAGTGGAACCCCCATATGGCCCCTTACATCTTCACGGAGAAGAAGGGCATCCACATCATTGACCTTCACAAGACTGTTGTACTTGTGGACGATGCCGCAGCGGCTGCCAAGCAGATGGCCAAGAGTGGAAAGCGCATCTTGTTTGTCGCGACCAAAAAGCAAGCAAAGGATATCGTAACGGAAGCGGCTGAGTCCGTGAACATGCCGTACGTGACCGAGCGTTGGTCAGGAGGTATGTTGACCAACTTCGCGACCATCCGCAAGGCGATCCGCAAAATGACGCAGATCGACAAAATGGAGGCCGACGGTACGTTGAACACCATGTCCAAGCGAGAGCGCCTTCAAGTGAGCCGTCAGCGCGCCAAGCTGGAAAAGAACCTCGGTTCGATCTCCGACATGAATCGGATCCCTGCTGCCGTGTTTATTGTAGACGTCATGAAAGAGCACATCGCCTTGGCAGAAGCCAAGAAGTTGGGCATTCCTGTCATTGCTATGGTGGACACCAACAGTGACCCCCGTCCTGTAGACTTTCCCATTCCTGCAAACGACGATGCGAGCAAGTCCATCAAGGCTGTTGTAGACGCTATCGTTGAGGGCATCAAAGAGGGACTGGCGGACCGTGGGTCCGATAAGGAGGCTGCCGCTAAGGCCGCTCCTGCTGCTGAGGCTG
>DDCX01000025.1:0-24245 GCA_002336475.1 Flavobacteriales bacterium UBA1995 | reverse complement strand
GCTGCTCCTGCCGCTGATGCACCTGAAGGTGAAGGCGAGAAAGAGGCCTGAACCCATTTCGATTTCTGAATAAACCGAATTCACCCCGCGTGTTGTGATTGGATTCACCACGCAAAACCACCACGACCATGAGCATTACTGCAGCCGAAGTCAACAAGCTCCGCAAGCAAACTGGAGCAGGCATGATGGATTGCAAGAAGGCCCTGACCGAAGCCGAAGGCGACTTCGACAAGGCCATCGAAATCCTTCGTAAGAAGGGTCAGAAAATTGCCGCCAAGCGCGGTGACAACGAAATTGGAGAAGGCGCTGTCCTCGCTTCAACCAATGAGAACGCAACCCGCGGTTGCATCATCTCATTGAACTGTGAGACAGACTTTGTTGCCAAGAATTCGGACTACGTATCCTTTACCCAAAGCATCCTCGACATCGCGGTGTCTTCGAACGCTGCAGACAAGGATGCACTGCTCGCCCAACCTTACCCCACTGGTGTGACGGTCGGTGAGGAAATCACCAATCAGATGGGACGCCTCGGCGAGCGCATCGAGATCAGCCGTTATGAGCAGGTCACTGGCGAAGCTGTGGTGGCTTACATCCACCCAGGCAACCGTTTGTCTACCCTCGTTGCTTTTAACGGAGCAGTAGACGCACAGACCGGAAAAGATGTTGCCATGCAGGCAGCGGCCATGTCGCCGATCGCGTTGGACGAGTCCAGCATTGACCAGGTCACCATCGACAAGGAGCTTGAGATTGGAAAGGAACTGGCCATCAAGGAGGGCAAGCCCGCCGAAATGGCAGAAAACATTGCCAAGGGCCGCTTGAAGAAGTGGTTCAGGGAGGTGACCCTGGTGCACCAGGCGTTCATCAAAAACAACAAGCAAAGTGTAGCCGACTATGTGAAGGAGGCTGGCGGGGGTGACCGCGCCATTACCGGTTTTAGTCGGGTAAGCCTCGACTAAAGGCCAGACAAATCAAACGTTGGAACGGGCTGCTCGAAAGGGTGGCCCGTTTTCTTTTGGGGTGTGCCGTGGAATCGTCGGATATTGACCCTCGATGAAATACCGTCGCGTCCTCCTGAAGCTGAGTGGTGAAGCCCTGATGGGTGAGAAGCAATTTGGCATTGACAACCAGCAACTTGCGTTGTATGCACGTGAAGTTGAGGCCCTTGTAAAGCAGGGGATAGAGTGTGCGATTGTCATTGGAGGTGGCAACATTTTTAGGGGCGTTCAGGCTGCCGAGGGTGGAATGGAGCGCACACAAGGGGATTACATGGGCATGTTGGCGACGATGATCAATGCCATGGCCTTGCAAAGTGCCCTGGAGTTTATCGGTGTGGACACCCGTTTGCAAAGTGCCATTGAGATGAAGGCGATTGCTGAGCCGGTCATCCGAAGAAGGGCCATGCGGCACCTGGAAAAGGGCCGGGTCGTCATTTTTGGCGCGGGTACTGGCAATCCTTTTTTCACCACGGACAGTGCCGCATCATTGCGGGCCATTGAAATTGAAGCCGACGTGATTTTGAAGGGAACGCGGGTAGATGGCATTTACACGGCGGACCCAGAGAAGGACCCAGAGGCGGAGCGTTTCAGTTCACTGACCTTTGATGAGGTGTTTAAGCGTGGATTGAAGGTGATGGACATGACGGCGTTCACGTTGTGTAATGAGAACAAGCTTCCCATCATCGTATTTGACATCAATCAGGCCGGGAACCTTTCGCGCATCGTGCAAGGAGAGGAGGTCGGTACCATTGTAACTGTCTGAAAGAATTCTCATGAGTGAAATGATTGACCTCGCCTTTGATTCGGCGAAAGAAGACATGCAAAAGGCCATGGACCGCTTGGACGTGGAACTGCGCAAGATCCGCGCGGGAAAGGCACATCCCAGTATGTTGGAAAGTGTGAAGGTGGACTACTACGGTTCGCTGACACCACTGAACCAAGTGGGCAATGTATCGACCACAGACCCTCGGACTTTGACGGTACAGGCCTATGAAAAGGCGATGTTGGACCCCATTGCTTCAGCCATTACCAATGCAAACCTGGGGCTGAACCCCATGAACAATGGCGAGGTGCTGATCATTTCGGTGCCCATGTTGACAGAGGAGCGCCGAAGGGAATTGGCCAAGCAGGCCAAAAGCGTTGGAGAGAATGCGAAGGTGTCGATTCGCAACGCCCGTAAGGACGCCAACGATGCCATTAAGGCCACCAAGGACGATGGAGCGAGTGAAGATGCCATCAAAGCTGGAGAGTCCAACGTTCAGGCCCTGACGGACGACTACGTGAAACAGGTGGATACCCGCATCTCTTCGAAGGAAGCAGACATTATGACGGTCTGACCCGGCTGCGCGCGGCCTCCCTTGCCAATGTGTCGAGGCCAAAGAGTGCTTCGAGGTCCGGTTGTGCGACATGCTCTACCGAGCTCAGGGCGTGTTCGACTACATCGCTCATTTCTAGAAAGCCAACCTCGCCTTGCAAGAAGGCTGCTACTGCAATTTCGTTGGCGGCGTTGAGCACGCATGGTGCGCTGCCACCTGCTGCGAGCGCATCATAGGCCAGCTGGAGGTTTCTAAACGTTGTGAGGTCCGGCTGCTCGAACGAAAGGCTGGGGTAATCCGTAAAACTGAAACGCGGAAAGGAATTGGCCAGACGTTGTGGATAGCCCAGTGCGTATTGAATGGGCAGTTTCATGTCGGGCAATCCCATTTGAACCTTGATGCTGCCGTCTTCGAATTGCACACCACTGTGCACGATGCTTTGGGGGTGAACGACAACTTCAATGCGTTCTGCGGGAATGTCGAACAGCCAGCGTGCCTCGATCACTTCTAACCCCTTGTTCATGAGCGAAGCGGAGTCGATGGTGATTTTGGCACCCATGTCCCAATTCGGATGTTTCAAGGCTTGTTCCCTGGTCACCGTGGCGAGCTCATCCCTGTTGCGGCCCCGAAAAGGACCGCCTGATGCCGTAAGAATGAGCTTCTCGATGGGGTTGTGAAACTCACCCGCCAGACACTGAAAAATGGCGCTGTGTTCGCTGTCAACGGGCAGGATGTCCACCCCTTTTTGGCGGGCGGCTTCCATGACGGGCCCTCCTGCAACCACCAGGGTTTCTTTGTTGGCGAGTGCAATGTGTTTGCCTGCTGCGATGGCATTCATCGTAGGTCTGAGCCCGGCAAAACCGACCAGCGCTGTGAGCACGATGTCAATGCCATCCATCTCGACAAGTTGTGCGATGGCGTCTTGGCCGGAGTAGGCCTTGATGTCATGCTCCCACAGGGCGTCGCGCACTTTTTGGCCTTGCGACGCGTCAGCGATGGCCACGGCATTGGGCTTAAACTCGAGGGCTTGGGCGATGAGCAGATCGGCGTTTCGACCCGCGGTCAACACTTCGACACGGAACCGGCCCGGCTGGGCGCGAACGACATCGAGCGCTTGTGTGCCAATGGAGCCCGTGGACCCCAAAATGGCGATTCCACGGCCTTCACCGGGATCGAACGTGTCGCTGTGGGGTACCGATTCCATTACAAAAATCCAAGTTCGAGTTTGGCTTCTTCGCTCATCATGTCTTGCGTCCATGCGGGCTCAAAGACGATCTCGACATCGGCGTCAGCTACGCCGTCCATGGAGGCCACTTTTTCTTTGACATCGGCCGGAAGTGACTCTGCTACTGGACAATTCGGCGACGTTAAGGTCATTTGGATGTCCACCTTTTGACCTCCCTCTGCATCTGAAAACTTGACTTCATAGATCAAGCCAAGCTCGTAGATGTCTACAGGAATTTCGGGGTCGAAAATGGTCTTGAGGACCGTGATGACGTCTTGCTGGGTGGGCATGGTGTGAAGTTAAGATTGTCGGGCGGCAAGGGCGGCAGCATAAAGCCGCATTTGCTGGACCATGCTGGCCAGTCCATTGGACCGTGTTGGGGAGAGGTGTTGGTGCAAGCCAATGGCGTCGAGGAAGTGCAGGTTGGCCTCGGCAATGGCCTGCGCAGGTGCATCGGACAAGACGCGAACCATCAGGCCGACGAGGCCTTTGGTGATGATGGCGTCGCTATCGGCCGTAAAAATCACACCTCCATCATCGGCCACGTCTGCAGCCAACCATACCCGGGACTGGCAACCCTTGATCAGGTGCTCCTCTGTTTTGCGGGCATCGTCGATGACGGGCACGTCCTTTCCCAAATCGATGAGGTGTTCGTATTTGTCCATCCAATCGTCAAAGACAGAAAAGTCTTCAATGACTTCTTGCTGGCGCGATTCGATGAGGGGATGGTTGGAAGCCATAGGGTAGCGGTTGGGGTTCAACGGAGCATGGCCAAGGCCCTTTCAAGGCCGGCCACAGCCACGTCGATTTCGCGGGTGGTGGTGTATGCCGCAAAGGACATGCGCAGGGTGCCAGACTCGAGTCCCAAATGGTCCATCAACGGCTCTGTGCAGTGGTGTCCGGTGCGGACAGCGATGCCTTGCCCATCGAGCAAGGTGCCCATGTCATAGGGGTGAATGCCCTTTGCGACCAGCGAAACGACCCCAACCTTGTGGGGCGCTGTACCGATGATGCGCACGCCTTTGACGGTGCCTAGGGCACTGTGGGCATGGGCTACAAGATCAGCTTCGTGAGCCGCGATCTCGTCCATTCCGATGCCCTTCATCCAATCCAGGGCTATGCCAAATGCAATGCCTCCAGAAATGTGGGGTGTTCCAGCTTCAAACTTGTGCGGCAGGCTGTTGTAGGTGGTCCCGGCAAAAGACACCCGTTGGATCATTTCTCCTCCTCCACGCCAGGGCGGCATGGCTTCTAGGTGTTCTTTTTTGCCCCAGAGGAACCCGATCCCTGTGGGACCATATGCCTTGTGCGCAGTGGCCACATAAAAATCGCAGCCGAGGTGCGCGACGTCAATGGACATATGGGGCAAAGCTTGGGAGCCGTCTACCAATGTCAGTGCACCTGCATCCGCAGCAGCACGGCACAGGTCGGAGATGGGGTTGATGGTCCCCAATGTGTTCGATGCGTGCACCATGGCCACCAGTTTGGGCTGGTGCGTTTCGAGACAGGCATGGAAGTCCTCGAGGTCGAGGGTGCCGTCTGCGTGAACGTTGACGGGTTCTACGCGTGCCCCATGGGCTTCACAAGCCATTTGCCAAGGGACGATGTTGGCGTGGTGTTCCATCTGGGTCACCAGGACTACGTCGCCTTTCGAAAGGTTGTGGCGTCCCCAGGATTGTGCGACGAGGTTGATGGCGTCAGTAGATCCGGAAGTGAAAATGATTTCTTCCGTGCCTGAGGCGCCAATGTGGTTGGCAAGGTTGGTGCGCGCGCCTTCATAGGCTTCGGTGGCCAGTTGTGCCAAATGGTGGGCGCCGCGGTGGATGTTGGCGTGGTAGTTTGACAGGTATTCACGTTGCCCTTCTATGACAGCCAACGGTTTTTGGGCGCTTGCTGCGCTGTCTAAATAGACCAGGGGCTTTCCGTGCACCTCACGTTGGAGCACAGGGAAATCACGTCGAATGCGTTCGGGCAGAGAAGTCGTGGCCATCATTTGGGGAACCGCTGTACGAAGTAAAGGTTCAGCCGGCCTGTCCCCACGAGAAGTGCAACAGGAATTCACGATTGCCGCTGGCGCCTTCTATGGGAGAATCAATGGGCGCTGTGCATGTGAACCCTTCGGCCTCGGCCTCGGCAATGCAGCGTAGAAGTGCTTTGTTCCGGATTTTGTCGTCGCGAACGATGCCGTTGCGCCCAAGGTGTTTTTGACCGACCTCGAATTGGGGCTTGACCAATGCGACCCCCCAACCTTGAGGACTGACCCACTGTGTGAGACGCGGCCAGACATGGGACAGGGAAATGAACGACAGGTCAATGACGACGGTGTTGGGTGTCGGGTCGAGGTGTTCACGCCTCAAGTCTTTGAGGTTCAATTGTTCTAGATTCTTGACACGCGGGTCTGACTTAAGGTTGTTTGAGAGCTGCCCACTGCCCACATCGACCGCGTGAACATGCGCTGCATTCCGGTGCAGACACACCTCGGTAAAACCGCCGGTAGACGCCCCTAAATCGAGGATGTTGCGGCCGCTGGGATCCAGGTCAAATTGATCGAGTGCAGCAATGAGGTTGGGGGCTCCTCTAGACACCCAGGGGAGCTCTTCTCCCAAAGGCTCGAGGACCGCGTCGGCAGGGACTTTCTTCCCCGGTTTGTGGACAATGGTTCCGTTGACTTTGACACCGTGTTCTGCGATCAACCACTCCGCGCGGGGCCGGCTGGCCGCGAGGCCACGCTCAACAAGCAGACGGTCCAAACGCAGGGGTTCCATCAGATCCAGCCGAGACGCCGCGCAAAAACGGAGTGCACGTGGTCTCGGATTTCGGGACGAAATCCGTCGAGGACTTCCGCCAGGAAGGCCTGCACCAGAAGGTTGTTTGCCGCAGTTTCTGTCATGCCCCGTGACCTTAAATAAAACAAGGCTTCCTTGTCAAACTGACCAGTGGTACACCCGTGGCTGCAACGCACATCATCGGCATAAATTTCCAACTCAGGCTTGGCGTACATCGCCGCTTGTTCGCCCAAAAGGAGGTTGCGGTTGCTCTGGTAGGCCTCGATGCGCTGTGCATCCTTGTGGACCATGATTTTACCGTTGAATACAGCTGTGGACTTGTCAGCCGCCAACCCTTTGTAGAGCTCGTTGGACTGTCCGTCGGGGTGGGCGTGGTCGATCCGCGTATGGTGGTCTACGAATTGATCACCATTGGGCAGGTAACACCCGTGAAATGTGCTGTCGGCATGTGTGCCGTCTTGCAAGATGTGCAGGTCGTTGCGCAACCAATGGGCACAAGCTGTAGCCGTGCGCACCGTGAGGTTGCTGTTTGATCCTTGCGTGAAGTGGTGGTGGCCCATGTGGTGGACCGTGCCCGGTTCGTCTTGGATGATTTCCAATGAAAGGGAGGCGCCATTCCCCACTGAAGCGGTGATGGCGGCGTTCATCATACCCTCTGCATGGGAGGTGTTGTCTGACCAAAGGACAGCTTCGGCAGAGGCATGGTCACCAATGTGCACAAGGTGCCGGGGCTGGGCAACGTGCGCCCCATCGGGCATGTGGTGGTGGGCCAAAACAGGACGTTGCAACTTGTGGCCAGCGGGCACCAAAATGCACACGCCGTCTTGGGGTGCCGAAGCTTGCAAGGCTGCAAACCACTCCTGGGTTGCAAATGCAGAGTTGCTCCATGCTTTCAGCCGCTCTGGGTAGCGCTCTAAAGCCACGGAGACGGGGCCTACAAAGCAGCCTTCTGCGCCTTCGTCGAGGGTCTCTCCACTGATGTGTTGGCCTGCCACAAAGGTGAAGCGCAAAGCATCGAGGCTTTCGACGACCACGGGAGGAGCCTGAAGAGGTGCGGACGCCGTAGGGGTGACTTTGAGTAGTCTGGCTGCGCGGGTGTACTTCCACCGCTCCTGTCGCGTAGTGGGGTAATCGAGGGCTTCAAGAGCCTCCAAAGCTTCTGCCTGGGGCTCACCGACCAAGCCCGCCGCTGCGCAGGCTTCGGAAACACGTGCTGCGAGGGCGGCGTGTTGTGTGGGGGTGGCCACTTCGTTCATGCCTGTTCTGCGGCTTCGGCGTCTACAATCCAGTCGTACCCTTTTTCTTCGAGTTCGAGTGCGAGCTCTTTGCCGCCACTGTGCACAATGCGTCCACCGGCCAGGACGTGCACGAAATCGGGAACGATGTGGTCCAAAAGCCGCTGGTAGTGGGTGATCACCAAAAAGCTGCGGTCAGCGCCGCGCATGCTGTTCACACCGTGAGCGACAATGCGCAGGGCATCGATGTCCAGGCCGCTGTCGGTTTCGTCGAGCACGGCGAGCTTGGGCTCGAGCATGGCCATTTGAAACACTTCATTGCGCTTCTTTTCGCCACCACTAAAGCCTTCATTCACTGAGCGGTCGCGCAGCTTGCCGTCCAATTCTACGAGTTGAGCACATGCTTTGACTTTGGCGAGAAAGTCCTTTCCCGATAGGGGCTCCTCTGCGCGTTGCTCACGGATGCTATTCAAAGCGGTCCTCAAGAAGTTGATGTTGGAGACCCCGGGAATTTCAACCGGGTATTGAAAGGCCAAGAAAATGCCTGCAACGGCGCGTTCAGTAGCGTCAAGTTCGAGGAGGTCGACCCCGTCAAACGAGATGCTGCCCTGCGTAACCTCATAGTCTTCCCGGCCTGCGAGAATGCTAGCAAGGGTGCTTTTTCCTGAGCCGTTGGGGCCCATGATGGCGTGCACTTCTCCGGCGCCCAGTTCAAGGCTGAGCCCTTTGAGGATTTCCGTATCGCCGATGCGGGCGTGGAGGTTGTCGATCTTGAGCATATTGGATCGGAATGTGAGATCAGCCAACGCTGCCCTCGAGGGAGATGGTGAGCAATTTGCGCGCCTCCACAGCGAATTCCATGGGGAGCTTGTTGAGGACCTCTTTGGCGTAACCGTTGACGATCAGGCCTATGGCTTGTTCTTCGGTGAGGCCGCGTTGGAGGCAGTAGAAAATTTGGTCTTCTCCGATGCGGGACGTTGTGGCCTCGTGTTCTACGTGGGCCGTAGGGTTTTTCGTCTCGATGTACGGAAAGGTGTGCGCTCCGCTGGTATCCGTCATCAGCAGAGAGTCGCACTGCGAGAAGTTCCGGGCATGGCGCGCACGGGGTCCGATCTGGACCAGACCACGGTAGCTGTTTTGGCTGTTTCCAGCGGAAATGCCTTTGGAAATGATGGTCGAATGGGTGTTGGCACCCAAGTGGATCATTTTGGTGCCGGTGTCCGCTTGTTGGGCGTTGTTGGTGACGGCGACGGAGTAGAACTCTCCGATGCTGCCATCTCCTTTGAGGATGCAACTTGGATATTTCCAGGTCACTGCAGAACCAGTTTCTACTTGGGTCCAGCTGATTTTTGCCCGCGCTTCACAGATGCCGCGTTTGGTGACAAAATTGAACACGCCTCCCTTGCCCTCTGCGTCGCCGGGGTACCAATTCTGGACGGTGCTGTACTTGATTTCAGCATCGTCTTTAGCGATGAGCTCAACGACAGCAGCGTGCAATTGGTTTTCGTCGCGCTGCGGTGCGGTGCACCCTTCGAGGTAGCTGACGTAGCTGCCTTCTTCTGCGATCAGTAAGGTCCGCTCAAACTGTCCTGTACCCGCTTCGTTGATGCGGAAGTAGGTGGACAATTCCATGGGGCACTTGGACCCTTTGGGGATGTAGCAGAATGAACCATCGGTAAAGACCGCAGAGTTCAATGCAGAAAAGAAGTTGTCTTTGACAGGGACGACGGAGCCGATGTGCTTTCGGACAAGTTCTGGATGTTCCTGAATGGCTTCGCTCATAGAGCAGAAAATGATGCCTAAATCAGCCAGCTTGTCTTTGAAAGAGGTGGCCACGGATACGCTGTCCATTACAAAGTCAACAGCCACTCCTGACAAGCGCTTTTGTTCTTCCATGGAGATTCCCAGCTTGTCCATGGTGGCCCTCATTTCAGGGTCGACCTCATCGAGAGAACCCAAGGGGACCTTGGACTTCGGCGCGCTGTAGTAGCTGATGGCCTGGTAGTCCGGCTTCTCGTAGTTCACGTGCGCCCAATCGGGCTCCTCCATCGTTTGCCAAATGCGAAAGGCTTCGAGCCTCCATTGGAGCATCCATTCCGGCTCGTTCTTCTTGGAGCTGATCAATCGGATGACGCCTTCATTCAAGCCGGGTTCCAACTTGTCGGCGGCTATATCCGTGGTGAATCCGAATTCGTATTCCTTGCGGGTGAATTCGTCCAGTAGCGGGTTTTCCTCTGAGGCGCTCATTGGTTGTGGTCTTGCCTTAAATAGAGAAACTCTCTCCGCACCCACAGGTTCTGTTGGCGTTCGGATTATGGAACACAAACCCTTTGCCATTTAAACCGCCAGAATATTGCAGTTCTGTTCCGACGAGGTACAAGAAACTTTTGCGGTCTACGACGACCTTGACTCCATTGTCTTCGAAGGTCTGATCGCCTTCTTTCATCTCGTGATCGAAGGTCAATTCGTACATGAGTCCACTGCAGCCTCCTCCTTTGACACCAACGCGAACGAAGCTGTTTTCGGGGCTGCCTGCCTCAGTCATGAGGCGGCGAACTTGGTCTCGGGCATTTTCGTGAACGGTGATCATGCGATCCTTGGCTAAAAAATCCCCCTTTCAGGGTATGGTGCACAAAGGTAGTGACCCTATTTGGACGCAGTCCAGATAACGAACGCCAAAGTTCGCGAATGCAAGCAAAGGGGGTTAATGTTCTTCATTGAACCCATCCCAGCCTTGGGCTTTGAGCTCGGTTTCCATGCCGTTGCGCGTAATGAGCGTTCGTTCGTTCGGGTCTTCGGTTAAATACCCGACGATGGAGAACATGGGGTGGTTTTTGAAGTGCTCGAAATGGTCTTGCGGCACGGTGAAGAGCAGCTCGTAGTCCTCGCCACCGCTGAGCGTGCAGAGGGTGGGGTCCAAATTGAATGCCCGGGCCGTTTCGTACATTTTTTCGCCCATCGGAATTTTGTCTTCGTGAAGGCGCACGCCACATCCCGATGCCGATGCAATGTGCAGTGCTTCGGAAGCGAGACCGTCTGAAATGTCAATCATGGACGTTGGAACGACTTCAAGCTTGGACAGCTCTTCGACGACATCTACGCGTGCTTCGGGTTTGAGCTGTCGCTCGAGTAACCCGTCAAAACCCGTTAAATCGGGCTGTGCCCCTGGCGCCTCTTGAAACACGTGCTTTTCGCGTTCCAGCACTTGAAGGCCCATGAAAGCGCCCCCGAGTTCTCCGCTTACCAAGACCAGGTCTCCTGCCTTTGCGCCATTCCGGAGGGTTGCTTTGTCGCTGTCGACCTCTCCAAAAGCGGTCACAGAAATCATCAGACCAGACTTTGAGCTGGTGGTGTCTCCGCCGATCAAATCCACCTTGTAGCGTTCACAGGCGAGCTTCATGCCCGCGTACAACTCTTTGGCGGCTTCAACGCTAAACCGGTTGGAGAGGGCCAGGCCGACCACCACATGGGTGGGCAGGGCGTTCATGGCACATAAGTCACTCAGGTTGACCACAATGGCCTTGTATCCCAAGTGTTTCAGTGGGGCATACATCAGGTCGAAATGAATGCCTTCGCACAGCAAATCGGTGCTGACCACGGTCTGCTTTCCTGCAGGAGGTGGGGCCACGATAGCGGCATCATCCCCCACACCGAGTACCGTGCGCGGGTTTTGAAGTTTGATGTCCTTGGTGAGTTCGGCAATGAGGCCAAATTCGCCGATGGTGCCTATTTCTGTGCGTTCCGCGTCCATGGGCACAAAGCTATACGCGGGAATTTTCGTAACTTTAATAAGGACCTATTAATTCCTTCTGGCATGCGGGCTGTACTTGTTTTCTTTTTCGTCGCCATTGCCGGTTTTGTTCAGGCACAAACGCCTGTCGAATTGCGCATTGATCACAAAGCCGGGCAGTTGGATTTCAATGCGGAATCAGAAGTGGTCACTGTTTTGGGTGAAGCGGTTGAGATCGATCGTTTAGAGTACTACCTCAGCATGTTCACCCTCGTCCACGACGGAGGAATGGAGACGCCCATCGATGGGGCCTACGTGTTGGCCGATGCCTTCGAGGATGTGGCCCATGTTTTGGGTGAGGTTGAAGGGGTGTCCAATGTGGAATCCTTGAAGTTTAATGTGGGCATTGACCCCGACAACAACCACGCAGATCCTGTTGCGTGGCCATCGGACCACCCGTTGGCGCCTCAGGTGCCAAGCATGCATTGGGGCTGGTCCGCGGGCTATCGCTTTGTTGCATTGGAAGGCGGAGCAGGCATCAATGGCATCATCACCCACGAAATCCATGCATTGGGCGACAACAACCATTTCCCAGGTGAGATGGAGGTCTTGGCCAGCATGGAGAATGGAACTTTGGTTTTAGACGTTGAGGCCGATGTGCTGGGTTTCTACCAAGACCTTTCTGTGTCAGGAGGCCTGATCAACCACGGTGAAAGCGGGGAGGCGGTTTTGGTCTGTAACAACACTGTGGACCATGTATTTCGCTTGCCTGGGGCGAGCAATGTTGAGGCTGCCATGTCCCTGGACTTTGGGTTCAATTTGATGCCTTTGGACGGCGGGGCGCGCATTCAATTTGACGCACCTCTTGGTTCGGTGGTCCAAGTTGAGCTTTTGGATTTGTTGGGCCGCTCTCTGGCGCAAACCAACATTCCCTCTGGAACGCGGACCTATGATTTAAAAGACGTTCCCGCGGGGGCATTCCTGATCACAGTTGCAGGCCTTGGTGGACGTGTTACCCGGCGCTGGATACAGGGATGACTCGCAGAAGTTTCTTCTGTTTTTCGGCCTGTGTAGGGTTGTGGATGGGGTGCAACCCTGACCCTGTGGTAGACACCATTGACCCTGTGGTCTTGGACCCAACACCATTCAATCTGGACATTCGGCATTTTCCGGAACCACAATGGCCCGAGGACAACCCGCTCACAGAAGCCGGGGTGCAATTGGGCAGGATGTTGTTTCACGAGAAGCGGATGTCGGGTGACAACACCCAAGCCTGTGCAGACTGCCACGCCCAGCAGCGCAACTTCTCGGACGTGGCCGTTTTCAGTGCAGGCATACAGGGCATTGAGGGCCCCCGACACAGCATGGTCCTTTCGAATTTGGCCTGGCACGTTCACCACGATGGAAACCACGGCCATGGATTTTTCTGGGATGGCCGTGCAGCAACCCTGAGAGAACAGGTGCTTGACCCCATTGAGGACGGCTTGGAAATGGACGAAGACCTGGAGAGCTTGACCGTCGAGTTGAGTGCCTTTGAGCAGTATCGCCATGCCTTTACCCGGGCTTTTGGGACCGACGAAATCAATGCTGAGAGGATGGCCAAAGCCCTGGAGCAATTCTTGCTGACCATGGTGTCCAACAACAGCAAGTACGACCAATGGCTGCTGGGGGAGACGTCATTGACAGAGAGCGAGGAGCGTGGGAGGCAGTTGTTCTTCGATGAATTCGACCCATTCAACCCTGAGGTTAGTGGTGCTGACTGCGCCCATTGCCACAGTGGTCTGGACTTTGCCAGTCACCAGTTTGGCAACAACGGGCTGGATGCCGACGAGGACATGGAGGACATCGGTTATATGGCCGTGACAGGAGAAGATGCAGACCGTGGCAAATTCAAAACCCCCTCATTGCGCAATGTCATGGTATCGGCCCCTTACATGCACGACGGCCGCTTTGCGAACATCGATGAGGTGATTGACCATTATGATCACGGGGCAGTGTCCAGCACCTCCATGGACCCGATGATGCAATACAACGTGGACTACGGGTTGGGCTTGGACAGCCAAGACCGCTCTGACCTCATCGCGTTTTTGCACACCCTGACAGACTCCGATTTTCTGTCCCATCCGGCGTTCTCAAGCCCCCACTGACAAGGGCCCTTATTCTGTTGCTTGGCCACTGTTTTCTGACCAGTGCGCGCGCATGGCTTGGATGACCTTGAGTGAAGTGACACGAAGCAACTCTGGTTCTTTCGCGGCTTTGATTCCATCGACTGTGCCGAATGCGGCGAGCAGCTTGTGGCGGGTGGCGGGGCCTATGCCTGGGATGTCGTCCAATTCGCTGCGCAAAGCAGCGGCACTCCTGCGCTTTCTGTGGTGTGCCAGCGAGAATCGGTGTGCTTCGTCGCGCATGCGCTGAATCAGTTTCAATGACTCAGATCGCTTGTCGAGGTGCAGGGGTATGCTGTCTCCTGGAAAGTAGAGCTCCTCCAAACGCTTGGCGATGCCGATGATGGCCACCTTTCCCATGAGCCCTAAGTCTTCCAAAGCACCGACGGCACTGGACAACTGCCCTTTTCCACCATCTACGATGATCAGTTGCGGCAGGGCCTCGCCCTCGTCCCGCAGCCTCTTGTATCGGCGGTGTACCACTTCAGCCATAGATGCAAAGTCGTCGGGTCCCTCGACGGTCTTGATGTTGAACTTTCTATAGTCGGCTTTGGCGGGCTTGGCTTTTTTAAACACCACACACGCCGATGCGGGGTTGGTGCCTTGGATGTTGGAGTTGTCGAAGCACTCGATGTGTACCGGAAGCTCCTTGAGGTGGAGGTCTTTTTGGAGGGTCTCCATGATGCGGTTTTGTGCCGCCTCTGGGTCCACTTGCTCTTGTTGCTTGCGCTTGTCGAGCATGGTGTACTTGGCATTGCGCTCGGAAAGCTCAATCAACCGCTTTTTGTCGCCGCGCTGGGGCACGTGCCATTTCACGTCACCAAGAATGGGCCGCACATCGAGGTTCGTGTAGATCTCTGGGCTGTGCAGGTCAAACCTGCGTCGGAACTCTAAAATGCCATATTCGAGGAGATCTTGGTCGCTTTCCTCGAGCCTTTTGCGGAGCTCTATGGTTTGTCCGTGAACGATGCTGCCATCCATGATCTTCATGAAGTTGACGTAACCAGCTGCGGGGTCGCTCACAACGGAATACACTTCGACGTCGTGGATGCTGGGGTTGACCACGGTGCTTTTGGCTTGGAACTTTTTGAGGGCTCCCTTGCGGCGCTTAAAGTCTTCTGCAGCTTCAAATGCAAAGCGCTCTGCAGCCTCGTGCATGGCCGTATCGTAAGTGCGCACGAGGTCTTTGATGTTGCCTTTTAGAATGTCGCGGATGGCTTCAACACCGCGGTCGTAGTCCTCGAGGCTTTGCTTTCCGACACACGGGGCCTTGCAGTTGCCAAGGTCGTGTTCCAAGCAAGCCCGGAACTTTCCGGCGTCGATGTTCTTTTGGCTTAAATCGTAGCTGCAATTGCGAATGGGGTGCAGCTTTCGGGCAATGTCGAGAACAGCGTACATCGTTTTGACCGAGGCATAGGGTCCAAAGTATTCCGAGCCGTTTTTGATGACGTTTCGCGTAGAGTGTACCCTCGGAAAGCGCTCTTTTCGGATGACGATGGATGGATAGGTCTTGTCGTCTTTTAGCTCAATGTTGTAACGCGGCTGGTGCTCTTTGATCATGCTGTTTTCAAGCAGCAATGCATCGACTTCTGTTTGCACCACAATGAACTTTACGTCTGCGATTTTCTTGACCAGTAGACGTGTTTTGCCGTTCTCGTAGGTCTTTTTGTTAAAGTAGCTCGCGACCCGCTTTTTAAGGCTCTTGGCCTTGCCGATGTACAGCAGGCCGCCTTCCGCGTCGTAATGCTGGTAGACACCAGGACTGTCGGGCAGTCTTTGGAGGATGCGGCGTATGTGGGGCGAGGCTTCCATCGGGCACGGAGGGTCTCGGCAAGTTACCTTCGGCGGCAATGTTAGAAGCGCAAACTGGGCATGGACCCACCCGAGAACTGGTCACAGGTGCCACGGGCTTGGTGGGAATGTACCGTTTGGCTTGGCGCTTGGAACGCGGCTGGCCTACGGCTGCGCTGCGCAGGGCAGGGAGCAATGTGGACCGGGTAGCCGATTTTTTGAAAGGGCGTTTGGGTCAGGATTTCGAGGAAGCCTGGGCTGGTTTGGAGTGGTTCGAGGCAGATTTATCGGATGTGGTGGGGCTGCAAGATGCCATGAAGGATTGCCAGAGGGTGTTCCACGCTGCGGGCCGGGTGAGTTTTCGCACGGGGGATGAGGCCCAGCTCAAAGCCGTGAATCAAACAGGAACAGCAAACGTGGTCAACGCGGCATTGGGGGCAGGAGTCACCCGGTTGTTTCACGTCTCCTCGGTGGCGGCATTGGGGCGTTCAACTGAAGGCCGTGGGCCGGTTCACGAGGACTCGGATTGGGCAGAAGGCGTGGGTGCCTCGCCCTATGGAGTCAGCAAAAGGGCCGCTGAAATGGAGGCGTGGAGGGCAGAGGCCGAAGGGATGGAATTGATTGTGGTCAACCCCACCATCATTTTGGGTGACGCCCGTTATGCGGAGAGTTCAGGAATGGTGTACCGCAGGGTGTCCAAGGCAAGGCGCTATTACCCAGCGGGCGGAAATGGGTTTGTAGGCGCATCGGATTTGATCCGTGTCATGGCCGCATTGGATGAGGCGGCAGACAGCGGCCAGCCGGGAATTTTGGGTGAGCGTTTTGTGGTGTCTTCTGAAGATTTGTCTTACCGAGAACTGATGGGCTGGGTGGCACAAGGACTAGGGGTTGAGGCTCCTGTGAAGCCGCTTTCGGGGTGGATGCTGGGTGTGGTATGGCGCGCGGCTACGCTGTGGGGCTTTTTGTCGGGTAAACCGGCTCAATTGACCCGTGATATGGCCAAAAACACCCGGATACAGCACCGATACAACACGTCGAAAGTGCGTGGCGCCCTGCCGGGATTTGAGTTTACCCCCATTCAAGAGGTGATCAAAGAGACGACACGCGACGGCCTGAGCCGTTGATCAATTCCACTTGCTGTTGCGCTCGAGCGAGTCGAGTTTGACTTGGACCTCTTGCAGGATGGTGGGCAGTGCTTCAGGTTGACTGTACCACCACTTGTAGGTCGCTGTAAAAGCGGAATCGCTAACCCCTGCGTTGTTGAGAATAAGGGCCCGTTGGGCTGCTCGGACAGCGTCGCGGTCTCCACCAGGGAGCATGCGCTGTCTGTAAGCGGCCTCCAGCAGTTGGAGGTCGGCATGCAGTTCAATGAAGGTGGAGCGGTCGACCATGTCCTGTGGCCGTGTGGGGACGTCCCTTGCACTGCGCGGCTCGCATCCAGACGCCAAGAAGAGTCCAATCCCAAGCGCAGCCAGGCTCCACAGGCGGATCATCGGTCAAAGGTCATTCTGCGTCCAGCGTGCGCCCCTCCGTTCGAAGGTTCGACAACACGCTCGCCGTCCCAGACTTCCGTGCCATTGACCCAAGTGCCGACAACACGGGCCGAAAATCGATCTCCGGTGAAGGGTGACCAGCCGCATTTGCTTAGAATGCCCTCTTCTGTCACGGTCCAAGGCGCATGGGGGTTGACCAAAACAAAGTCCGCGAAATAGCCTGGACGGAGGAATCCCCGGCCTTCGATGTCAAACAGCTCGGCTACGCGGTGCGACGCCAGCCGAGGGATGTCGGTCAACTGGAGCCAACCTTGGGCCACGCCTTCGTACAAGGCCACCAAGGCATGCTGTACCAGCGGTCCACCAGAGGGAGCCGTCCAATATCCGTTGGCCTTTTCTGCCTTGGTGTGGGGGGCGTGGTCCGTGGCGAGGACGTCGATGGCACCGCCCGGTTTGAGGGCCGCCCGGAGGGCCGCCCGGTCTTCCGCAGTTTTGACGGCGGGGTTCCACTTGATGCGGGTCCCGCGTTCGGCATAATCCGCATCGCTGAACCACAGGTGATGGGTGCAGGCTTCGGCGGTGATGCGCTTCTCGGAGAGGGGAATGGACCCGTCGAAAAGGCCGAGTTCTTTCGCCGTAGAAATGTGCAGGACATGCAAGCGGGCTCCGGTGCGCGCAGCGAGTTCAACAGCGCGAGAGGAGCTGCGGTAGCACGCTTCTGCACTGCGAATGAGGGGGTGTTGGCCAATGGGCACCTCATCGCCGAATTTCGCACGGGCAGCGGCAGCATTGGCCCTAATGGTGGCTTCGTCTTCGCAGTGCGTTGCGATCAACATTGGGCACTCTTTGAAGATGCCTTCGAGGACGGCTGCATCGTCGACCAACATGTCGCCCGTGGAGCTTCCCATGAACACTTTGACGCCACAAACTGACTGAGGATCGGTCAGCAGCACCTGTTTCAGGTTGCCGTTGGAAGCCCCCATGAAAAAGCTGTAGTTCGCCGGACTTACTTCAGCGGCCCGGTCGTACTTCTCTTGGAGCAGTCCTTGGTTCAGGGATTGGGGCACGGTGTTGGGCATCTCCATGAAAGAGGTAATGCCGCCTGCCACGGCTGCCCGGGATTCTGTGGCGATTTCCGCTTTGTGGGTGAGGCCTGGTTCGCGGAAATGCACCTGGTCGTCGATCAGGCCGGGAAGCAGGTGCAGCCCCTTACAATCGTGCACCTGTGCTTGGCGTGCGGCGGTGGCAATGGCCGGGTCAGAATGTTGGGTAAGGTTTTTGCCTACGGCCTTGATGCGGTCTCCATCGGTGAGAAGGTCGCCGGTTTCGGTGCGGCCTTCGTGCACGAGGGTGGCGCCAGTGAAGAGGTGGTTCATGAGGGGTCTGTGGCGTCGGCAGGTCTGATGTCGAAGCGGCGCATTTGCAACACACCAATGAAGGCCTCCCTGAAGATGTTCAGGCTCATTTTGGAAGTGCCCAACTCGCGGTCTACAAAAGTGATGGGGACTTCATCGATGGAGAAACCCAACCGCTTGGCGTTGTATTTCATCTCAATTTGGAAGGCGTAGCCAATGAAATGGATGTGATCCAATCGGATGGCTTTCAAGGTCTCTGCTCGGTAGCATTTGAAACCAGCGGTGGGGTCTTTGACGCCGAGGCGCAAGATGGCATTGACATACAGCGAAGCACCATAGCTCATGGCAATGCGGTGCCACGGCCAGTTGGAGACAGCGCCACCTTTGGTGTACCGCGAACCGACAGCAATGCCAGCGCCATCCATACACGCTTCGCGCAGCCGTTCTAAGTCTTTGGGGTTGTGGCTGAAGTCCGCATCCATCTCAAACAGGTATTCATATCCGGCTTCAAGGCCCCACTTGAACCCTGCGATGTAGGCGGTTCCCAGGCCAAGTTTGCCGGAACGTTCGAGCAAATGAATGCGGCCATCATGCGCTTTTTGGGCCTCGCGGACGAGGTCGCCCGTTCCGTCCGGTGAACCATCGTCAACCACCAAAACATGGAACGGTTTGCCGCGTTTTGGGGACAGCGACATCACCGTATTGAGCATGCGGGTGATGTTCTCTTTTTCGTTGTAGGTCGGTATGATGACGAGGCTGTTAGACACGGCAGCAAGGTTGTTTAGAGGGACATTCTGAGCAAACTCAGTTCTTCACGGTTGAGCATGCGCCAATGTCCGCGCGGCAAGTCTTTTTTGGTCAAAGGCCCCAATATGGTGCGGTCCAAACGGGCCACGTCGTAACCGAGGTGGTTGAGCAGGCGGGTCAATGCCTTGGGCCTGTTAGAGTGGATTTCTATGCCGATTTCTTTTGGCCGCTTTTCAGGGTCAATGAAATGCGCAGCCTCCACTTGGAAGTGTTGCCCTTCGATATTTACGCCTTCGACCATGGCGTCCAAGTGCTCTTGGCGGGCTTTCTGGTGCAGGGTGACGTGATACAACTGGCGGATTTTGGTGCCTGGTTGGCGCATGCGTTCGGCGATTTCCGGGTCGTTGGTGAAGAACAACAAGCCCGTATCCATGCGCTCCACTTTGTCGATTGGAAGCAGCACTTCCTTGGTGGCGTTGCGGACCAAATCCATTACCGTCCTGCGGCCTTGCTTGTCGCCCGCGGTCCCCAAGAAGTTCTTGGGTTTGTTGAGTACGAGGTAATGCTTGGCATCTGGCTTGATGCGTTGTCCTTCTACGACCACTTCGTCGGTGCGCATCACCTTGGCTCCCAAAGCGGTGATCACTTCGCCATTGACGCTTACCGCGCCTGCTGTGATGAGTAAATCTGCTTCACGGCGGGCACATACTCCAGAATTCGAGATGAACTTATTCAGTCGAATCGGGGCATTGACGTCTTTGAGCGGCGCGCGCTTTTTGGGCCGGAATTTCTGGGGATGTCCACCCCGGGTGGTGGCGGGCCGTCCTTTTTTGTGACCGCCGCGCGCTTCCTTTTTTGGTCCATCTGGTGCGGCTGCTGGTGTGTCAGAAAGGGAACGGCGGGTGCCGAAACCGCGCTTTTCGGGCTGGCCGGAATTGGCATCGGGGCGCTTCCGATTGGGGTTGTCGGAGCGGCCTGTGCGCTGTGGACGGCGTGAGCGGGGAGAGTCGGACATGAAATGCGCGGTGACCCGCGAAGATAGTCAGGCGCAAGCGCTGACGGATTTAACGGCTTGGCGCCGTGCGAATGCGCTCATCTGCACCGGGTTTTCCGGAGCGCCCAAAATGGTAGGCTACCGTGATGCCGCGTTCTAGAAACGCCATGGAGTGGCGCACCGAACTGGCATCCAGCAGGGCCGCAGCGGCGCCTTCCACCACAGGGGTTTCACCACTTAAGTCATTGGATGCCAAGAAATTGCTTCTTCCAATGTCCAGCCATCCAGCGTGGATTCTGGCGAGCATTCGGAACCGTCCATACTGAAACCAGGCCCCTGTACTTGCGCTGACTCCCCAGCCTGTGATGCGCCAGAAATGTTTGGTGCGTATGCCCATCCAACGGACGTCTGTGGCACACAAAACCACCCCTAGGCTGGCTGCAGTTTGCAGTCCGAATCGCCACTTTTTGTTGGCGGTGTCCCACGTTTGCCTCGTTCGGGACGCGCGGCCAAGTCCAAAGTTTCGTTCGGCGGCCACCCGGATGAAATTCATGCCGTCTGAGTGTTCGAAATTGAAATCCCTCCACGCCCAATCAAAGGAGGAGTTGGGGGCGTAGACGGTGCTGTCGATGAATCCGCTGACCTGGTGAACGGTGTGGGGGACTTTGTATTTAAGGTGGTCCCATCCAGCGCTGATCCAAAAATCTCCAGGGACCGTGATGCCATCTTTGATTTTGCGGCCGATTCGCGCATTGAATTGCGGAATCGTAAATGCCGCAGGGTTCAAGTGGACCTTCGGGTCGAAGTCTGATGGCATGTCAGTGGCCTTGACGTCATGTAGGGTCAAGTTGATGCCCGGGCCTACGAACCGGAGGTCAGCTTTGCTGTATTCAGCCCGGTGATACCCCCAATGCACGTACCATTTGCCGTGGGCTTTGGGGCCATCGACCCAACCTATGGCCTGGCCCATACTGCGGCTTCTGCTTTGACCAAGTGCTGAGGAGGCCGTGCTCAAGAGGGCCCACAACACGAGGATAGAAGTGCAGGATAAACGGTGGTAAGATGGAAGCTTACGTTGGTGCATTGCCGGGCGAATGTACGTCTGGAAGGAGGGTTCGAGGGGCACCTTAGGCCCCATGGAAACGTATGCACAAGGTTTAGGGAGGTGGGGTGAGGAGCGGGCATTGCACCATACCATGGAACTGGGTTGGGAAGTCTTAGCGCGCAATTGGCGGAGGGGCCGGCTGGAGGTTGATTTGGTGGCGCGTGATGGCATGGACTTGGTGTTGGTGGAGGTCAAAACCCGCACGGAGCCCGTTCAGGCAGGTTGGCACAGGATGGTTTCCCGATCACAACAGGAGCGTTTGATTCGGGCTGCAAGGGCTTTCTTGGCCCAGCACCCTGATGGCAGCTTGAACGTCCGGTTCGATGTGATCGCTGTCCTGAGGAACCGATACGGTCACAGGGTATTGCACACGCAGGACGCCTTCTATCCGTTGATGCGCTGACGCAAAACGCACGTTGGAATGTGGGGATTCAGTGAGGACTGGATGCGAAAGGGGGCTTTTGTGGCGTTGTTTCACTCCATGGAACAGCGGTCGACATATTTGATCATCATTGCGGTGCTCGTTTGCACAGCAGGGTATTTGGGATTCAAGGTTTCCCAGCAAGGCACCACCATTGAGGTGCAAACAGGAGAAATCAACGCCGGTGAATTTGAGCGCCAATCCCTGGAGCTGGATCTACAGAAGCTGCGATTCAGCTATGACACTTTGCAGACGGAGAACTCCTTGATGATGGCAGAAATGTCTGCACAGCGCAGCGAAATTGAAGGCCTCATCAAAAAAGTTCGCGACCGGAATTACAGTGTGTCCAAGCTCAAGAAAGAAGCGGGAACCCTGCGCAAAATCATGCAAGGCTATGTGGTGACCATTGATTCTTTGAACCAAGCCAACATCGCACTGCAGGCTGAACGGGACGCTATGGCCCAGGAGGTAACGGAAGTCCGGGAGCGCAATTCGGCCTTGGTCCAGAAGCAGGACAACATGGAGGAAATCATCGAGGCGGGGAGGGTGTTGCAAGCCATGGACCTGAACCCCATGGCCATTCGGGTAAGTTCGACAGGTTCACAGCGGGAGACTTCGAGGGCCAAACGCGCTGAAATGATCAAGACCTGTTTCACCCTTTTGGAGAACAGGATTGCCGAGAAGGGAGAACGCACCTTGTTTTTGGAGGTGTTGGACCCGAGCGGTCAGGTGATGCCTCCAGGCGACCGTGCTCCAGTGGCCATGCTGGGAGGGGTCCCGGCTTCTGCAGCGAGATTGCTGGATTACGCAGGTGAGCAAATGGAGGCGTGCATTTTCTTCATTGCGGACCGGCCATTTGAACCCGGTGTGTACACGGTCCACCTGGTGGACGGTGAAGAACGGATAGCAACTACGGATTTGATTTTGCGCTGAGCCTGACGGAACCACCGTTTGTTCAGCGGATCAGGCTCAACTTTCCCTGTCGGGTCTCGATGCCCTTGAATGTTGGGAAACGCACCTTCCAATTGTAGACGCCTGCCGGGGAAGCATGCGCTCCTGCGCCAATTGTAGAAACTCCTGGCGCTGTGCCAGGACCCCCTACCCCGCCTGTCCAATAGGCCCGCGGGTCTTCTGTCGACCAGATGAGGTCGCCCCAACGGTTCCAGATTTCAAGGCGATAGCCGGGGAGCACAGAGAGGTCGGGATACCCTTGCAGGTAGGTGCCTGCTCCGTTGAGCCAGGCCCCTTCGGGCCTCCACCCGTCGTTCAACCCATCGCCGTCGGGTGTAAACCCATTTGGAACATAAAGGGGGTAGTAAAACTCCACTTCGACCACGTCTGCGGAACGACAACCGTTGGTGTCGATGACGTGCAGGGTAAAAATGCCGTCGTCCTGGAACAGAATTTCTGGCACCAAACAGTCCGAACAGGACAAGGCGTCGGCAGGAGTCCACCACAAGGAGTCGATGGGCGCCCCGCTAACGGAACCGTACAAGAAGGTGGGCTCTAGCCAGGCGTTGCGTTGGTCTGGCCCCGCTTCAACCACAGGCGGCGGCCACACATTGACGGTCAGGTCGGCGGAGGCGACACAACCGTCGGCATCTGTTACGTAGGCTGTAAATGTTTGGCTGGTGGCTGTAACCACTGCTGTTTCTGCTGCGCCGGGCTGCACCACCAATGCGCCGGGAACCCATTGGTAGGACACGCCGCCTGAGGCGCTTACCCCAAAGGGTTCGCCTGGGCAGACCCAACCTCCCGGGGTCACCGTGGCTTCGGGCACAATCACATTGACGGTAACCTCATCGGTGCCGGTTCCACAGAGGTTGGTGATGGCCACGGTATAAGTGGTAGAGGCCAATGGGCTGGCCCACGGTGTTTGGCTGGCAGGGTTGTTTAATCCTGTGGTGGGACTCCAGATCCAAGTGCTGCCGTCGGCAGCCCCGAGCTGGGCGCTCTGTCCGTCGCACAAGTTGACGGCGGGATAGACTTCGCCACCAGGAGCAGAGGGCACGACGGCTACCGTGATGTCGTGGAACTCTTGGCAACCTTCGTCGGTCGTTGCTGTCGCGGTATAGGTGGTGGTGGCGGCAGGTGAGGCCAATGGGTCTGAAGCAAAAGGGTCCGAGAGGCCGTCTGGCGGAAACCAAGCGTAGGACCAATTGACAGCATTGGGTGCAGGGCTGGTTATGGCCAGAGGTACAACGTCGCCCAGGCAGATTTGGGTGTCATTGCTTGCAGAGGTGGCCATGTCGACGACTTCCACATTGATGGAGGCGGAAGCGGTTCCGCACAGGGTCACGTCTGTCAGGGTATAGGTTGTAGACGCAGCCGGGCTGGCGGTTGGATTGGCCGTGGTGGCATCGCTCAATCCATCTGGGGGTGACCAGCTGAGGTCGCCGTTTCCGCTTCCGAGCAGTGTGGTGTTCTCTCCCAGGCAAAGGGGGTCGACAGGTGAGATTTGGGGGTCGGCATTGGGGGCGATGGTGACGCTGACATAGGCGGTGTCCGCAGCCAGGCATCCCGTTGTGTCTTGTGCAATGACCTCTACTTCGAAGGTGCCGTTGAGGCCATAGAGGTGCAATGGCTCCGGTTCATCGCTAAAGGTGGCATCACCAAAGTCCCAGGTGAACGCTGCTGGGCCAGAGGTGAAGTTTTCGAACTGAACGCTGTCGCCTTGGCAGAATTGGTCGGGGCCATCGATGTTGATGTTGGCATTGAGTTTGCCCAGCTCGAATTTGAACACCCCCATGTTGCAGTTCGGACTGGGATTGTTCGGGCTCCATGCGTTGTCAGTGGAAGGAAAGTCATTCATCCCACCGCAACCTGCGCATACCGATTGGTAGACGGTGCCGTTGGGATCAAACCTCGAGGAGCCTCCGTCGACATG
>DDCX01000075.1 GCA_002336475.1 Flavobacteriales bacterium UBA1995 | reverse complement strand
GTTCTCGAGCCACTTTCCAAAGCGGCCTGAACCCGTGGCCGCGGGCTTCCACTGTATGGTCTCATTGAGCGCTTGCATCCGCTCTTTGGCGTCTGTGGCCTTGATGAACCAGCTGTCCAAAGGGTAGTACAGGATGGGCCGGTCCGTGCGCCAGCAATGCGGATAGCTGTGCTTGTACTTCTCGACCAAGAACGCGCGACCGCGGGTCTTCAGGTCGATGGCAATCTCAACGTCTACGGACTTTTCTGGTGCGTCTCCGTCGTGATATTCCTGCTTCACAAAACGCCCTGCCATGGGCCCACACTCTGGACGGAACCGACCTTGAAGGTCCACCAAAGGGACGCCTTGACCGTTGCCGTCGTCGACCAACAAAGGGGGCACGCCTGCTGCTGCTGCTACCCTGGCGTCATCTGCGCCAAAGGTGGGAGCGGTGTGGACGATGCCCGTTCCATCCTCGGTGGTCACAAAGTCGCCTGCAATCACACGAAATGCCTGGTCCGCATCGCTCATGGGTTGCGCCCATGGGATCAGCTGTTCGTAGCTGAGGCCGACCAAGTCTGAACCTTTTACCGTGGCCAGGACCTCTGATTCGGGGGCCTTCTTGCCGGAGAAATGCTTGGCAAACAACGCCTCAGCCAAGACTACCACACCCTCTTCTCCGGTGTAACGGTTTGCAGTTCGGACGATGTTGTACGCAATGTTGGCGCCTACGGTAAGGGCGGTGTTTGAAGGCAAGGTCCATGGGGTCGTGGTCCAAGCCAACAAATCCACAGGCTTGCCATCGGTCGCACCATTGGTCCAAGCACTGAACCGTTCCGCATCTGATGCCGTCACCCGGAATTGCGCCACCACAGTAGTGTCGGTCACATCCTGGTATGCTCCAGGTTGGTTGAGCTCGTGACTGCTCAATCCAGTTCCCGCTTTGGGACTGTATGGCTGAATCGTGTAGCCCTTGTATATGAGCCCCTTGGCATGCAACTGCGACAAAAGCCACCAGACGCTCTCCATGTACTTGGGCTCGTAGGTCACGTAGGGGGCATCCATGTCGACCCAGTAGCCCATGCGGCGCGTCAGGTCGTTCCATTCTTCGGTGTACCGCATGACGGACTCGCGGCATGCGTTGTTGTATTCCTCTACCGAAATGCGGCGGCCAATGTCCTCCTTGGTGATGCCCAGTGCCTTTTCGACGCCAAGCTCCACCGGAAGACCGTGCGTATCCCAGCCGGCTTTGCGCTCCACGCGCTCGCCCTTGAGCGTTCTGTAACGACAGAATATGTCCTTCAGGGCGCGGGCCATCACGTGGTGGATGCCCGGCTTGCCATTGGCAGATGGGGGGCCTTCAAAGAAGACGAATCTTTGGTCGGACGGACGTGACTCCACACTCCGGCGGAACACATCACCATCCTCCCATTGCTGCATCACCTCCTGTGCGATGCCAGGAAGGTCGAGGGGGCCTCTTTCGGGAAATCGTCGGGTCATCGTGCTGGCTCTCCTGTCCAGACCCTCAATGGCGTCTGAACTGGTCGCGCGAAGATAACCCGCACCTGAAGGGCAAAGACCCCTTAGATTCGGCTGATTTTTAACATGTTGGACATACCCGCCTCTGCGATGGGCATGCTGGCAACGTGGATGATGTAATCCCCACTCTTGACTTTATCGGCGCGTTGCAGCACCGTCTTTACATCAGAAATGGTGTGGTCGGTGGAAATCATCTTGTCGTAATGGAACGACTCAACCCCCCAGCACAACGCCATTTGACACATGATTTGACGGTTTCCTGTGAAGACATAAATCAATGCCTTCGGGCGCTGACTGGCCACCTTGTAAGCTGTGTAGCCTGAAAATGTCATCGTCACAATCGCCGATGCCTGCACGCGCTCGGCGAGGTCGCAGGCGTTGTAGCAGATGGCGTCGGTAACGAAACGCTCTGGACGGTCGTCCTCAAAAGCCATGTTGCGGTGGAAGATGTGGGACTCTTTTTCGATTTCCATCACAATGGAACACATCGCCTTGATGACCTCAATGGGGTGGACTCCTACGGAAGTCTCACCGCTTAACATGACAGCGTCGGCGCCGTCCAAAACGGCATTGGCCACATCGGTCACCTCTGCACGCGTCGGCGCAATGCTCTCGATCATGGACTCCATCATCTGTGTCGCCACGATGACAGGCTTCCCGCTGCGCTGGCAAAGCTCAATGATGCGCTTTTGGATCATCGGCACCTTCTGCATCGGCACCTCCACTCCCAAGTCACCACGTGCAATCATAACGGCATCGGTGGCTTCAACAATGCCTTCCAAATCGTCCACAGCTTCTGGCTTCTCAACCTTGGCCACCACCCGCGCATGGCTGTCTGCTTCGGCGATGCGCCGCTTGAGGTCGACCACATCGGCAGCGGTCCGCACGAAACTCAGGCCGACCCAGTCCACGCCTAGACTCAACGCAAACGGCAGGTCTTCCCGGTCCTTATCAGTCAAGCTGGGCAGGCTGATGTCCGTTGATGGGAGGTTGAGGCCTTTTCTCGAGGAGAGGATTCCACCGTGCACCACGGTGCACTTCACGGTGTCTTTACCATTGGTTTCCTCAACGCGCAATTTGAGTTTACCGTCGTCCAACAATACCGGTTCACCGGCCTTGACGTCCTCTGCAAAATGGACGTAGTTGGTCCACGCTTCTTTGCTGTTTCCTTCTTCGTTGCCCACGCGAATGGTGAATTCACTGCCTGACTCGAGGTCAGAACCATCGGCCATAGGGCCCACACGCAGCTTCGGACCCTGCATGTCTGCAAGCAGTGCTGTATGCGTCCCGAGCTTTTCGTCCACTGCCCGAACCCGCTCTACGGTGGTGGCGTGCGTGGCGTGGTCACCGTGGGAAAAGTTCAGGCGAATCACATTGACGCCCTCTTTAATCATGCCCTCCAGGACTTCTGACGAAATGCTCGCTGGACCTACAGTGGCAATGATTTTGGTAAACTTCGATGGCATGGTTCTGTTCTCTTTTTCGAGCTTCACTCGTAATACAACACCTCGGGTTGGGTGATTGCTGTTGCAGCGACTGGAAAGCACGCTGCAACCCTTCGCATGGAGCGCAATGCCTCCATCAATGTTGCCGCCCTCTCGCCCATCATTGATTCTACACGAATGAGATAATCAAAATGAACCAGGGTGGGGATCATTGCCCCTTCTGGCACTCGGTTCCATATCACGTCAAAGGTGTAACCTTCTTCTTCGTCCTCGTGACGCCACACACAGTGTCGGGTCTTGGGACGCTTTTTTTTATGAATCACCTCAAGATCAGTGTGATACCCAAGGTGTGTACCGAGTGTTTGATTGAGGTTCCAGCAAAACTTGTGCCCGGCGTCAGTGCAGCTGACACCCAGAAAGGCATAGGGAATGGTTTCATCCCCGATGTCGAGTTGGACGGTGCGCATGTGCGGGGACCCGTTCTATCTGGAGTCCTAATCGTCGCCGAAGATATGACGACAGGCCTCGCGGGCCGCAGCCTGTTCCGCTGACTTTTTGGAAGGGCCATCCGAAGTGCCCATCACCTTGCCTCCCACCAAGACTTGCATCTGGTACAATTGCTGCCCCTCACGTTTGAATTCACGCACAACATTGAACTGCACTTTCCGCTTTCGCTTCTGGCCCCATTCATGCAACTTGCTTTTGAAGTCTACGGTCTCTTGAATGCGGGTATCCAGGTCGAACCGCTGGAGGAGTTTCAGGACGCCCCGTTGGGTTTTTCTGAAGCCCCTGTCCAAATAGACGGCGCCCACCAAGGCTTCCATGGCGTTGCCCCGCAATGAGGCGTGGACGGCACTTTTTCCTGTTTGAGCGTCAAGCATGTGCTCCACGCCAATTTCCTCGCCCAGAAAATTCAGGGCTTCCCTGCTGACCAGGCGCGCCTTCATGCGGGTCATCTCGCCCTCATCGTCGTTCGGAAACTTCCCAAAGAGCATGTCGACCACAATCATATCGAGGACGGAATCACCGAGAAATTCAAGGCGCTCATTGCTGGGCATTCCATCGCGCTGACAGTCCACTGAGCTGGAGTGCCTCAGTGCTTCTTGGTAATGCTTCAGGTTGCGGGGCCTGACCCCAAAGTGCCAGCGTATAAACCGGCGTATGCGTTGATCTCGGCTGTCTGTGCGCCCCAGCGCCATCAGAACTTGCGGACGATGACCGAAGCGTTGTGGCCGCCGAAGCCAAAAGTGTTAGACAAAGCTGCCCTTACTGGGCGCTCACGCTTCTCATTGAAGGTGTAATCCAACGCTTGGTTCAAGGCCGGGTCAGGATCGGTTGAGTTGATGGTAGGAGGCACCACATCCTCCGTGACCGCCATGATGCAAGCCAAGGCTTCGATGGCACCAGCAGCACCCAGCAAATGGCCCGTCATCGACTTGGTGCTCGATATGCTCAACGCAGGCGCATGGTCACCAAAGACCTCTTCAATGGCCTTGACTTCTGCCAAATCACCCAATGGGGTAGAGGTGCCATGAACATTGACATAGTCCAACTCATCCGGTGTCATTCCCGCATCCTTCAGGGCTGCTCGCATGACATTGCGTGCACCCAACCCCTCGGGGTGAGGTGCCGTCATGTGATGGGCATCGGCAGATGCGCCACCGCCCATGACCTCACAAATGATGTGAGCACCACGGGCTTGAGCGTGCTCCAAGGACTCCAGCACCAAGGCGCCTGAGCCTTCTCCAAGCACAAAACCGTCGCGGTTGACATCAAACGGACGAGAAGCCACACCAGGGTCGTCGTTCCGGGTAGACAGCGCCTTCATGGCGCCAAAACCACCGATTCCAGCTTCGACCACGGCCGCTTCTGCTCCACCGCTGATCATGGCGTCGGCTTTGCCGTACCTGATGGCGTTGAACGCGTCTATGATGGCATTGGTCGCACTGGCGCATGCAGAGACACAGGCGTAGTTCGGGCCCCTAAATCCATATTCCATGCTGATGTGCCCGGCGCAGATGTCGCCGATCATCTTGGGAATAAAGAAGGGGTTGAAACGCGGGGTGCCGTCACCCTGGGCAAACGCCGTGATTTCTTGCTGAAACGTGAACAGTCCTCCAATGCCACTTCCGAAGATGACCCCTACCCGATCCAGGTCTGGGTTGGCTTCGGCAAGACCGGACTGTGCCACGGCTTGTCTGGCGGCCACAATGCCGTATTGGGCATAGGGATCCAGCTTGCGTGCCTCCTTCCGGTCAAAATGTTCACTGGGGTCCCAGTCCTTGATTTCGCAGGCAAACTGCGTCTTGAACTTGGATGCATCGAAACGGGTAATGGGACCAGCACCGCTGACCCCTCGTTTCAAAGCGTCGAAGAAAGAGGGAACGTCTTTGCCCAACGGTGTTAGGCAACCCATTCCCGTGATGACGACACGGTTAAGCTCCATGGCGGGGCTTACTTCGCGTTTTCGATGTACTCAATGGCTTGGCCGACCGTACCGATTTTCTCGGCTTGATCATCGGGGATGGCGATGTTGAATTCCTTTTCGAATTCCATGATCAACTCGACCGTATCGAGCGAATCCGCTCCTAGGTCGTTGGTGAATCCAGCCGCATCGTTCACTTCGGAAGCTTCTACGCCGAGCTTGTCGACGATGATTGC
Source organism: Flavobacteriales bacterium UBA1995 (assembly GCA_002336475.1). GTDB lineage: Bacteria > Bacteroidota > Bacteroidia > Flavobacteriales_D > Sanyastnellaceae > UBA8752. The sequence continues at coordinate 16,866 of DDCX01000075.1, read as the reverse complement.
GGTCACTTTTTCGCGGATATCAGACATGATTAGAGTTTTGCGAATGCGGTGCAAAGTAAACGCCTCAATTTCAAGTGTCCGACTTCAAGAACAACGATTCATCAAAGTTCCCCGATTTTCAGTTGAAAACAAGTTCAACCTACTGTTTTACAGTGTTTTGCAACAACCATTATTTATCCCCTTTGGGATAGTGGGTACATATTTCGTCTAACCTTTTGCGTGAAAGATGAGGCACGGTGGTCCCATTTGCGGGCCATCCGACGGGAATGTTGAGAAAAGCGCGCTCATTTTCCGGGCGTCCCAAAAGGGTCCCTAAAAAATTCATCGGAGAAGGGGTGTGGGTCAGGGCCGCAATGCCCACTTCGTGCAAAGCCGCCAGCAGCAAACCCACGGCGATTCCACAGCTTTCCTGAACGTAGTAATTCGGGTGGCGGTCACCAGATTCGACGTCTGTCTCATAGACCCTTCTGAACACCACAATCAAGGCGGGTGCCTCCTCAATAAACGGCTTCACATGGTCTGTTGCCAATGGGGACAGGTCTTGCAGCCACCGGTCTGACATGCGTTCGGTATAGCTGCGCAGCTCTTCCTCTTCCACCGCCACCCGAATGCGTGCCCTTAATTCAGGGTCTGTGACGATGCAAAAGCTCCACGGCTGCTTGTGCGCACCGCTCGGCGCCGTCCCTGCAATTTGAATGGCGCGTTCCAGGACATCCAGCGGAATGGGCTCTGGGCTGAAGGTTCGGACGCTGCGCCGCTCAGAAAGGTGCGCATACATGGTGTCCATCTTCTGCCTCATTTCCTCAATGGACAACCTCGGCAGTGAATAAGGAATGTGGGGAGCGTCCTCGGAGGTCATTGCTCCTGCAATTTGGCCTTGATGTTCCGCATCAGGTCAGAGGCGTAAACAAACGTGTCGAGCTCTTTGACCCCACTGTCCAAGATTCCCTTGCGGTCGCCACGCCACGCTACCGTTCCCTCGTGCAAAAAGTGGATGTTGTCTCCAATTTCGATCACGCTGTTCATGTCGTGCGAGATGACCACTGTAGTGGTGTTGTACTCTTGGGTGAGGTCGCGGATCAGGTTGTCGATGACGATGGCCGTTTGAGGGTCCAAGCCTGAATTGGGTTCGTCACAAAACAGGTAGCGGGGCCGTCCTACAATGGCGCGGGCCAAGGCTACGCGCTTCTGCATGCCGCCCGACACCTCAGCAGGGTAACGGTATTCCGCTCCTTCGAGCTGGACCCGCTTGAGGCATTCCATCGCCCGCTCCATGCGCTCCTCTGGCCCCATGGAGGTGAACATCTTCAGCGGAAATTCAACGTTCTCCAGCACGGTCATGGAGTCAAACAAAGCCCCGCCTTGAAAAAGCATTCCAATTTGCAGGCGGATCTCCTCCCGCTCCTTTGAGGTCAAAGACGTGAAATCCTCTCCCGCATAATGGATGCTCCCTGCATCTACTTCGAGCAAGCCCACGATGCACTTGGTGAGCACCGACTTTCCCGAACCACTTCGGCCGATGATGAAATTGACCTGGCCCGCGTCGAAAGCGACATCTATGCCATGCAAAACGGTCTTGTCACCAAAAGCCTTGTCTACCCCGCGGACCCGAATCATGTGAGCAGCAATTGTGTGATCACGAGGTTGGCCACCATGACGATGACGACACTGTAGACCACGGCCTTGGTGCTGGACCGACCGACTTCTTTGGCCCCCCCAGAAGTGTGGTAACCATGGTAGGCACTCACGCTGGTGATGATCAAGGCAAACACACAGGTCTTGATGAGGGCATAAGCCACATCAAACGCCTTGAAGTCGACTTGAATCCCGTATTCGTAATCTGCGAAACTGCTGAGTTCTGCCGCATTGCAAATCCATGCTCCTGCGCCAATGCCGAGCACCATGGCGATCACCACGAGGAATGGAAAAATGACAAGAGCGGCCAGAAGTTTCGGGAGCACCAGGTGGGAAATACTGCGCACACCCATGACTTCCAAGGCGTCAATTTGCTCGGTCACCTGCATCGTCCCAATCTGCGATGCAATGTTGGACCCCACCTTTCCGGATAGAATCACGGGGATGATGGTGGGCGCGAATTCGAGAATCATGGTTTGACGTACCGTAAAACCTATGGTGTAAGCCGGAACCCAGCCGCCCACTTGGTGCGCCGTTTGAATGGCAATGACGGCTCCCATGAACAGGCTCAACAGCGCTACTATGCCCAGACTTTGGACGCCAATGGCCTCCAATTCGATGATGGTGGCCTGTGCAAAAACGCGGCCTTTTTGCGGTCGCCGAAGCGCCGATGCCATGAACGCGAAGTAGCGGCCGATGTGGAATAGCAGTCCCATGCCTCCCAACGAAGGTACACACCCTCCGCCGCGGCGCCACAGGGTTTGTTATTTCCTCCCGTTCAAACGAGGGGCTCCCCGTGGTCAGTCTTGAGCTGAGAGACCAATTGCTTGACCCACTGTTCTTCGCTGCGGGGGCACAACAACAGCGCATCTGGGGTGTCCACAACAATAAAGTCGCGCAACCCTTTGGCCACGACCAGCTTGCCGCCTTCAGCAGCCACCATCAAGCCCGTTGAGCCGTCGCCCATGAAATTGACGCCACTGAGCGCATTGCCATCGGCATCCTTGTCGAGCTTCTCATAGAGTGACCCCCAAGTTCCGAGGTCGCTCCACCCGAAATCGCCCAACACAACCCCCACGTTCGGGGCGCCTTCCATGATTCCATAGTCGATGGAGATGTTTTCCGCCGCTCCAAAAATGGACAGCACTGCTTCGGCCTCTTTGTCCGTTCCTAGGTCAGACGCCCGCTCCAAGAACAGCGCATGCAAATCGGGCAGTTGATCGGCAAACCTGTCTTGAATGGTCGACAGCGACCAAATAAAAATGCCCGAATTCCAGCAAAAGTCTCCAGATGAGATAAACTGTTCTGCAAGCTCCTTATTGGGCTTTTCGGTGAAGGTTTTTACCTGCTGCAGCCTTTCGTCAAAGGACCCGGGCAGGTCCTCATATTGGATGTAACCGTAGCCCGTGTCAGGGCGGGTTGGAGTGATGCCCAAAGTCAGAAGTTGTGACGTCTCAGAAGCCTGGCGCACCGCCACTCCCAATACATCACGGAAGCCTTCCTCGTCTTCGATCAAATGATCCGCAGAAGCCACAATGATGGTCGCTTCAGGATCTTTCTTGGCGATCCGATGGTGGGCATAGGCCAAACATGGCGCGGTATTGCGCATGAACGGCTCGCACAAGATCTGGTCCTCGGGAAGGTCCGGAAGCTGCGCCATCACCTCCTCCTTGTAGCGGACGTTGGTCACAACGTACATGCGGTCATAAGGAAGCATGGGCTCCAGCCTGTCGGCCGTCATTTGAATGAGGGTCCGACCGCGGTCAAGGATGTCGAGAAATTGCTTGGGACTGCCCGAACGGCTCATCGGCCAGAAGCGGGAGCCGACGCCTCCCGCCATGATGACGGCATATGTGTGGTCGTGTAAGGCCATGTCGTTGTTCCTGTCGAAAATTCCGAGTGCAAAGGTAGCCCTTGCTCAAAAGGACAGAGCGCGTGAGAGAAAGAAGGACAGGTCTTGCACTTGGGCTTTCGCTTCCTTTTGGCGCGGTGCACATGCCGAGGAGGACCACAGTCGACCAACATAAGGGCCATCAGCACCACCGCCGAACACCGTCCAAGGTTTTGAATGCGGTGAGCGGTCATCTTGAACCGGTCATGTTGGCAGGCACCACCCAGCGGTCGTATTCCTCCTCGGTAAGGTGTCCAAGTCCCAAAGCTGCGGCCTTGAGGGTCGTGCCTTCTTCGTGGGCCTTTTGGGCAATGGCAGCTGCTTTGTAGTAGCCAATGTGCGGGTTCAATGCCGTGACCAGCATCAGGCTGTCGCCCAAGAGCTGATCAATTCTGGCCCGATTTGGACGGATCCCAGAAACACAACGGTCTGCAAATGAGGCGCAAGCCTCACCCATCAGCCGCGCAGACTCCAGAATGTTCCGGGCCATCATCGGCTTAAAGACATTGAGTTCGAAATGTCCTTGAGCCCCGCCAATGGTCACTGCGACATCGTTGCCCATCACTTGGGCGCACACCATGGTCAGGGCTTCGGCTTGGGTAGGGTTGACCTTGCCCGGCATGATGCTGGATCCCGGCTCGTTGGCGGGGAGGGCCAGTTCACCGATTCCACTCCGCGGGCCGCTGCCCATCATGCGGATGTCGTGTGCCATTTTATTGCAGCTGACGGCCAATTGCTTGAGCGCTCCATGGGCCTCGACCACAGCATCGTGCGCTGCCAAAGCCTCAAATTTGTTGGGGGCGGTGACAAAGGGATGTCCCATGGACTCCGCCATGTAAGCGGCTACTTTTTCGGCGTAGCCTTCGGGTGCGTTGAGTCCGGTTCCCACGGCCGTCCCGCCGAGTGCAAGCTCAGCCAAGTGGTCCAGCGTATTGCGCAGCGCCTTCATTCCATGATCGAGCTGGGCGACATATCCGCCGAATTCTTGGCCGAATGTCAGCGGCGTCGCATCCATCAGGTGGGTCCGACCAATTTTGACCACGTCGTTCAACTCCTCTGCTTTTGCAGCCAAGGCGTCCCTCAATCGCTGCACTCCTGGCAGCGTGGTGCCCACAATGCGGTCAAATGCCGCCAGGTGCATCGCGGTAGGGAAAGTGTCGTTGGAGCTTTGCGACTTGTTGGCGTCGTCGTTGGGGTGCACCGGCCGCTCCCCTTCTCCCAGTGTTCCTCCGGCCAAAACGTGGGCGCGGTTGGCGATGACCTCGTTGACGTTCATATTGGACTGGGTCCCCGACCCGGTCTGCCACACCACCAGCGGAAAGCAGTCGTCGAGCCGACCAGCAATGATCTCTTGGCAGACCTGCACAATCAAGTCGCGCTTGCCTGCTTCCAAAACACCCAAGTCACAGTTGGCCTTTGCTGCGGCCATTTTCAAGTGGCCAAAAGCATGCACAACCTCGATGGGCATGGTCCCTGCTGGGCCAATGGGGAAGTTGTGGCGGCTGCGTTCGGTTTGCGCGCCCCAGTACTGGTCAGCAGGTACAGCGACTTCGCCCAGGGTGTCCTTTTCGATGCGGGTTTTCATGTCTTGGAAAGTGTCTGTGGTGTGACCGTGGTCTTCAATGCTCGGCGGCGGAGCGCTCGGCAGCTGCATGCATCAGGTTGGCCTTGAGCATGGGCTCAATCTCCCCGCTGAGCACCGCATCGGTGTTTGACGTTTCGTAGCTCGAACGCAGGTCTTTGACCATTTTGTATGGCTGCAACACGTAGGAGCGGATCTGAGAACCCCACTCAATTTTCTTTTTACCCGCCTCGATTTCGGCCCTGGCCTCACTCCGCTTGGCCATTTCCATCTCGTACAACTGAGACTTCAACAGCTGGATGGCCTTTTCCTTGTTGCCCAATTGCGATCGGGTCTCGGTATTGTCAATGATGATGCCCGTGGGCTTGTGGCGGAGTCGAACACCGGTCTCGACCTTGTTCACGTTCTGTCCTCCTGCTCCTCCAGATCGGAAAGTGTCCCAGGTCAGGTCTCCGGGATTCACCTCGATTTCTATGCTGTCGTCCACCAAGGGATACACATAGACCGACACAAACGAAGTGTGCCTCCGGGCCTGCGAGTCATAAGGACTGATCCGCACCAAGCGGTGCACGCCATTCTCCCCTTTGAGCATGCCAAAAGCGTAATCACCGTCGACCTCCATGGTGACCTGCTTGATGCCGGCCACATCGCCGTCTTGGCGGTCAATTTCCTTGACTTTGAAGCCCGCCTTGTCGGAATACATCGTGTACATCCGGGTCAGCATGCCGGCCCAGTCGCAGGACTCGGTACCTCCAGCCCCTGCCGTGATTTGTACCACAGCATTGAGTCCGTCGGCCTCGTCAGAAAGCATCTGTTTGAACTCCAGTTCCTCGATGCATGAGATCAGGTCGCCATACTGGGCCATCACTTCTTCTTCGGTGCTCTCCCCCTCTTTGTGAAACTCAAACAGCACCTGCAGGTCTTCGATGGCCGTCTCGGCCCGCTCGAATTCACCGACCCAGACTTTCTTTCCGCGGATCCGGCGCATGACCTTCTCTGCTTCTTTCGCATCGTTCCAGAATTCTGGGTCTTGCGACAGTTTTTCGTCCTCGAGGATGTCAATACGCTTCTGCTCGATGGCGAGGTATCCCATGAGCGCATTGACGCGCACCCGGGCGGACTGGATTTGATCGGCAGTTAGCATGATGGCCCAAATTTAGGGGGCACATCCTCTGCGGCCATTGCTGCCCGCACTACTTCCATTGTAAAGCCCTTCCGCAAGAGGCCCCCTATCGTTTTTTCTGGCGCTTCATCTGGGTGTTGAAGCTTTCTTTTTCGCACAGCACGGCAGGCGGCATCATGAACATCAATTGCTGTGAGTGCTTCCAAGGCACGGTCCACCACGCCGTCTTTCAATGCGTGCTCAAACCGCAGTGCTGCGGCCACTTTTCGCGGGCTCCAGCCCTTGAGCCGAACGTGGTCTAGGGCATATGCTTCCGCGAACCGATCCGCATCGAGATACCCTTCCTTGGTCAGGGCAGCAACGAGGTCATCCGCATGGTCTTTCTCCCCCCAGCTGTGCAGTTTTCGACGCACCTGAGCAGGTGACCGCTCGGCACGGGCGCACCAATGTCGTATCTTCGAGGAAACATCTTTTTTCAGGTCCACGGCGCTGAATCTACGGAGTACAGCCCTCAAAGGACTTGCCAACTGCAAACCATCGGGAACGCCTGGTGGAACCAACCTACCCAATGCCATGAAAGCCGAGATCAATCAACGCATCGCGTCGTTGCTGGAGAACCCGGAAATCGAATCCGTGCGCGTCGACGTTCGCACAGCCTTCGAGGTCTACAAGGATGCACGCGAAAAAGATGTCGCTGCTCAGCGCGCAGCTTTTGATGAAACCGAACATCCCGCATTGGAACCGGGAGAGGAGTCCATCCGGTTTTCATATGAGCCCGACGAGGAAGATGCGCGCAACAATGAGATGTACACGGCTTTCCGCGAAAGGGAAAAAGCGTGGCGAGAAAAAGTAGCGGCAGAGCAGAGGGCAAACCTCGAACAGAAAACGGCCGTTTTGAACGCCATGAAGGAGTTGGTGGCCAACGAAGAGCACATCGGCAAGATGTTCGATGCGTTCAATACGCTCACCGAACAGTGGAATGCGATCGGAAATGTTCCCGGTGACCAATACAAGGAGGTCCACGATGCCTGGCACCGCCTCCGCGACGAATTTTTCTACAACGTCAACATCTATAAGCAGCTGCAGGACCATGACTTGCAGGTGAACCTCAAAAAGAAGCAGGACCTCATCGAGCAAGCCTCGCAATTGACTTCCGTCACAGACCTCAAGGAAAAAGAGCTGCTGGCAAGAAGCTATATGAAGGCCTGGTTCGACGTAGGTCCAAGCCCACGCGAGACCTACCAGGAGATGGCAGACACCTTCTTCGGTCACACGCGCGGCGCACTGGACGAAATCAAAGCGCACTTTGATGGCATCCGTGAAGGGTTCCAGAAAAACCTAGAAGCCAAGCAAGCGTTGGTCGAAGAAGTCCGGGTATTGCTAGAGGTGGAAGTTGAAGGGCCCACCGGGTGGCCCGAACAGGCCGAAAAAGTCAAGGACATCCAAAAGCGTTGGAAAACCATTGGGTTTGCAGGACGCAAAGACGACCAAGAAGCCTGGGAGGGTTTCCGGGAGCTGTGCGACATGTTCTTCCAAAAGCGCGATGCCGCTTTTGCCGATGTGCGCGCCGCTCAAAACAAGGTGCGTGACCGCAAGCAAGCCATCGCTGAAGAGGCAGTGGGGCTCGCCGAGAGCACGTCATGGAGGCAGACTGCAGACCAGTTAATGGCGCTGCAAAAAGAATGGAAGGACTTGGGGTCAGCAGGCCCACGGGACGAAAACCGTCTGTGGCGCAAATTCCGAGGTTCCTGCGATCAGTTTTTTACCGCCAGGAAGGCCCAGTTCGCAGACCGCGACAAAGAATACAAGGTCAACCAGAAAGCAAAAGAGGCGCTCATTGAAGAAATCGAAGCCTTTGAGTTGACAGGAAACCACGGCAACGACCTCGGTACCCTGAAGGCGTTTTCCAAGCGCTGGGCCGAGAGCGGTCATGTCCCAAGACGCGTGTTCGAGCAAATTGTAGAGCGCTATGGCAGCGCCATGGACAAGAAGTTCGATGCCTTGGGTGAAAAGCGCAGTGAGCGCTCCGTCGAGGCTTACAAGCAGCGTGTTGAAAGCCTGGTGACCGGTGAAGGTTCGGAACACATGGCCCGCAAGGAGGAGCGCGTCCTGCGCGACAAAATGGACCGTCTCCGAAAGCGCGTTACCCAATACGAGAACAACATGGGGATTTTTACTGGAAAGGGAGCCGCGTCTATTGTGGCCGACTTTCAGAAGAAAATTGAGTCAGACCAGCGAGAGATGGGTGAAATCAGCCGAAAGCTCAAGATGCTGCGCGAGGCCCGTCAAGGCTCACAGGAGGGCTGATGATCATCTGATTACTTGTGTGCTGTGCATAGAGCTCTTTGAGGCGCTCGGGCAGGACCATGCGGTCCTTTTGTTTGTCCAGAATGTCTAGGACATCAAACTCCCGAACAACCTCCCACAGCTCTTCTACCCCAAAACCTGTGAGAAACACAACAGGGTATTGGAATTGCAGGGAACGCATCAATTGGAGAAACTCAACGCCGTCAATCGTCGGCATGACCGAGTCCAATAAAATCAGATCAAGCTCCTCCGTTGCGAGCATGCCCACGGCCTCTAACGTATCTGATGTTGCTTCGGCCACAATTCCCGCATTGAGCAATTGGAGCTGCGTCAAGGTCAGTGCCATTTCATCATCATCAACGTAGAGAACGCGCAGGGGTCTGCTTGCATTGGCCATAGGGCCCCAAAGATGTACAGGGGATTAATAATCACCTGTAAGCCTTCCGAGGCCATTGTTGTGGGAATCTTCTTGCTATGGATGCCCTGGCATGTCAAGGGCAGAGCCCTTCCACCCTTGTTCTTCCATTTCATGCAAGATGCCCGCCAAAAGTCCCGGTGTTCGCGGCGAAGCCTTGTCGCTGTCATGCATGACCGCGATGGAGCCAGGACGCAAGTGGCCCAGCGTGCTGGTGAGACATTGCTCAGCCGTGCGTTTTTGATCAAAATCACCTGTAAGTAGGTCCCACATCACAATGCGGCTCCGCATTGCAATCGCCTTGGCCTGCCCCCTTGTCATGCGGCCATAAGGCGGACGAAACAGGCCTGAACCCGTGATGTCCTCACACTGCAAAAAACTCTTGAGATAGGCATATTGACCCGTCGACCAACCTGATTCATGCCGCATGGTGTGGTTGCCCCAACTGTGGCCCTCATCTTGTATGCGCTCAAAAACGGAGGGGTAGCGCTCGACATTCTCGCCCACACAGAAAAATGTGCCTTTGTGTCCTGCTGACCCCAGCATGTCCAGGATCCGAGGGGTCCATTCCGGATGCGGCCCATCGTCAAAAGTCAGGTGCAATTCTTGCCCACCGGAAGCGCCCGACCAGAGAAACTCTGGAAAGAATGACGTAACAGGCTCGGGTATCCGGGTCGCGTACACGCCGGCAATTTCATAAAGAAACGTCGAAAAACATCGGTTTTGATTCCAATACAACCCCCCAATTGTACCCGATAGGGCAACGGTAAAATGGGGCGCCTGCACCGCAGCAGGCCAAGGTATCTTCGCACCCACATCCCGCGGGTATGGAATACGATTTCAAAGCCATCGAAAACAAGTGGCGCCAACATTGGCAAGAGCAAGAGACTTACAAGGTTTCTGAGGACGCTGAGAAGAAGAAGTACTATGTGCTCGACATGTTTCCCTACCCCAGTGGTGCGGGATTGCATGTGGGCCACCCCCTTGGCTACATCGCATCGGATGTCATTGCCCGTTACAAGCGGCAACAAGGTTTCAATGTGCTCCACCCACAAGGCTATGACAGCTTTGGGCTGCCGGCTGAGCAATATGCCATCCAAACGGGGCAGCACCCTGCCGTCACCACTGAGCGCAACATTGCCCGGTACCGCGAGCAACTTGACCTATTGGGATTCAGCTACGACTGGTCTCGGGAAGTCCGCACCAGCAGCCCGGAATATTACAGGTGGACCCAATGGATTTTTGCCCGCCTCTTTGAGCACGGGTATGACCGGGCCGCTGATAAGGCTGCACCCATTGCGACCCTCACCGCACATTTCGCCGAACATGGCAATGCTGAGGTCGATTGGGCCGTGGGAGAAGACACGTTGAACGAAGCCCTGCAGGTGGTCTGGGGCGACGGTTTTGAAGGGCCGTTTTCCGCGGAACAATGGAATGCGCTGGATCCACAGGGGCAAGCATCTGTCCTGATGGCCTACCGGTTGGCTTACCTCGCCGACAGCGAAGTGAACTGGTGTCCCGCACTGGGAACAGTGCTGGCAAACGACGAGGTGGTTGGCGGATTAAGCGAACGAGGGGGGCATCCCGTGGTCCGCAAAAAAATGCGGCAATGGATGATGCGCATCACGGCTTATGCAGACCGCCTGCTGCAGGGACTGGACAGCATCGATTGGTCCGAAAGCATCAAAGAAGTCCAGCGCAATTGGATCGGCAAGTCTACTGGAGCCCAATTGCGATTTGACATCCAACACCATGAAGGCCGGACCATCGAGGTGTTTTCTACGCGCCCAGACACCCTCTATGGGGCCAACTTCTTGGTACTGGCTCCAGAACACGAGCTCGTGCAAGACATCACGACAGCGGCACAACATGACGCTGTCGCGGCTTACCAAAAAGAAACCGCCGGCCGAAGCGAACGCGAAAGGATGGCTGGAGACCGCGGCATGACCGGGTGCTTTACAGGAGCCCATGCTTTGCATCCGCTCAGCGGGGCACCCATGCCCATCTGGATCGCCGACTACGTTTTGGCTGGATACGGCACCGGAGCTGTGATGGCGGTCCCTGCTGGAGACCAACGGGATTGGGAATTCGCCCGCGCTTTTGGGCTGGACATCCCTCCCATTTTTGAAGGCCACAACATCGAAGAAGGCGCTTGCACCGACAAGGATGCTGTGTTGTGCAACAGCGGCTCTTGGAGCGGTCAACGCTGCTCTGTTGTGCTCCCGATTGCGATACAGGAAACAGAGGCCTCGGGATTTGCCGTCCCCCGCGTGAACTACCGCTTGCGTGACGCTGTGTTCAGCCGCCAACGGTACTGGGGAGAACCTTTTCCCATCTTCTATGACAAGGGGGTGCCCCAGTTGCTCGAAGATGAGCAAGTGCTCCTTCCCGAGGTGGACGCCTACCTGCCCACAGAGGACGGCGACCCGCCCTTGGCCAGGGCCGAACAATGGAATGTCTCGCGGGGCGAGCGCATGGAGTTCAATACCATGCCCGGCTGGGCAGGGTCAAGCTGGTACTTCCTGAGGTACATGGACCCTCACAATGACAGAGGTCTGTGTGACCGGTCCAAAAGCGACTATTGGGGCCAGGTCGACCTCTATGTGGGCGGAGCAGAGCACGGAACCGGCCATTTGCTGTACAGCAGGTTCTGGACCAAATTTCTCTCTGACCTCGGCACCATTGGATTTGATGAGCCCTTTGCCAAAATGGTCAACCAGGGCATGATCCTGGGCCGAAGCAGCTTTGTTTACCGCGTCGAAGGGTCCAACACTTTTGTCACTTTTGAGCGCCGCAAGGAGCAGCGCACCCAGCGCCTGCACGTGGACATTGCGCTCGTGCGCAACGACATCTTGGATACCGAGGCCTTCAAAGCATGGCGCCCAGAATTCGCCGATGCCGCTTTTGAACTCAATGACCAAGGCGAGTACCGCTGCGGCAGCGAGGTCGAGAAAATGTCCAAGTCCAAATACAACGTTGAAAATCCCGACGATCTGGTGGAGCGGTATGGCGCCGACACCTTGCGCTGCTACGAGATGTTCCTCGGCCCGCTAGAACAGGCCAAGCCTTGGGACACACAAGGCATCAGCGGCGTGCACGGGTTTTTGAGAAAGCTCACCCGCCTCTACATGGACAGCGAGGGCCATAACATTGTCACCGACAATCTGCCTTCTTCCGACGCTGAGCGCACCTTACACAAAACGATCAAAAAAGTCACCGAAGACCTCGACCGCCTGAGCTGGAATACCGTGGTCAGCGCATTGATGATTGGGGTCAATGAGCTGACAGAGCAAAGCTGCCACGACCGCCAGGTCTTGCAGCCGTTCGCCGCAGTGTTGGGTCCTTACGCCCCACATTTGGCTGAGGAAGTTTGGTCTTACGCTGGGGGCATTGGCTCTGTGGTTGATGCCGCATGGCCCAAATGGGACCCTGAGAAACTCGTGGAGTCCGAAGTGCGCTACCCTGTTCAATTCAATGGGAAAGTGAGGTTCCAACTTGAGGTTCCCGCAGAATTGGGACCGAAAGAAGTAGAAGCCGTTGTGCTTGCTGACCCCCGTACTTCCAAGCAATTGGATGGCCGCGAACCGCGTAAAATTATCGTGGTCCCCGGGCGCATTATCAACATCGTCGGATAAGTCCTACAGGGCTTGTTTGCTGCCGTTTAGGGGCGTTTCCTGCGTCCCTTTTGGGGCCTTACATCCACAAATTTTCATCTGCGAACCTCAATATTTCATCGACGAATCACGAAATAATTGCAATTAGTCGGGTTTTTTCGCATCTTTGTAGAACTTATCATTGATGCTATCAGCTTATTATCACGGCGCCATGAACCCTTACCGATTGCTCCTCGGGCTTTTCTTAGCCCTGTCCTGCAGCCTTGCAAATGGACAACCCACCAACTCCTCCCCCGCACCTGAGGGGTATGACCTCGAAGTCGAGGTCGTCAACGAAAACATCGGTGTTTTGGTGGGCGCCCTTGGTGTGACCGACTTGACAGGCTACTCCTGCTCGCGTTTGTACGTCTCTATGAACAACGAGGACGACTTTATGTCTTCCGTTTCAGGAGACCTCACCAACCCCACCTACGTCAATACCACGACAGAGTTTTACAATGCCACCCTCGGCGCGGCGACGCCCAACGGCATCAACAGCATCTTGTTCGCGGTATATCCAGATCTTCCTTACGACAGTTGGGTGACGGTGGGCATCGAAAGCGTGCCCAACGCTCTGCTGGGAGAAGCCAATGTGAGCACGGTGCAGTCTACGGACAACCCGTGGGTTACCAACTTCGACCCAGGAAACGGAACTCCAGGAGCCAGCATTGCCATTGACGACCTCATTGGAGGTGCCTGGTATGCACTGAATGGTGATGCGAACGGCATTGCCGGTGAAGACCTTCGGGTGCTCATTGGTCAGTTCACAACAAACGGTGACATCAGCGGTCAGATTTATTGCCAGGTCTTCATCAATGGAGATGGCATGACTGAGTTCCGCGATACGTTCTATTTCGGAGCAGGAGGCCCCGCACCTGGGTGCACGGACGACGCTGCCTGCAACTATGATGAACTGGCTACCGAAGATGATGGGTCTTGCGAATTCCCTGTTGACCTCTATGGCAGCGATGCCCTCGATTGTGACGGAAACTGCCTCGCCGACGCTGACGGCGACGAAATCTGTGACGGCGATGAAATCGCCGGTTGTCAGGACGAAACGGCCTGCAACTTTGACCCCACAGCCACCGACGACGATGGCTCTTGCTCTTTTGCCGCTGACGGACTCGATTGTGACGGAAACTGCCTCGCCGATGCTGACGGCGACGGCATTTGTGACGGCGATGACCCTTGCAATGACCCTGACCTGACACCCGTTGTCACCCCTACGGTTCCCGCTTCCTTTATTGCGGAGGTCACCTTGGATGGACAAGCTGTTGTGGGCATGACCCTGATCGCCTCCATCAACGGTGAAACCGCTGGTGTCGACGAAGCTTTTGAATACGAAGGCAGCAGCTGGGTCAGCATGACCATTTATGCGCAAGCTGGCGATGAGATCGACTTCCAATTGTTTGACGCTTCTCTGTGCGCCCTCTATGACATCGACTTCACTGTGAGCGTGGATGAAAACGGCGAAGAGCTTTCCACGTTTGACGACCCGTCGGACCTTCCCTTCTTGAGCGGCAACCCCATCCCTGGATGTACAGATGCTGCGGCCTGCAACTATTTTGACCTCGCAGATACAGAGGATGGATCTTGTATTTATCCCCTCGATCTCTATGGAACGGATTCCTTCGATTGTGACGGCAACTGCTTGAATGACAGTGACGGCGATGGTATTTGTGAAGAGGACGAAACTTTAGGGTGTACCGATCCTGCCGCCTGCAACGCTGGCGACTACACGGACACAGACAACAGTTTGTGCGAGTACCCTGCTGACCTTTATGGATTTGACTATGTAGACTGCAGTGGAGCGTGCATCAATGACACCGACGGCGATGGTGTCTGTGACGAAGCCGAGGTCGAAGGTTGTACCAACGAAGACGCCTGCAACTTCGATGCGGACGCTACCGAAGAGAACGGATCCTGCGAGTTCTTGAGCTGCGCTGGTTGTACCGATGCTGCCGCTTGTAACTACGATGCAGCGTCCACCATCGACGATGGTTCCTGTGCCGAATTGGATGAATGTGGTGAATGCGGCGGAAGCGGCATTGCCTCTGGTGAATGCGACTGCGACGGAAACGTATTGGACGCCCTCGGTGTCTGCGGTGGCGACTGCACGGAGGATGCTGATGCTGATGGCGTCTGCGACGACGAAGACGACTGCGTCGGAACCCTCGATGCTTGTGGCGTTTGCAACGGCCCCGGCCCTGACGCTGGCTACGATTGTGACGGAAACTGCTTGGAAGACGCCGACAACGACGGCATCTGTGACTTTGAAGACCCTTGCAACGAACCCGATACCTCAGTGGAGGTCCTTCCCTTGATTCCTTCAACGGTCATTGCGGAGGTGTTCTTCAACGGTGCGCCCGTTGTAGGAGGCACCGTACTTGCTCAAGTGAACGGCAATACCGTCGGCCTGAGTGTTGCTTTTGACTATGAAGGCGGCAGCTGGATCAACATGAACATCTATGCCGATGCAGGAGAAGAAATCTCATTTATCCTCTGGGATGAAGATGCCTGCGAGCAGTATGAACTCGACTTCACCTTGACCCCTGAGGTCGAGGGTGACGACCTCGGAACCTTTGATGATCCGCAGCAATTCCCATTCGGATCAGGTGACCCCATTGAGGGCTGTTTGGACGAGGAGGCTTGCAACTATAACCCTCTGGCCACAACCGACGGCATTGCTTGTGTGTACCCTGAGCAATACTGCGACGCTGAATTTGTGGACTGTGACTGCGCTTGTCTCAACGACATGGACGGTGACGGCATCTGCGATGAGGAGGAAGTGGTCGGCTGTGGAGATGCCACGGCATGCAACTACAATGAAGACGCTACCGACCTCGACGAAAGCCTCTGTACCTATCCAGCAGAGGATTACCTCGATTGTGACGGCAACTGCCTCAGTGATGCAGACGCAGACGGCATCTGTGATGCCCTTGAAGTCGCGGGTTGTACCGATGAATTTGCGTGCAACTACAACGCTGAAGCCACCGATGAAGATGGTTCATGTGACTACGCCTTGCCAGGATTTGACTGCAACGGCGACCCCATTGAGCTTGACGACTGCGACCCTTTGTGCCTCGTGATCGACGAATCTCTTCAAGACTATACCGTGCAGTGTCTCGATGACCTTGCTGCCATCGAATGCTTGGAAGGTGCTTCTGTTTACAACGCCTGCACCGGTGTCACCACCGAGGCCACTTCATGTGTCACCCTCCCCGCCATGGACTCCCTGATTTCAGGTGAAGCCAATACGGCACTGGGAGTGGGCCCTGACGGTGCATTGCGCATCTACGGCCTTCAAATGCAAGGCCTCGCCGCCTCCGACTATTTTGTTGAAAGCGGCATGGGACTGGAGTTTGTCCAGTACAACAACGGAACAGCCGTACTCTCAGGTAACATTGAGAACAGCGCAGATGCTTCACAAGGATTTAAGGTCTTCCTCGTCTTTGAGGATGGGGTGACCGGACCTGAGTGGGCAGCCATGGGCAAAGGGTTCAAGTATGCCTATTCCTGCCAGGATGTGGACACCGACTCTTGGCTGATCTACACCTTGAAAAATGACCAGAGTTACCTGCACGGTACGGGGTCATTTGAAGGCAGTTTGCTGAGCTTAAGCCACGCACCAGTCAATGAGCACTTTGGTTTCCAAGTCGGTGAAGCGGCCAATGACCACAACTGCGAGTATGGACTCGGTGGTTGGTACGCATGGGAAGGCCAGATTTCTGGTGTGCCTGTGTCGGGAGCTCTTGGAGACGTGATCGTGGACCTCAGCCTCGATACTGAGTACTTCGATTATGACGAAATGTGCACGACCAACATCTACACTTTTGTGGATTCTTGCGGTGCTTACAACGTCGAGCAACACATCTGCCGCGTGGACACCATCGCTCCGACCTTCCTCGGTTGTCCTGGTGAAGCCACCGTGGCCTGCACAGAGGACATTCCACAAGTGGCCACCGTCACCGTCGTCGACAACTGCGATGACCTGGACAGCATTCCCGTCAGCATCCTCGCGGACGTCATCATCGACCAAACAGATGCGGGTTGCTATACCATTGAGCGCACATGGAGTGCTGAAGACCTCTTCGGAAACGTGGGCACTTGCACGCAATTGATCCATGTGGTCGATACCGTTGCTCCTTCCATCGACCTCACACTTCCTGGCGACCTTTCTGTATCTGTCATGGGCGACTGCTCTGTGGAGACGGGCACAGGTTTTACAGGAGAGGCTTCGGCCAACTTTACTGACGACTG
>DDCX01000018.1:22254-35344 GCA_002336475.1 Flavobacteriales bacterium UBA1995 | reverse complement strand
CGTCGATGGCGTATGCGACACCTGTGTCGATGGCCAGGTCGTAGACAACGACAGCGACAACGATGGCGTCTGTGATGCCAACGAGGTTTCAGGTTGTACTGATGAAACGGCATGCAATTACGATGCCTTGGCCACTGAAAGTGACGACAGCTGCTTGTACGAAGATGCGCTCGGTATCTGCGGCGGTATTTGCCTTTCTGACTTGGACAGCGACGGAATTTGCGACAACGAAGACGCTTGTGTCGGACAATATGATGCACTGGGCATCTGCAATGGTGATTGCCCCGCTGACCTTGACAGCGATGACATTTGTGACAATGAAGACCCTTGTGTCGGCGAGTACGACGTGCTGGGAATTTGCAACGGAGATTGCACTGCAGATGAAGACAGCGATGGCATTTGCGATGACATCGACCCCTGCGTAGGCGCACTCGATGCACTCAATGTCTGCAACGGTGACTGCCCTGCCGATGAGGACGGAGACGGCATTTGTGACAACGCTGAAATCTTCGGCTGCACAGATGAACAGGCCTGCAACTTCGACAGCGAAGCGACAGAAGAAGACGACTCTTGCGACTATCTGGATGTTCTGGACATCTGTGGTGGAACATGTACAGCAGACGAGGACAACGATGGAATCTGCGACGACGTTGATGCCTGTGTAGGAGCCTATGACGCCCTGGGCGATTGCAACGGCGGCTGCACAGCTGACATTGACGATGATGGCATTTGTGATGACATCGACCCTTGCGTTGGCACACCAGATGCCTTGGGAGTCTGCAATGGAGATTGTCCTGCAGACGAGGACTCAGATGGAGTTTGCGACAATGCTGAGGTTCTAGGCTGCGACGACCCAACCGCTTGCAATTATGACGCGTCCGCCACCGAAAACGATGACAGCTGCGCTGTTTTGGACGCCTTGGGTGAGTGCGGAGGTAACTGCGCCGCAGACGCCGACAACGATGGCATTTGTGATGACGTTGACCCCTGCATTGGCACAGTGGATGCCATCGGCGTATGCAATGGTGATTGCACGGCTGATGTCGACGGAGATGGCGTTTGTGACAGTACAGAAATCCATGGATGTACGGACGAAAACGCTTGCAACTATGATGTCAATGCCACTGAAGAAGATGGCTCCTGCACTGTAGAAGACGCCATTGGAGTATGTGGTGGCGATTGTCCCTGCGATCAAAACAACAATGGCATATGCGACGGAGAAGAGTTGGCTTGCCCAGACTTCAATGGAAACAACATTTGTGACGGCGACGAAGTCTTTGGCTGCACTTACAACGAGGCCTGTAACTACAATGGCAATGCCACAGCAGACGACGGCACATGTGTGTACACACTGCCTGGCTTCGATTGCGAAGGCAACGACCTGAACACCTCAGAATTGTTCTACGGTTGCACTTATGAGGAAGCTGTCAACTATAGCCAGGCAGCTGATATAGACAACGGCTCCTGCATCTTCGTTGAAGTTCTGACCGACATCGGCCCATGTTACTTCGACATCACCAATGATGGTATTGTGAATACCCCAGACCTGTTGATCTTGCTTCAATACTGGGAAGCCACCTGTGTGGAGTAATCACACAGCCAAATTCTATTCCGAAAGCCGCGCCTTCAAAAGCGCGGCTTTCTTTTTGGCATGCACCGGGAAATCGCCGCGACTCACATGGGACAACGCGTCCAACATTTCCCGATGAACTCCAGCCTTAAAAGGCGCAGAATGCAACCCCAGCCGCCGTTCCATCACCTTCAAACATTGGTACAAGGTCGACGGCAGCAGGCCCTCCAAAAACACCGCGTGAACCGCCCACTCCGTCAATGCTTCAAGTTGTTCTAGAGACCAAGGCAGCAACAACAGTGCACGCAACAACTCCCTCTGAATGGGCACCGATGAAACACCATTGAGCACAGCAAAAAAACGACCGCTGGGATCCGTCACCTGCAGCGCTTGAGCTTCTGTGAGCAACGCCAATGTCCAAGCCGCACGAAACGAAACAGGCCCCTCAGTGCTGACAGCCTTGAACAAGGCTTCCTCAAGAACCAAACCATGTCCTGCACCACAATGGGCTTCTAGATCCTTCCAATGTCCGATCCAGAAGCGCACAACCTCACGGGAAGGAGGAACAGCCAGCGCTTTCAGAAGTGCGCCAGAAGTCAGCAGGGCAGGGGGGCAACCCCCGTGCATCAGGGGTTGGATTTAGCCTGGGTCTCGCGGGCCAAAATCTCTCCGATTTGCTCAGCCCCTACTTGTTTGGCAATGACCCTTTTGTCCTTATCCAACAAGAACATTTTGGGCGTTGCAAACACATCGAAAGTGGTTCTGAAGTTCAGGCTTTGCAACGTGGTTGTGCCCGCCATAATCAGAGCCGTGGCGCTGTCAGCCGCATTGATCAAGGGGTTGTCAGAGACGTGAATCCAATCCGATATGTCCTTCTCTCTCAAAAACTTCAACCAAGGCTCGGGTTCAAAGTCATTGCCAATGGCATAGATCTCCAGCCCTTTAGAATGCCACTCTTCATAGAGCGCTTGCAACTTGGGCATCTCTTTCTTACAGTGTCCGCAGGTTGACTCCCAAATCGAAACCAAGGTGTATTCGGCCTCGACATCATACAAACTCACCCAATTCTGCTGGGTGGTATCTGGCAAAATGATATTGGGAATGCGGTTACCACAGAGGGAGTAACGCAGGTCTTCGGCGCGGTCTGTGACCTTCTTTAATTGCTCCTCATTGAGCCAGTCTGCCCGGCCAGATGAATAATAACGGTCCACCAAGTCCACGAATACTTTGTCCATGCACATAACCTGGCTTTTCTCGGCTGAGAACGTGAAGTAGTGCACGAAATACTTGAACATATCGGGGTCCAACGTCGCCCTTGTGATCAGTTTATTGACTTCGGCCAGGGCCGTATCGGGCAGCTGGGGCATCACAGAATTCCAATACTGCTCCAGAAGGTTATGCAATGCGGGATCTCTGACCAATCGGCCGTCAGTGAAGTCGACACGGTCCCAAAACAAATCCCGGAACTTGTAGTAACGCCACAATTGTGGGTTGGCCGCATCAAGCGGTGCATCAGGAACATCTGGTTCCCGCACCATTTTGATCATCTTGGCAAATAAGGTGTGCCCATATTCCTCCTGAATCCGGTCTTGCTCTGCTTCTACTTGTAAGTTCAACAGGGACATGTCCTGTTTGAGTTGGGCCATTTCTGCTTCTGTCGTGGTCGTGTCCTGTGCCCTTGAATCAATCGGCGCACGCTTTTCGCGCATGTCTTGGATAAAGTCGAGGTACTCATAGAACAGCTGGGTATCCAATCCTTCTTCGACCTCCACACTTGACGGCAAATCTTCCAAGTTGGCACTCAACGTCACAGGACCGCCCGTTAGCACCATCTCCACAAAACCGTTTTCAGGCAGCACCAAGCCATATTTCCCACCCTTTTCGGCAGCGGGAGAACGGTATTCAAACTTTCCCTTGGCGCCCACTACAGCTGTGTCGGCGTAGTACATTTTGTTTCCATAGTAATTGGCCAAGTAAATCGTGTCACCCTCTGCCAGCCCTTCAATCTGGAAGCGCAACATGGCGTCCGTTTGGGCAGTAGCATCAGGGCCAGCACACAACATCACCGCGGCAACAACGCATGAAACACAGTGGGCGATCCAACGGGATGGAGACAAAGAGAAAAAAGACAGCATAGAGGAAGGGTCGGCTGCTAATTTAGCAGACGACAATGTCTTCCAGTGTGAAAGAGTGCTACGATTGGGGTGTTTTGGGCTGTGGATGGCTCGGGCAGGCCTTTGTGCGACACATCACCAGTGCAGGTGGCACCGCGTGGGGCAGCGCCAGGAGCGATGAATCCCTGGAGTCCATTGTTCGCCATGGAGCAACAGCTGTGGCTTTTAATGCACACAGCGGCGCATTCCCAAAGTTTCCGCCATGCCGACACCTGCTTGTCGCTTGGCCACCCCAAGTAGGAGCAGCAGAAACAACAAGGGCCATCGCGCAATGCCGCACCAACCAAACGGATTGGACAGTATGCATCTCTTCCACAAGCGTTTATCCAGATTCCCCAGGAACTTACACAGAAGCGTTGGCACAACGTCGTGTCAGTCCCCATTCAGGTGTGTGTGTACTGGACATTGAAACAGCCACAGCTGGCCCGGCGGTAAGTCACCTTCGCGCAGGAGGATTGCTAGGACCGAAACGGCCCCTGTTTCGGAACCCAAGCCGCGCCGCTAAGAACCCCGACAAGCCGCTCAACGTGGTTCACCTCGATGACGTCAAGAGCGCCATTCTTCATTGTGTTGAACAACAGCTTTCAGGGGCCATCAACCTGGTGTGTCCCATCATCCGGACACGCCGAGAATGCCGCGAAATCAAGGCTATATCTCCTGCAAAGGACATAGGGAGTCCTCCGGAACTTCAGCACTCCAGAATCGTCTCAAGCCAACGCATTTTGGAGAGCGGCTTTGTGTTCCAACACCCCGACCCCGCATACTTTCCTGACTAAATCACCTTGACACATGGAGATGCAACGCCATCCATTTTTGCTTGAAAGGGGGGAAGACCGGCCCATCCATGGCGTCTGGCACATTCCAAGTGCAGAGGCCAAAGGCACAGTGCTCTTTCTTCACGGATACAAGGGCTACATGGATTGGGGAGCTTGGGCCATGGTCGGTGATGCCTTTGCACAAGCAGGGTGGCGCTTCCTACGCATCAATTTCACCCACAACGGAACCACACCAGAAGACCCTTGCACTTTCACTGACCTTCAAGGCTTTGCAGCCAATACCTATTCACGAGAACTGGACGAGTCCATCAGCGTGCTTCAGGCCTTGAGAGCGGAAGCTTCAATGTCTGATGACACGGCCACCGAGAAGCCCCTTGCTGTGATCGGTCACAGCCGTGGAGGAGGCGTAGCTTGCCTTGCCGCTTCTGCCGCAGACGCCAAACTTCAATCCGAGGGGAAGCGAGGCATACAGTCTTTGATCACATGGGCAGCAGTGGCGGATTTCGCTTCCCGGTTTCCCTCTGGGAAGGCCCTCGAACATTGGAGGCAGTCAGGTGAACTTGAGGTGATCAACCACAGAACACGCCAAAGGCTGTGGCACAACTGGAGCTTCATTGAGGATTTTATGGAGCAACCAAACCGGCTTGACGTGGAACAAGCGGTTCGACAATTCTCAGGACAGACCTTAATCGTCCACGGGACATCCGATCAGGCCGTTGATACTGACCATGCGCATAGACTCGCGGCGTGGGCACAAGAACCCACATTGTCTATGGGTGAGGGGATGGACCACACTTTTGGCGCCAAAGAACCTTGGACTGATCCTGCGATGCCTGAAGCATTGGCGGCCATAACGCAAACGACCCTGCACTTCCTAGAGGAAGGCAGGGCCGTTCAATAACCGGTTTAAAAGGCAATCAGCGGCGGACCACCAATTTGCGGAGTCCTTGTCCGTTTTCCGGTCCAAAGAGGTAGACCCCATCTGGAACATCAACCGCAATGGACTTCTGGCCCACTTCAACCGCCACACGCGCCACTTCACGGCCCATGAGGTCCAAGACAACCAAGTCCTGAGATTCCAACACGCCGCTCAAATTGAGCGCTCCTGTGGTAGGATTGGGAGCGAACCCAAAAGGAGTCACCGCAACATCCTCAACGCCGACCAATTCCACATCGCTTTCAGCCAAGGTGAAGTTGTCGAGGTAGTACAAACCAATGGTTTGGCCGTCCCCAAGAGCATAGAAATTGATGCTGCTGAAATTTCCGTCATAAGGGGCTTGAAACAGCTCTTCACCGTCCACCCACATTTTGAAGATTCCCTGGTCCAGGTCCACAACGTAGCGGATGTTGAACCACTCACCCAGAGGGATGTAGTTGATGTCTGACATGCCCCAAGGACCATCAGTAATGACGCTGCCATCCGTATTGAAGAAGGCATTGCACTGCCAGCTGTTGGTGCTTTCACCCGCAACATCGGTTCCTTGAACATTGAAGTAAGCAGAGTTGCCATCGGGCACAAACATGTCCCAGTCCAAGCTCCAGTTGCCTTCAGTTTTTCCAACAATCAAATTCACGTCCATTGGACCACCAGCTACTGCATCGGCTACAATTTTAAGAGAATTCACACCTTCTGAAGCGTACTCATCAGACACGGCTGAGTCCCACTCGCTGCCAGCAGTGCCCCCTGGCCAAGGTTCAAAAAGTTCACTTTCTACGCAGATAAAATCACCTGCGGTGAAGGATTCAAAGCCTTCCTCGAATTGAGCAAAGGCTGACGTGGTCGCAAACAAAACGACCGGGAGTAAAAGTTTCTTCATGCTTTGTTTTGATTTTCGGAAAATTAGCAGAACCTCGCACAATAACAAGAAGACCATGAGAGGAGAAGGGAACATTCGAAAGTTGAATAGCGCGCTGAACCCTTCAGGCAATGTCCAGTACACCTGGTCAGCGAAGGACATTTTGGACCCTTTGGATGGCTTTGAAATCAATTCAGCAGTTGGTCAAGACATCCGCATCGAACACCTGGGCAAGATCCATTGCACGGTTTCTGGAAAGTCCATCCGCAAGACTTACGGTGACGGCATGTCTTTTGACGCCTTCCAATCGTCCCCGTTGGCCGTCGAAAGCATCATCCGGCCTGAACTCAGCCGCATCCATGAAGGTGTCGCACTCCGCGATGCCGCTTGGGAAGAGGCACACCACAACCAGCCCCATGTTGTCTATTTAAGCTATACCGGCGGCATCAAAGTAGGGGTCACAAGGGCCACACAAGTGCCCTACCGTTGGATTGATCAGGGCGCATCAGGTGCCATACTCCTTGCAGAAACGCCTTACCGTCAATTGGCTGGACTCATTGAGGTAGCCATGAAAGAGCACTTCGCAGACAAGACCCAATGGAGGGCCATGCTGACCGCAGGAAACCCAAGCTTGACTGCGCTAGAAGAGGCATTGCGCTCGGCCAAGGATGAAGCCTTTGAGCAATGTCCTCCCGCTTTTGAAGACTTCATGTCCGAAGACGACACGGTTCACCACATTCAATTCCCGTGCGTTGCCTTTCCCGACAAAGTCACTTCAGTCACCTTGGACAAGGTCCCGTTGATCGAAGGAACACTCATGGCCATCAAAGGACAATACCTGCTGCTGGATGGCGGAAGGGTGTTCAATGTGAGGCGCCATTCCGGCTACCGCACCCGTTGGGCATTCCAGTAAAAGCCTCCTTCAATTGAGGCTGGGGTCCACAGGCAGCATGCTCGCCCTTGCATGACCTGGCCCCTTTGAAGCGAGCATGCTGCGCCACAGCCCTTCTTCGGGAGGGTTGAAAATGGCCTCGAGCTTAACTTCTAAAGGCGCATCGTGCACATACCAGCTTTTTTCACGCATTTCTGAATCCAATTGGCCCGGAGTCCATCCACTGTATCCGACAAAGAAGCGAACATCTTGGTCGCTGTATCGCCCGGTAGACAAGCCGGCTTTCAGTTCATCAAAGTCTCCCCCTAGCCACAATCCTGGCAATACCGGCAACGCCCCAGAGACTACATCTCCCATGCGGTGCAGATAAAACAAGCTGTCATTGTGAACCGGGCCTCCCACAGCTACGGACTGCTGCAATGGCCAATCCTCTGCATCACTCATCACTGATCTCAAGGACCTGTCCGTGAAATGATCGAGCACAAATCCCAGAGAGCCATCGCCATCATGATCGCACAGAAAGACCACCTTTCTGCCGAACCAAGCGTCGGACATAAAGGGCTCAGACAACAAAAATTGTCCTGTTCTTGGTTTTGCGTCTGATGGTGGGACGAATTCCATGTTGCAATTTCTCACTTTTGACCTCATGAACCTGCTCCAAGATGGTCCGATTCGTCTTCGTCGCGTTTGGCCCCTGTTATTGGGCCTCATGTGTTGGCTTGACCTAAGCCCTCATTTGCGCGCGCAAGCCCCAATCGAATCGAACACCACCCCCACATGGGGAGAAGCCATTGATGCCTATGCAGCGCTGGCAGAAACCTACCCCGAACATGCGGCCCTCAACGTTTTTGGAACGTCGGACGCAGGCAGACCGTTGCATCTGTTCACATTGGGGCCAGATACCGCTGACCTGCGCATCCTGGTCAACAATGCGATTCACCCTGGCGAACCGTGTGGCGTCAATGCCAGTCTGCAATGGGCCTCGGCATTGCTCGAGAATCCCGAGGGCCTGCCGCAAGGGGTGCACATTGGCATCGTCCCGATGTACAACATTGGCGGTGGGCTTCGACGCAATTGCTGTACCCGTGCAAACCAAGATGGACCAGAAGAATACGGGTTTCGTGGCAACGCCCGCAACCTCGACCTCAACCGAGATTTCATCAAGTGCGACAGCCGTAACGCATTGTCATTCAATCAGATGTTCTCGAGCTTTTTGCCAGACATCTTTGTGGACACTCACACCTCCAATGGCGCGGACTACCAAGCGACATTGACCCTGATCACCACCCAACCCGACAAACTCGGCGGGCCACTCGGCGCTTGGTTAGAAGCTGAGTTCACACCCCTGCTGTATGCCGGGATGGCCCAACGCGGTGAACCCATGGTGCCATACGTGAACAGCATAGAAGCCACGCCCGATGGTGGGATATCAGACTTTTTGGAAACACCGCGTTACTCTACCGGATATGGCGCTTTGCACCACGCCATCGGCTTCACTACCGAGGCCCATATGCTCAAGCCTTTTGCGGACCGCGTCCGAAATACCCGGATGTTTTTGGAAGTGCTACTTGAAGCGGCAATGTCAAAGGCAGAGGCCTTACAAGAGAGAAAACGCGCCCAACAAGAGGCTTTTCTTGCGCTCGACAATGCTCCGGTGGCATGGGAGCTCGACACCAACGCTGTGGACGCCTTGGATTTCCCAGGATATGAGGCCCGATATGAATGGAGCAATGTGACCGGAGAGCGGCGACTGAAATACGACCACGATGCTCCATACATGCGCAGCATCGACTACCTCCACACCTTCAAGGCGAGTCAATCTGCTCCAGTCCCCAACGCTTTTGTGGTGCCCCAAGCTTGGCGCCATGTGATCGAAAGGCTAAAGGCCAATGGCGTCCGCTACTCAACTGTTCCAAAGGACACCCTGATGTTGCTCGAAGTGGCCCGTATAGATCGCCACTCCGCGCTCAACAGGCCATACGAAGGTCACCATTACCGCTCCATCGAAGCCGTCAGCCGTTCCATGGAAGAAGTACAACTCTTTGCGGGCGATTGGGTGGTTCCCTTGGACCAGGCCGCCGCCCGGTATTTGGTCGAAACCCTATCACCTGAAGCTGTCGATGCCTTCATGGCTTGGAATTTCTTTGACAGCACGCTCCAACAAAAAGAGTACTTCTCCTCCTACGTTTTCGAGGAAACAGCAGAAGCCCTCTTGAAATCCAACCCATCGCTCAAATCTGAGTTCGAGGCCATCCGAACGTCCAAGGGGCGGGGAGGGGACACCTGGAGTGCCCGTCAACAATTGGATTGGCTCTACAAAAGATCAGATCACTTCGAACAGACTCCTGCCAGATACCCCATCTTCAGCATTCCCAAGAACCAATCCATTCCCTTCAATGAATGACCTGGTTCACCGCGTGATTTCTGGATACCACGTGGCTGTGAGGCTGCTGCGCCACGAGGTCTTGGATGCCACACCTGCCCAATGGAGGCTCGCTGCAGACACCTTGGCCCGGCTTTACTTTCCGCCCAAGGACCTCGTGGTCCGATCTTGGAATTGGCACGGAATGACCACCGAATGCGTCTCCAGAAAAGGCGGACGCACAGATGCACCGCCCATTGTATGGATCCACGGTGGAGGATTCGCGTTTTGCTCTCCGCGCACCCACAGGGCTGCAGCAGGTGCATTGGCGGCCATTACAGGCAGGGAAATTTGGCTCCCCGATTACCCACTCGCTCCCGAACACCCGTTTCCATCGGCCCACCGCGCACTGGATCGCATTCCAGTTGAAGAACCATTGGACATCGTGGGCGATTCCGCTGGTGGAAATTTAGCTTTGGCATGGGCCCTTCGCCGCCAAAACAGCGACCGTTTGGCCCTGCTTTCACCATGGGTAGACCTCAGGGTAGATGGGGCTTCATCCGCCATCAACATCGCAGAACACAGCGCATTCGACCGCGAAGACTTGAGGGAATACGCCAGTTTGTACCTCGGAGGAGAAGCGGCGACCAACCCAGAGTGCAGTCCTGTGCTCGCTTCCAGCGCCTCCTTGGCGACACTGGGCAAAGTCTACATAGAAAGTGCATCCAACGAATTGCTGAATGCCGATGCTCAATTGCTCGCTTCAAAACTAAAAGCTGCCGGAGTCGCACTCTCAACACATGAAGAGCCCAAAGCCCACCATGGCTGGCAGTTGTTACCTGACATCTTACCAGAGGCCAAACAGTCGGCGGAACGTCTGGGGCAATTTTTAGCTTAGGCCAGATGCCTGGGGACAAAGCGCAGACTTATCCCGCCACTTCATCCAGTGCTTCCAACAACTGCACCAACGCAGCATCCAGCTCGGATTTGCCTGCTGTTAAGGGAGGTGCAATTCGGAATCCTTGGGGCCGGCTGAGGAACCAAAAAAGGACAAGCCCCCTCTTGCGTGCCGCTCCGACCAAAGCCGTGACGCGTTCGGGACCATCGAGGTCTACGCCTAAGAAATGCCCTGAACCTCGGACTTCAACCACCGCTGGGTGAGCCCCTAGAGCAGCCTTCCACTGCAAGCCCTGGGACTGAACCGCACCCAAGTTGACCGTTTCGAGCTCTTGCAGGAAAGCTGCACATGCAGCACACGCCATCGGATGCCCCCCAAATGTGGTGATGTGGCCGAGCTTGGGATGCTCTCTCAGTCGGGCCATGCGGCCTTTGGAGGAAACAAAAGCTCCCATGGGCATCCCGCCCCCCAAAGCCTTGCCCAACACCAGTACATCAGGTGCAATTCCATGAGCTTCAAATGCATGAAGGTGGCCTGTACGGCCCAGACCACACTGGATTTCATCCAACACCAACAATGCTCCAGTTTCGTCACACCTTTTGCGAAGCGCACTGAAATAGGATTCAGAAAGGGGCCGAATTCCTGCATCGCCTTGGACCGTTTCTGCAAACACTGCCGCTGTGCGGCTTGTAATGTGCTGCAGGCCCTCCATTTCCCCAAACGGCAAATGCCCCACCTCAGGCAATAGCGGTAAAAATGCATCGCGTCGGAAGGAGGGGGTAGACAAACTCAATGCACCAGTGGTTGCTCCATGATAGCCGCCAGTAAGACCAAATATTTCACTGCGGCCCGTCACCCTGCGCGCGAGCTTCATCGCCCCTTCAATGGCCTCAGTGCCACTGTTTACGAAATACACAGAGTCCAAACCATATTGGCCCAACGTCCCCAACAATACGCGGGCCGCGAGATCCTGAGGTTCTTGTGCGTATTCACCATACACCATGACGTGCAAATGCTTGTCGATCTGGTCGTGCAATGCCTGAGCCACCCTCTGGTTTCCGTGGCCAAGGGCGCTTACGCCGATGCCACTCACCAGGTCAAAAAGACGTTCTCCTTGGTCTGTCTCTATCCAACAACCTTCCGCCTTGACGATCCGCTCCCCAAGTGGGTGAGGGGTGGTCATGGCCAATCCACGTGACTCAAAATCAGCCCCTTCATTCATCGTTTTACTGGCTCAATCTCAAACCCAAATTCATCAGCGAACACCCACGTTGGGTTCAAGCGCCCCAAATGCCATTCCGGAATGACGGCCCCATTAAACTGATTGAGCTCCATTTGCACATACCGGGCAACAGCGTCACCATCAAACCCAATGCGCTCAGTCAGCGGGGTGTAGTCCACCGGTTCTAAAGAAGTCGATGCACTGCCAAAGTCTACAAAGCTGACACCATCAAGAGAAGTTCTGCAAGTCACCTTCTCAGGAGCCCAAATCCAAGACTTGACATCCTGTAAGACACCAACGCTCAGCGATTTAATGCGGTATTCTTGCCCCAGATCAACCGTGACAAAAGCGTCCTTTCCATAAAAACCTTGCCAATCTCCAGTCCTGAAGTCTTCGCCTTCTCCACGGATGCCATCGATCAATGCACGGTCTCCGCCTGCGGCATATTGGTTGGCATAAGGCTCCCGAATCTCGATGCTGAAATCAGGGTTCACACGTGCAATCCGGGATGAAACAACAGCACTCTTTGAACCATGGTCTTCTGAAACCACCTGTACCACCTGGGTTCCCCGCACCGTGACAGGCCCCAGCGCAGGTACAAATCCGCTCATGTCGGCCCCAACAGAACGGGCCTCCGGTGTGTCTTCCACAACACGCACCCAAACCTGTGCCTCTGTGTCAATCGTTCCCAAGGGAACCAGCAAACTGTCACCAGAGTAGCTGCGCGGTGCATCGATAAAAGGAGCAGCGACAAACGCGGCATCTCCTAAGGTCCAGTTCTCTACTGGCCAGGCGGACTGTGCCTTTCCCCATCCGTCTTCTCCTACAGGCTCATCGCGAACCTCAAAATGCCAATGGCCTCCTGCCATCAATTCGTCATGCCCTACCCAAGTGCGGTTCACAGGCAGACCGTCAATGGTCAATCCATGAACAAACACTGCTTCTGGAGAGCTCCTGTCCACTTCGACCTCCAGGACATTGCCATTGGGGAGCATCCACTGAAACGCATCATACCGTGGTGTTCCAATCACATACTTGGGCGAACCAGGCGTCACAGGGTACATGCCCAACGCACTCCAAACGAACCAACTGCTCATCTGACCGCAGTCTTCGTTGCCACTCAGCCCATCAGGCTCTGCTGTGTACAGCGCATCACAAATGCTGTCAACCAGTGCCTGAGTTTGCTCTGGATGCCCCACAAAAGAGGGCAAATAAGCCATGTGATGGGAAGGCTCATTGCCATGGGCATACTGACCGATCAATCCCGTAATGTCACTCTGGTGGCGCCCCGACAAGCGACTCGGACCATTGAACATGCTATCGAGCATGTGGGCATAGCCCTCAGGACCACCGAGCAATTCGATGTGACCGGACACGTCATGCGGCACAAAGAAGTTGTA
>DDCX01000018.1:17253-22141 GCA_002336475.1 Flavobacteriales bacterium UBA1995 | reverse complement strand
TGGGCCCTGCGACCAAAGCGTTCCGCAATGTCCATCCGGCCCATGTCCCTTGCCATCGATGCAATGCAGGCATCGTCAAAGGCATACTCCAGCGTTTTGGATACGCTCTCACTTTCCTTTTCCAAGGGGAGATAGCCCAAACTGTCCCAAATGGGCTTGGCGAGGTCATCGGAAGTGGCCACGGCCACCATGGCTTCCAAAGCTGCATCTGCATCAAACCCACGCAATCCTTTGGACCATGCATCAGCAATCACTGGGACGGCGTGGTATCCAATCATACACCCGGTGTAATTCGAGGCCAGCTCCCACATGGGCAGCTTTCCGCCTTCATTGTGCATCCCAATGAAGTTTTGGATAAAGACTTCCGTGCGATCGGGCTCAAGCACATTGAGCAGGGGGTGGGTGGCACGAAATGTATCCCATAGGGAGAACACCGTATGGCGCGGCATTCCTTCGGGTGCCGTGTGGATTTGCAAATCTGTTCCCCGGTACCGACCGTCCACATCAGTGGCCAAGTTGGGCACCGTCAAACTGTGGTAGAGTGCCGTGTAAAACACCGTGCGTTCTTCCTTGTCGTCCTCCGAAATTTCGATGCGGGAAAGCGCCCCGTCCCACCGCTTTTCGGCAGCTGTCCGAGCGGCCTCGAAACCACTGGCTTGAGGGGCTTCCTCGTTGAGGTTTTGAACCGCTCCATCGATGTCTACAAAACTCAATGACAC
Organism: Flavobacteriales bacterium UBA1995; assembly: GCA_002336475.1. Lineage (GTDB taxonomy): Bacteria > Bacteroidota > Bacteroidia > Flavobacteriales_D > Sanyastnellaceae > UBA8752. The sequence continues at coordinate 21,422 of DDCX01000018.1, read as the reverse complement.
CCTGGCCTCCACAGAGACTACATCCTTGAATACCATAGCAAATACGGGTACATAACTCAACTCTTGCTCTAGAACGCCGTTGACTTCAGATGTCTCCAGTTCTGCCATCTGGTCCAGCCACTCAAAAGGACGATTGAAACGCATCGCAAAGTAGACGTGCTGCTCCTCTGCCCAGTTGTCAGAAACACGCTGACCGACAAGGGTCGTATCGTCCAACGGATACATGCCGTAATTGATCAACTCATCGCGGTGTGCCAAGTCTACAACCAGCTGCAGGGTGTCCTTTTGATCCAACGTCCACCTGTGGTAACCCACGCGATCAGAAGCCGTGAGCTCCACATCAATTCCACTCCGCTCCAGCGCACAACGGTAATATCCAGCGTGTGCTTCTTGGCTGCCCTCTTCAAAACGGTCGCGATAGCGGTCCCTCCATACACTTCCGGTATCCATTTGACCCACTGTTGGCATCAACAGCACATCACCGTAGTCGCTGACTCCTGTGCCCTGGAGGTGCGTATGACTGAATCCGTAGACCACATCATCGGTAATGTGAAAGCCCCCACAACCATCCCAACCGTCTAACCGTGTATCAGGACTGACCTGAACCATACCAAAGGGGACAGTGGCACCAGGATAGGTGTGTCCATGACCTCCGGTCCCAATGAACGGATCAACCTCATGGGAAAGAGGGGCAGGGACAGGGGCGCAACCAATAACACACAGGGTCACCAGGGCCAAGCACAACGAATCGTTGCGAAAAGAAGGCAAATAAAAGGTCATTGCTTTGGCATCATCAGTTGGTCGGGACGCTTCACACCCGAAGGAAAAATGGCCCCTTCACTGGGTTTCTTGCACACCAAGCATTTGAGCCTGTCGTGAAATCCAAAATGCTGGATTGAAGGCGCTGGTGGATTCAGTATGCTGTCCAAGGCCATTTGCTGCAAAGGAGAAAGAAATCCTGCCACGAAGGCATTGCGATCGCTCTTGATGGCCTTTTGCTCTATGCGCAATGCACCCACCCGGACCAACACCTCCTCTTCGGACATGCCCGACCGCTGAACAGAATCAACCGTGGCCTTCAAAGCCTCAGATTTGATTGCTGCAGCCACAAATGCACCGGTCCAAATGCGGTCCACAGAAGGAACCGGCACAAAGCGCTCTATCAACGCTGATAGCATGCGGGATTCTCCTTTGGACAAGACACTGTCCTGTTGGGCAACAGCCGGCACAGAAAGCCCTGCCAACACTGCCAAGGACAAGACGCGGAGCAAGCGAACATGACGATATGAGGCACAGCCAAGCATGCTGCAAATTACCGCGGAGAAACGAGGTCAGCCGAAAGCAGCCACCTTACCGCATCCTTCCATGCCTGATCCGCTGCTGAAGCAGAGATGTTATCCCCCAAACTAAAAGCTGACTTTGGCCCAGTCCCAATCGACGTTAGCAGCGTAGGACAAGTAACCACAAGGCCTGATCCGGGCAAAACATGGTCTTTCGGAGAGCCTGAACAACCTCCTGACTCACCCAGTGGCCGGACGCCAAACAATTCACCCCGGCCAGACAAAACCACCGCATCGGCCAAAAGCAAAGAGGCACTAAAACTCAGCCCATCCACCAGGACAGCCAACGGCACATCACAATGTCTGGCAACACGAAGCGCAGGCATGGGAGGGATGACCGCAGCAAAAGCTTCCTCAGCGTTACCAAAAGACGCCTCACGCTCCACGGGCCATTTGGCAGGCTCTAGGAAGAAAGAGAGCACGGCGTGGCGACGGGTGCGTAACCCCCCCAGATTCCCGCGCAAATCAAGCAATACTGGGGCCTTTGCCTTAGAAAGCATGCGAACACATCGGCGAAAGGACTTTTTAAACTCGGCGAACGTGCCCGTCGAGAAATCCCGGATGATCCATCTTGAAAACGCTCCATGATCGACAACCGCCATTCCTGCTTTCAGGGGAGGATCCTGTTCTCCAGCAACTTCAGCTGAGCGCTGACCGACTTCTGCATCTGGCAACAAAGCCCCTAACCAAGGCCATGTCTTCTGCATCCACGACAACCGCGCACATTGAGCGCTCCCACGGCCCGGTGCAAAAGCCTCCCAAGGCCCGTCCTCTCGAAGCAATTCGCCAGAGGCAGGGGGGAGGGAGGACGTTACACTGTCCGCCATTTGCTCAAACCGAATGCGGATGTGGGCATCATTAGCGCTGCGCAACCATTGGTGCACCAGCAGGGCCCAATCAAGTCTGTTAATCGCTGAATCCTTCTGAACAGATAACAATAAAGCATCACGCGAGCTTAAAACCTCTAAGTCACTTCCAGTAGACAAGTTATGACTTGAAAAAAGAGAGTCCAACAACCCGATATCTTGCCTCATTTCATCTGCACTAAACACCTCCTGTCCCCATCCAACACCAGGCCAGAAAGCGCCCAAAAGAATGGCTGTAATGCACCATGTCAAACGGAACATCAACCCGCTTGGGTTTCGGCAATACCGTCCGGCTGCACCCGGTTGGCCACCATGGTGAGAATGGTGGCAATCGCCACCGTTTCTCCCGTCTCATCGGTCACATCTACCTTGAATTTGACGATGCCTTTCAAGACATCATCTGGGCTGCGTTTTTCCTGCTGCACCTTCTCCTCTACAGTCAATTGAACACCAATGGTCATCCCCGGATACACGGGCTTGGTGAAACGACAGGTTTCCAATCCATAATTCAACAAAACGGGCCCTTTGTGCGGAGACACAAACATGCCTGCAGCCTTCGACAACACCCAATAGCCATGCGCAACCCGCCCTTCAAAAATGGTTCCGTCGAGCGCAGTTTCATCGACATGGGCGTAGAAGTGATCACCAGACACATTGGCAAAATTCACAATATCAGCTTCCGTCACCGTGTGTCGGTGTGTGGTAAACGTCATCCCAATTTCTTGGTCTTCAAAATGAAGGCGGAACGGGTGGACCTGAGACTCTGGCCTTGAAGCCCCGGGCTGATGCCGCTGTGTCACCTCTGTAATCATATCGGGATGACCTTGAATGGCTGTGCGCTGCAGATAATGCCCCAAACCTCTGAGCCCCCCCATCTCTTCACCACCGCCTGCACGCCCTGGTCCGCCGTGGACCAATTGAGGCATTGGGCTGCCATGACCTGTACTTTCCTTCGCACACGCGGCATCCAGCACCAAGACCCGACCATGGTGGGTCGCAGCCTCCACAACAAACTTCTTTGCAACCTCTGAGCTACCTGTCACAATACTACAGCAAAGAGAACCCTTCCCTTTGTGGGTCAATGATATGGCGTCGTCAATATCACCGTAGGGAAGGAGGCAAGCCACTGGACCGAAAGGCTCCACTTCGTGCACCAATTTTGCGGAAAGTGGTGCATTGTGGGTCAACAATCGGGGTGCATAAAAAGCCCCCGTCTCCCAATTCGCACCCAGCAATTCAGGAGAATCAAAAGACAGCAATGTCTCAGCCTCCTGCTCCAATCGGGTCACCGCTTGTTGGACCTCATTGCGCTGATCTAATCCTGCAAGGGCTCCCATGCGCACACCCTCCAATGCCGGATCCCCCATGGACACTTTGTCCAATTGAACCTTCAAGGCGTCTCGAACAGCCTCCACGCGACCCTCAGGCACCATGGCCCGGCGGACAGCAGTGCACCTCTGGCCGCATTTGATGGTCATCTCCTTCCTAAGCTCCTTGATGAACAAATCAAACTCCGGAGTACCGGGTTCAGCATCAGGCCCAAGCACGAGGCTATTGAGTGAGTCCGCCTCCAAGTTGAAGGGCACATTTTCAGACAGGATCTTAGGATGAGACTTGAGCTTCAATCCTGTAGAAGCGGACCCCGTGAAGGTGACCACGTCCTGGAAACCCACATGGTCCAAAATATCTCGGGCACCACCGCATACCAATTGCAAAGCGCCTTCAGGTAAAATGCCTGAATCCACAATCTCCTTCACCATCGCATGGGCCACATAAGAGGTGAGGGTCGCGGGCTTAACCAGAGCTGGTACCCCAGCCAGCAAATTCACACTCACTTTTTCCAACATGCCCCAGATTGGGAAATTGTAAGCATTGATGTGGACGGCTACCCCTCGCTTCGGAACGCCAATGTGATGACCTATAAAGGTGCCCCCGCGGGAAAGCAATGCTGGATCTCCATCAA
>DDCX01000018.1:0-17161 GCA_002336475.1 Flavobacteriales bacterium UBA1995 | reverse complement strand
CCCCTCTGCTGGAAGGTCATTTTCCTGAGTGCTCGCGAACCTTTGGACCTGGCATAGTCAAATGCCTCTGAAAGGTCCACATTGGAGGCATCCACACCAGCGACAGCATGGCCGTGCACTGCATCCATTAAAACAGTAGGATTGGAGCCTGCTGGAATCCATTGTCCAGCGATGTAATTGTCGAGTAACCGCATATCGGACACAAATAAACGATGAGCGCACATGAAGGAATCATTAATTCGTCGATAGAATTCTTTCGTAGACCCGGAAAAACCTTTATCTTGGTAGGGATTTGTTTCGCCTTCTCTAGTCTTTGAATCTTTAAACTCTTGAACATGAAGAATTTGTTCGCACTCACCGCCGCTGTTTTGTTCGGCTTTTCTGCCGCAGCCAGCAACGTCCAGCTTGTCGTACAAGCCGTAGACAATGGTGGAGCCGTAAATGGCAACACCTACCGTATTTATGCTGAACTCCCTTCGAGCCAGCACAGCTTGCATGCCATCTTCGCTGACGGTGAGCACATGCTGAACATCACCTCAACAGGTTCAATCTACCAGAATGAATTGGGAGGTGCTTCTACCATCGATATTAACGAGGCTGTTCTCGGAATCGATGAGACACTCGCTTTTGACAGCTGGGTTACCGTTGGTGCTGACAACAGCAACAACAACAACCTCTGGAACATCGGCATTGATTTCGCATCCTTCAACGAGGGAGGCGCACTCGAAGTCGTTGATGGTGCTTGGTTTGTTGTCCCTACCGACGTGCGCGCCGTGGCTGATGCCCGCAACCTCGTCCTTTTGATGCAAATCACCACCGACGGAACTGCTACTGGTACATTGAACATGCAAGGTTGGACTCCAGAAGGGGAGACCTGGCGCGACTATGATGTCACGTTCAACACAACAGACGCAGAAGTATTCGGTTGCACAAACCCCGATGCAAGCAACTACGCCAACACCGCTACATATGATAACGGTTCTTGCGAGTTTGCAACGGACAATGGCCCAATGGCTGATTTGTTCAGCCTGGAGGACAGCAACTGGAACGTTTTCCCAAATCCTGTTTTCGAAGGACACTTCAGCATTCAGTTCAACCAAGAGGTGAACCTCGGCGCTGAAAACATCATTGTTGAAGTCCTCGACATGTCAGGAAAGACAGCTTTGTCTCAAGAAGTAAACAGCGGAAGCATCATCGGTGGTAACCGCATCATGGTCAAGCATGACCTTGCTGCTGGTGCATACACCTTGAGCGTGACCCACAAAGATTTCTCTGCCGCTCAGAACCTGATCGTCAAGAAGTAATTCTTTGCATACAACATTGAAAAGCCGGTCCAAATGGACCGGCTTTTTTGTTGCCCAACCTTTACATTATGTAAAATAGGAGAAAGAAGACTGCGTGTCCCTGTGCACCCCACATGCCTCTATACCCATCAGAGAAGGGGCCTACATCGTGCGTCTTGAAGCTCACTGCCTGCAAAACCATAACGTGTGACTGCATCGGTGTAAAAACAAACGAGATGATCCATACACGGTGTATACAGCGGTAATGAGATCCCCTAAAGCGCTTTGGCATGCTGCATACACATGCCAACTTGACTTTTTGAGCCATTCAATTGGACAGCACGCCGCATCAAAACAGGGTCATCAGCACTCAAGACTTTGGCGAATTCTGGACCAGACTCCATAGAGCCCACGAATACGCGAAAAAACACCTGCGTGATTCATACCAGCTGATTCATACACCCAGGGATGCATTTTAGCCGTAGCCATGGATTTGCTCAACGCGAAGCCATTGGACCAAGGAAATAAATCGCAATGCGATATCTGCAAGCCTCAGAGCTTGAAACGTTATCAGCAGCTTCAAAATGGCCAAAATGCCCGGAAACACTGAATTCAGCTTTTTAGCCCCTATTGAATGATAATTTACATTATGTAAAATAGGATGGAAAAAGTAGAGGGACCGAAGCCCCTCTACAACAATGTATGTTTTGAGCCTTATTCCATGGACTTGAGCTTGGCCGAAACCTCTAGCATCTTATCATCCATACCAACACGCGCATAAATGTCGCGGAGTGAACGCAAGGTTTCACGGTCGTTCGGATCAACGTCAAGCGCCTTTTCGAGGAATGGCAACGCCGTGGAGAACATCGCCTTACCGCCAGCTTCCATGTCACTTTGCTTGGTCGATTCTTCCTTGCTCATGCGGGGCTTCCACATGTCATTGGCGTCATTGACCATTTGCACGGCTTTGTTGAAATACAGAGCGCCCAAGTTGTAGTTGGCATCGAAATAGTCAGGCTTGATCCCCAAGCTCTTACTGTAGGCCTCTACAGCTTCGTCCTGCATGCCCAAATTGTCGTAAACACTTCCTAGGCTGAACCAGAGAATCTCGTTGGTGGGGTCTTGCTCAGCAGCGAGCATCAGGTTGTCCTTAGCACGCTCGAATTCTCCGGCCACCAGGTAGATGTTCAATTCCTCGATGATCAGAGCCTGCTCCCGGGGAAAGTCCCCGCGTGCATTCTGGAGGGTGGTCAGAGCCTTTGCCGTATCCCCTTGCATCTTGTGAATGTTGGCTACAAACAAAAACACTTCAGGTACCTGATAACCATAAGCTCCACACATCATGTATTGCTCAATGGCACGGTCGGTCAGGCTGGCCTTCTCGAAACAGAGTGCGCTGTTGAATATGGCCATGGTGTCCACCGCCCCGAGCATCTGTGTCATTTCAGCAGCCGTCACAAACAACTCTCCTGCCCTGCCATACACACCAGCATTGAAGTAGGTGATCCCAGCATTTCCAGCGATGGAAGCACCGCGCGCAACATCTGCCTGGCGCTCTGAGGTGTAGCGTTGCTTAACATCGAGCTCGTCGGCCTTGATCAGGCTCTCAGCCGCCTTTTCAAGGGCATCTGGAACCTGCGTGTACAACGTGCTGTCCGCAGCGAGGTTGGTATAGATGTTCGCCCGATAACGCCAGGTCTTTTCCTTGACGTTGGCTTTTGGGTCTTCAATGGCCTTGTCGATGAACTCGGCAGCCTTGAGGTAGTCCCCGTCCTGGTTGGCATTGTAGGCGCTCACCACATCTTTTTGGGCGAACAGCGCTAAGGGCATTAAGGCCAATAAGGCCAAGGTTTGCTTGGTATACAGCATGTAATCAGCTTGAATCGACGACAAAACTAGCACATCCCGTGCCAGACTTTTCTGCCGCCTCATAAATCGGTCTTATTCTTCTGGTGCGGCATCTTCAGTTGGAGCCTCACCACCCTCTGGGGAGCCTTCTTCTCCTTCAACTTCACCCTGCGGTTCTTCCTCATCCGATTTCGGAGTGCGACACACTGCGGCAATCGAATCGTTCTTTCGCAAGTTGATCAGGCGCACACCCTGTGTGGCGCGGCCCATGGTACGCAGTTCATCGGCGCCTGTGCGGATCGTGATGCCGCTTTTGTTGATCACCATGAGGTCATCCTCATCGGTAACCCCCAAAATGGCCACCAACTCTCCTGTTTTCTCGGTAACACTCAGCGTTTTGACGCCTTTACCCCCCCTGTTGGTAATCCTGTAATCCTCAACAGCTGAGCGCTTCCCGTATCCATTTTGGCTCACCACCAAAACATCCTTGGAACCGTCCACCACAATCACCATTCCCACGACCTCGTCTTCAGGTCCTGCCAAAGTCACCCCTTTCACACCCTGCGCGGTCCTTCCTACAGCACGCACCTTCTCTTCTGGGAAACGAATGGCCTTTCCGGACCGAAGGCCCATCAGGATTTCGTTGTTTCCATCGGTCAACTTCGCCTGCAGCAGCTCATCGCCCTCTTTGATGGTGATGGCATTGATGCCATTGGTTCGCGGACGTGAGTACGCCTCCAAAGTGGTCTTTTTGATCACCCCCTTTTTGGTACACATCACCACATTGTGGGCATTGACATACTCAGGGTCCTTGATGTCAAGCACCGGGATATAGGCCATGACTTTATCATCAGACTCGATGTTCATCAGGTTCTGAATGGCCCGGCCTTTCGATGTGCGAGAGCCCTCAGGCACCTCGAAAATCCGCATCCAGAAACAACGTCCTTTTTGAGTGAAAATGAGCAGCCAATTGTGGTTTGTGGCTGAAAAAATCTCCTCGATAAAGTCAGCGTCGCGGGTCACAGCTCCTTTAGAGCCCACCCCACCACGCGACTGCTCTTTGTATTCGGCAAGACGCGTGCGCTTGATGTATCCCGCATGGCTGATGGTAATGACCACCTGCTCATCCGGGATCATGTCTTCGATGCTCAACTCCGCACTGCTGAATTCGATGCGAGACCGGCGTTCATCGCCGAAACGCTCCTTCATCTCTTCCAGCTCGTCCTTGATGATGCCCATCCGAAGCGCCTTGTCCGCAAGAATCGCCTGCAAACGTCCGATCACCTCCATCAACTCATCGTACTCAGCACGCAACTTGTCGCGCTCGAGCCCCGTCAACTTCTGCAGACGCATGTCCAAGATGGCGCGGGCTTGAACCTCGCTCAACTCAAACTTCTCCATCAAGCCAGCGCGGGCCTCTTCTGGAGTCTGGCTTCCGCGGATCAAAGCGATCACTTCATCCAAATTGTCGATCGCGATGATCAGACCTTGCAAAATGTGGGCCCGCTCCTCAGCTTTCCTCAGCTCAAATTGGGTCCTGCGAACAATGATCTCGTGGCGGTGCTCGATATAGTAAACGAGCATTTCGCGCAGGTTCAAAAGCCGCGGACGCCCCTTCACCAGCGCGATGTTGTTGACCGAAAAGCTGGTTTGAAGCTGGGTGTACTTGTACAGTTTGTTCAAGACGACGTTTGGAATCGCGTCGCGCTTCAGTTCGAAAACAACACGCAAACCGTTGCGGTCTGACTCGTCTCGGATTTCAGAAATGCCCTCAATTCGCTTTTCGTTGACAAGGTCAGCCGCCTTGCGCACCATGTCGGCTTTGTTGACCTGGTAAGGAATTTCCTCAACGATGATCACCTCCTTTCCGGTACGGGTTTCTTCGAAACGCGCCTTTCCACGCATAACGACCCTTCCCTTGCCTGTTTCATAGGCGTCCCGAACACCCTCCACACCATAAATCACACCTCCGGTCGGGAAGTCTGGGGCTTGGATGTGCGTCATCAACTCTGGGATGCCAATTTCTGGATTCTCGATCATGGCGATGCAGCCATTGATCACCTCCGTCAGGTTGTGGGGCGGCATGTTCGTAGCCATACCCACGGCGATGCCCGACGCACCATTCACGAGCAGATTCGGAATCTTGGCCGGCAATACCGTCGGCTCCTTCAGGCTGTCGTCGAAGTTGAGGGACAGGTCTACAGTCTCCTTGTCCAAATCGGCGAGCATTTCCTCGGCGATTTTCCGGAGGCGCGCCTCCGTGTATCGCATGGCCGCTGGATTGTCTCCGTCAATGGAACCGAAGTTTCCTTGTCCGTCCACCATCGGGTAGCGCATGGACCAGTCCTGGGCCAAACGCACCATCGTGTCATACACAGAACTGTCGCCGTGAGGGTGGTACTTGCCCAACACCTCTCCCACAATTCTCGCGGACTTTTTGTGCGCCCGGTTGGACATCACGCCCAACTCGAGCATTCCGAACAGAACGCGGCGGTGAACGGGCTTCAAACCGTCACGCACATCCGGCAATGCCCGGGACACAATGACCGACATCGAATAATCGATGTAAGCCGACTTCATCTCGTCCTCGATCGAAATCGGGATGATCTTCTCTCCTTCTGCCATGTTGTCAGTGCTTCGGCCCCACTTGAGGCCCTAATTAAGCGTTACGCGAAAATACCGGATGACATCCCGCTGCCATGTTGACTTTGGCCCGTATTTTGAACAAGCCACACGAGCATTTGTGGAAAATCCAACGCTCACAAAAAAAAGTGCCCGTTTTGGGACAATAGATTTGATGGTTCGGGGGCTTCCCCCCTTTTCTAAATAAACATGGACGCTAAATTCTCACCCCGCGTGAAGGACGTCATCACTTACAGCCGAGAAGAAGCCCTGCGGCTGGGGCACAACTACATTGGCGTGGAGCACCTGTTGCTCGGCATCATCCGCGAGGGCGAAGGCACTGCCATTCGCATCCTCGAAGGACTCAATGTGGACCTACCAAGGCTGAGGAAGATGGTCGAGGGCAGCATTTCGCCCAATACTGCGCAAACTGGAAACCCTGGTAATATTCCTTTGGTCAAGCAAGCCGAAAAAATTCTCAAGATCACCTACTTGGAGGCCAAGACCTTCAAAAGCCCTGTGATCGGAACTGAACACCTGTTGCTCTCCATCTTGAAAGACGAAAACAACGTGGCTACAAAAGCCCTGCTCGCCCTGAACGTCGATTACGACGAAGCCAAACAGGAATTTGAAAGCATCCTCTCTGATGGCGGAAGCACAGAATCTCCCAGAGCGGAATTTCCAGGAATGGCCGACGACGAAGACGAACCACGCGGCGGAAATGCCGGCAGAGGTGGCGCCGCTTCAAAAACGGACAGCAAGAGCAAAACGCCCGTTCTCGACAACTTTGGCCGGGATCTCACGACCATGGCCGAAGAAGGCAAGCTCGACGCCATTGTAGGCCGTGAAAAGGAAATTGAACGTGTGAGCCAGGTGCTCGCCCGTCGCAAGAAAAACAACCCCATCCTCATCGGAGAACCCGGTGTGGGTAAGAGTGCGATTGCAGAAGGCCTTGCGATCCGCATTGTAGAGAAAAAAGTATCTCGCGTGCTCTTCGGAAAGCGCATTGTCACCCTCGACGTGGCTTCGTTGGTCGCCGGCACCAAATACCGCGGCCAATTCGAGGAACGCATGAAAGCTGTGATGAACGAGCTCGAAAAGAGCCTGGACGTCATCCTCTTCATTGACGAGATTCACACGATTGTTGGAGCAGGCGGAGCCAGTGGCTCACTGGACGCTTCAAACATGTTCAAGCCTGCCTTGGCCAGGGGTGAGATTCAATGCATTGGCGCCACTACGCTGGACGAGTACCGCCAACACATTGAGAAAGACGGCGCTTTGGAACGCAGGTTCCAGAAGGTTTTGGTAGAGCCAACTAGTACTGACGAGACCATCCAGATCCTCAACAACATCAAGGACAAGTACGAAGAGCACCACTCCGTCACATATACGGATGAGGCCCTAAAGAGCTGCGTGACCTTGACCTCGAGGTACATCACAGACCGTCACCTGCCTGACAAGGCCATCGACGCACTCGACGAAGTCGGCAGCCGTGTTCACCTCAACAACATCAATGTCCCCCAGGAAATCATTGACATTGAGCAGGAAATTGAGCAGGTTAAAGAGGAAAAAAACCGCGTTGTCCGCAGTCAGAAATATGAAGAGGCAGCCCGACTCCGCGATTCGGAGCGCCAACTCTCAGAAAAGCTGACAGCTGCAAAGCAAAAGTGGGAAGAAGACACCAAGACCCACAGGGTGACCGTCACCGAAGACCACGTTGAAGAAGTGGTCGCGATGATGACAGGAATCCCCGTTCAGCGCATCGCCGAAAAAGAAAGCGGCAAGCTCACGAGGATGGAGGGCGACATGGGCGACAAGGTTATCGGTCAACCCGATGCCGTTCGTCAAGTTGTGCGCGCCATCAAGCGCAACCGCGCAGGGCTCAAAGATCCCAGCAAACCTGTGGGCTCTTTCATTTTCCTTGGACCAACTGGTGTCGGTAAGACTCAATTGGCCAAGGAATTGGCCAAGAACCTGTTTGATTCGGAAGACGCCCTCATTCGCATCGACATGAGCGAATACATGGAAAAGTTTGCTGTCAGCCGTTTGGTTGGAGCGCCTCCAGGATATGTCGGTTATGAAGAAGGCGGACAACTCACAGAAAAGGTGCGCAGAAAGCCCTACTCCATCGTGTTGCTCGATGAAATAGAAAAGGCGCACCCCGATGTTTTCAACCTCCTGCTGCAGGCATTGGACGATGGCCAGCTGACCGACAGCATGGGACGCCGTGTGGACTTCCGCAACACCATCATCATCATGACCTCCAACATTGGAGCCCGTCAACTTCAGGATTTTGGAACTGGTGTCGGCTTCTCTACAGACGCCAAGAAAACCAAAGAGTCTCACGACCGCAGGGGTGTGATTCAAAACGCACTGAAAAGGGCATTTGCACCAGAGTTTTTGAATCGGATTGACGATGTCATTGTGTTCAACAGCCTGACGCGTGCTGACATTCACCGCATCATCGATCTTGAGCTCAGCAAATTGTTCAACAGGATTGAAACCCTCGGGTACAGCATCTCCCTCACCGATGCCGCCAAAGACTTTCTCGTAGACAAAGGCTATGACGAACAGTTTGGTGCACGTCCACTGCGCAGGGCACTGCAGAAGTATCTCGAAGACCCTCTTGCAGAGGAAATCATCAGTGCTCAACTGACCGAAGGCGACAAGATTGAAGGCGATGCCATGGAAGGCCAAGAAGACCTTGCCCTCCGCATTATCAAGGCTGAAGCGCCGAAGAAAAAAACACGCAAAAAGGCGGAAAAGCCTGCCGACAGCAGCGCTAAATCAGACGCCCCAACAGATGAAGCTGCGCCTGAAACAGCTGATGACAACGAGGACAACTCCTAATGAGAGACCGTCTGTGGGAAATCTGGGACCGAATCAGGTACAGCAACCGCTACGCTTTGGCGTTCGGCCTGTTCCTGATTTGGATGTCCACCATCGCTGAAGTCGACGTGTTTCGAATGATCAACACGCGGATGGACCGCAATCACATTCAAGCGAGAATCACAGAAACCGAAGAGCTGATTCAAGAGCTCGACGTGCAGCTAGATGAAATCAGAACGGATCCTGCGGCCAAAGAGCGCTATGCCAGGGAATCCTACTACATGCACAAGCCCGAAGAAGACGTCTACGTTTTCGTGGAGCCTTGACATGTAAAGTCGCATCAACTGCTGTGGTCGCGAATGATGACCCAATCGCCATCAAGCCGCTGCCATACAAGACTGAACCATCCCGCCAAGGTGTCTAAACCACCAGAGCGGTCCAGTTGCCAAGACCCTAGCATCAAAGCATGATCAGCTCCAGCGGGCTCTAGACTTTCTATGCCAAAAGTCAATTGCCCCATTTCTTCGGGGCTGGCGTAACCCTTTCTGTAGTTGTCAAGCGTGGTCTGCCAACCCCGCGAAGGGCCCCGGCTGCCCACAAACAGCAAACTGTCTGACTTCCAGTAAGCGTTCATAAACCCATTGAGGTCCCCCTGGTTCCAAGCCATCTCCTGACTTTCCATGCGCTGAAGTATTCGCAAACGTTCTGCCTCAAAGTCAGGTGGCAGAGGATCCTGCTGCTGGTGCGCACAGCCATGCATTGCGAGACACGCTATGGACAAGACCACAACCGATAAGCTGGACCAGCAGATGAAAGATTGGACTATGGATTTCACGCTATCAAGTTGAAGCTTATCGTCCGCAACTCAAAAGCCAAGTCTCCACAAAGCAGGACCCTGCGTTACGGGCAACAGGCAGCAAGGGCCTTACACGTTGAATCGGAAGTGCATGATGTCTCCATCCTGCACGATGTACTCCTTGCCCTCGACACTGAGTTTGCCCGCCTCTTTGACGGCTTGCTCGCTGCCAAGTCCAACGAAATCAGAGTACTTCATGACTTCGGCGCGAATGAAGCCCTTCTCAAAGTCAGTGTGAATGACACCGGCTGCTTGCGGTGCTGTACTCCCCTCCTTGACCGTCCAAGCACGGACTTCTTTTTCCCCCGCAGTAAAATAAGTCTGCAGATTGAGCAATCCATAGGCTGAACGAATCAGCTTGGCCACACCCGGCTCTTCCAATCCGATGTCAGACAGGAACATGGCACGCTCATCTGCATCTTCCAATTCAGCGATATCGGCTTCAATGGCCGCTCCAATGATGAGGGTGCTTGCCCCTTCTGCAGCCGCCATAGACTTGACCTTTTCGACATGGTCATTGCCCGAAACGACTGCGGCTTCTTCGACATTGCAGACATACATTACCGGCTTGCCGGTGAGCAACTGCATCTCCTGAAAAAGGGGCTCTTCGGAATCCTCGCGCTCGACAGCCCGTGCACTGATCCCCTGCTCCAATGCTGTCTTCACACGTTCCAGCAAATCAAGTTGTTTGCGGGCGTCCTTGTCACCAATGGATGCTTGCTTAGACACCTTTTGCATCCGTGTCTCCACGGTCTCGAGGTCTTTCAGCTGCAGCTCTGTATCGATCACTTCTTTGTCCCGGATGGGGTCCACTGAACCATCAACGTGGACAATGTTGTCGTCTTCAAAACAGCGCAATACATGAAGTATGGCGTGCGTTTCTCTGATGTTCGCAAGGAATTTGTTGCCCAATCCCTCCCCTTTGCTCGCGCCTTTCACGAGGCCTGCGATGTCCACAATCTCAACGGTAGTGGGCACCGTGTTTTGCGGCTGGACAATGTCCACCAGCTTTTGCAGGCGTTCATCTGGCACATTGATGACCCCCAGATTGGGCTCAATGGTGCAGAATGGAAAGTTTGCACTCTGCGCCTTGGCGTTGGACAAACAGTTAAAGAGGGTGGATTTGCCAACGTTGGGCAATCCGACAATGCCGCATTTCAGGGCCATGGAAGAACGCTTTTGGGTGCGCAAAGGTAACCCCTCTGCCCCCGCTCTACTTTCCCTGCTTTTGTCCACACTGCGTCAACTCCAAGCAGACCCGATTTAGCTTTGACACGTACTGAACACACGCCATGTCCGAATCCACCCACAACCTCTCTGATCTCTGCACCCAAGTGCGCCGCGACATTGTTCGAATGGTGCATGGCGCCAGTTCTGGCCATCCGGGCGGCTCCCTTGGATGCACCGATTTTCTGGTCAAACTCTATTTCGATGAGATGCAGGTTGACCCGAAAAACTGGAGCATGGATGGCCGAGAGGAAGATTTGTTCTTCTTGTCCAACGGGCACATCTCGCCGGTTTGGTACAGCGTCCTTTCACGCCGTGGGTACTTTGATGTAGCGGAACTGTCAACGTTTCGAAAGCTCAACAGCAGGCTTCAGGGCCACCCCGCCACTGAAGAAGGGCTGCCTGGAATTCGGGTGGCCAGTGGGTCACTCGGCCAAGGGTTGAGCGTAGCTTGTGGTGCTGCCCAAGCCAAGAAACTCAACGGGGATGACCGTTGGGTCTACACTTTGCACGGTGACGGGGAACTTCAGGAAGGGCAGATTTGGGAAGCCGCCCTTTACGCCGCCCACCATCGTATCGACAATCTCATCAGCTTTGTAGACTGGAATGGTCAACAAATTGACGGCACCGTGGAAGACGTCATGAATTTGGGGGACCTTGAAGGAAAATGGCGCTCGTTTGGATGGCATGTTCTCCAGTGTAATGGACACGATCTGTCGGCTTTGGATGCCGCGTTTAAATCCGCACGCGCTGCAGCAGGACAAGGCCAGCCCGTCGTGGTTTTGATGAGAACCGATATGGGCAGAGGCGTAGACTTCATGGAAGGCACCCACAAGTGGCATGGTGTCGCCCCCAATGACGACCAGTTGTCGGTTGCATTGGATCAATTGGCCACACCACTTAGCGACTATTGATGCTGCCACGCGCACTTTGTTGGTGCGCTGCACTGGCCACCGTTCTGTCACTCCTATCTACTGAGGCATGGGGTCAGAACGGGGCACCTGAAAATGAGGAGACGACGCGCATCCTCTTTGTATTTGACGCCTCCAATTCCATGAATGCCTTTTGGGGGCAACGCAGGAAATGGGACGTAGCAAGAGAATTGCTCTCTGCATCTTTAGACAGTCTTTATGGTCAGGAAGGCCTCGAACTGGGGTTGCGTGTCTATGGACACGGAACCAAGCACGTTCAGGGCAAGCAGGACTGCGATGATACCGAGCTGATTGTTCCCTTGGGACCCGGACGAAATTTGATCATCCAACAGGAGCTCAAGAAACTCAGGGCACAAGGCACCACCCCCATTGCACGCTCTCTGTTGCGGGCCGCAGATGACTTTGCACAAAGGGAAGGACCGGGAAGAAATGTCATTCTGCTGATCACCGACGGCATCGAAGCGTGCGATGAAGACCCTTGCGCAGTATCGAAAGCACTTCAAGCACAAGGCGTCACGATCAAGCCCTTCATCATAGGCATCGGTTTGGACGAAAAATACCGGGATACCTTTCAATGCGTCGGTCGCTATTTCGACGCGTCCCGTCCAGAAGTCTTTAAAGAAGTCCTGGAGATTGTCATAGACCAAGCCATCCACAGCACCTCTGCTCAAGTGGACCTCCTGAACAGCAAAGGAGAGCCCGTAGTGACCAATTTTGGAATCGACCTGCTGGAGCGGCCATCGGGTCACCCGGTAATGGAGGCCGTACACACCCTGAATGCTGCAGGGTTACCCGATACACTCTCGCTAAACCCTGTTCCCACTTACGACTTGACGGTGCACACCTTGCCTCCAGTCAGGCTCAACGGGATTCGCCTGACTCCGAAAACACACAACCACATCACCGTCTCGGCACCCACAGGGTTCATCGATTTGACGGGAACCAGGCCCCACAGCGCATTGCTCAATGTTCCGGTGCGGGTAACCCTGAAAGACAGCTGCACACACATTCATACGCAACGTGTTGGCACCAGAGAACGGTACCTCGCTGGCACCTACGACCTCGAATTTGCAACCACGCCGGTTGTTCGGGTCGAAAACGTCAAAATAGGAGACGGTCGCATCGTACCCGTCTCCATTCCTGAACCTGGACTGCTCACCCTCGACACGGGCACCGCTGGCTTTGGTGGAATCCTGTATTTGGGCGAAGGACAGCGCAAAATGGTGGTGCCTTTCTCCGGACAAAACCCTTCTGGGCGCTACACCCTGCAACCCGGTAAATACGTTGTGATGTTCCGTGCAAAACATGCATCTAAAACGGACCTCACAGTAACCCGGCCTTTGGATATTCGCACCGGAGGCACACACCACATCGACTTTTGACCATGATCGACTTCATCTCGGCCGACGAGGCCACACTTGACGGACTCACCCGCAAGGACACCCGCAGCGGCTTTGGACAAGGACTGCTCGAAGTAGGCCAAGCACATGACAATGTCGTCGCGCTGTGCGCAGACTTGACCGGATCGCTAAAGATGAACGCCTTCAAGGATGCTTTTCCAGACAGGTTCAAGCAAGCAGGCATTGCAGAGGCCAATATGATAGGTGTAGCCGCTGGACTCACCATTGGAGGCATCATCCCCTTCACAGGGACATTTGCGAATTTCTCTACCGGACGCGTCTATGACCAAATTCGACAGAGTGTCGCCTACAGCGAAAAGAACGTCAAAATTTGTGCTTCACACTGTGGCCTTACGTTGGGAGAAGATGGTGCTACCCACCAGATTCTCGAAGATGTTGGAATGATGAAGATGCTTCCCAATATGACCGTCATCCACACCTGTGATTATGAGCAAACCCGCAATGCCACGCATGCGGTCGCCGCCCATCATGGACCGGTCTACTTTCGTTTTGGCCGCCCAAAAGTCCCCATGATCACTGAGGCCGATGCTCCATTTGTCATTGGCAAGGCCCGCCGGGTGATGACAGGCTCGGACGTCACCATCGTCACCAACGGCCACCTGGTATGGAACAGCATACTCGCAGCACGGCAACTGGCCTCAGAAGGGATTTCGGTGGATCTGCTCGACATGCACACCATCAAGCCATTGGACGAAGCTGCCTTGATTGAAAGTGTGGGGCGCACCCATTGCGTTGTTTCTGCCGAAGAGCACCAACGCAACGGTGGATTGGGCGAAAGCATCGCCGCCTGCTTGGCTCAGCACCAGCCCACGCCACAGAGGTTTGTGGCCGTCAAGGACCAGTTTGGTGAAAGCGGAACCCCAGCACAACTTCTAGAGAAGTATGGCCTCGGACCAAGCGCCATTGTCGACGCGTGCAAAGAAGCCATTGCGGTGAAGCAAGGAATGATGGCCTAAGGCCACCGTTCGTTAGAGCACCGAAATCAGTCTCGGGCTGGCGTCCGCACGGCGTCCAGATCGGCTACTGCAGCATACAATTTGTCTTGGAGCTGGCGCGATGCAGGCAGCAAAGGCATGCGGACGTCTGACCCACACCTTCCCAGCAAGCTGCACAGTGCTTTGATGCCTGTTGGATTGCCTTCTGAAAAAATGCAACCCAGGAGGGGCTGAAAGCAAGACAGGGCTTGCTCTGCCTCTTTTACTGATCCAAACAAGGCCAAGTCCATGGCAGAAGCCCATGCGTCAGGGTAAGCATTGCCTATGACACTGATCAGACCATCTCCCCCCAATGCCATCATGGGCACTGCATTTTCATCGTCTCCTGACAACATCACAAAAGACTCCGGAACACCCTGTCGGATTTCCCGGAAGGCTACCAAATCATCCGTGGCTTGTTTAAGGCCAATCAATGCAGGACATTCTCTCGACAGTTCCACAATGGTTTGAGGCAACATCGTAACGCCGGCACGCGAAGGCACATTGTACATGATAATGGGCAGTGGAGCTGCCTCTGCCAACGCCTTGAAGTGGGCCTTTATGCCTTCCTGACCTGGCTTGATATAGGCTGGAGGACTCACAAGCAGAGCCGACAGCCCCTTAGGGTCTAGGGTTGAGATGCGTTCCACTGCAGCGGCAGTGCCACCTTGACCATCAAAACCAGCCACGATGGGCAAACGGCCCGCATTGACTTCCATGATGAAGTCCAATACACGACGGTGCTCATCGCTGGACATCAACATGGCTTCACCCGTACTCCCCAATGCCACCAAATAATGGGCTTTGCTTGAAGCAACATGGTGCACCATCCTTTCCAAGCCAGGGAAATCAATGTCACCTTGCGGCGTAAACGGCGTGATCAAGGCCACGCCCAATCCTTGGAATCGCTTGCTCATTTCAAGTCGAGTGTTTTTAAATAATGAAACGCGAGTTGGACGAAGGATAGCATGTCACCTCCGTCTGGCCACGTCAACATAAAGTCCAAGGTACCATCATCAGGACGCATGGGGCCTACTTTGAACGGTGCCTCGGACCTTCTCATCAGGGCTTTGAGCGGCAGATTGGACATGTCCTTGTCCAAAGTCATTACCACATCTGCCTCATACACCCCCTTGGGCATGACCTGAGGCAATCCCATCATGTTGCAGTCGTCGCGCCAGAGACAAGTCAGCTGGGCCAACTGTGGGAAGTCCGGCTCCACCCGGTGTCCTTCGCCCAGTTTCTTCATCCGCTGAGCCCGGGTTTTGGCGTGGGCCTTTCGGGATGTTCCGGTGTAGGCCAAAATGCACCAAGAGGCTTCTTCGCCCTTCTCCTCCAATCCTGCCACCAATTCTTTGAGCTGGTGCCTCTGTGCTGAATTCACGGCAGGAACAAGGATACTAACACGGGTACTCCCCTGTAAACGCTGGCCTTTGCGTTCTCGATTCACCAGGGACTCACGTCCCAAGGCCCTATGTCCCAATCGGTTAAAAAGCGTTCTCATGTTGAGAATTGACGCTACAAAATACAGGGTTCAGCTGTCACCTCACTGCTTTTCAATGCACCTCAATCGTGACTTGCCAACGTCCCATCACCAATGCATAGGCACTTCTATCAACAACAGGGAACAACCAGAATTGGCTTCTATTTCTACAGCCTCAACGTCCCATACCCCAATGGCATCCCTGCGCTCCAACGGCTGCCCATGAACCGAGGCATCCCCCTCTAACACCATCACATACAAGCCTTGTCCGCGGCCATGTAATGACTGACTCAGCTTTTCGCCCGCCTCCAATTGGCCCATAAAAAACCAGCTGTTTTGGTGAATGCTCACCCCTTGCGCTCCATTTGGGGAAACGATACACGTCACACCACTGGATTGCAAAGCATACGGCTCTTGATCGTAGCGAGGCTCTAGGTCTTGCTCATTCGGATAAATCCACACTTGAAAAAAGGCAACATCCTCACTGGCACTGTGGTTGAATTCGCTGTGGCGAACCCCGGTCCCTGCCGACATGATCTGCACATCTCCTGTTCGGATAACTGAAGCGTTGCCCATGCTGTCTTGATGCTCCAATGCACCCACAGTAGGAATGGAGACAATTTCCATGTTGTCATGCGGATGCATGCCAAATCCACCACCGCCCGCTACGACATCGTCATTGAGCACACGCATGGCGCCAAAGTGCATCCGATCTGGAGCATGCCATCCAGCAAAACTGAAACTGTGATGGGTATCGAGCCACCCGTGATCAGCATGTCCCCGGTCCTCAGCCCGATGAACAGTGAATTGGCCCCGTGAAGAAGAAGCTGTGGACATAGAATGATCTAAGGTCTCAGTTTGAGTTTGGGCAGTAACCCCCAGCATCAAACAACCGCACAATACAGCACTCAGACAGAAGGGGAATTCAATGTTGAGCACCCTTGAGTTTGTCTGCAAACAGCGCCTTGAATTTTTTGACTTTAGGCCCAACAACTGCAATGCAATAGCCCTGATCCGGGTTTCTTGCGTAATAATCCTGATGCTGTCCCTCTGCCACATAGAAAGGGGCCGCAGGCTCAATGGTAGTTACGATAGGGTCGTCCCACAAAGCTGCTTCTTCAGCTGCCGCTAACGATGCCCTTGCAATCTTCTCTTGTTCCGCATTTTGAGGAAAAATTGCCGAACGGTATTGGGTTCCTGCATCTGCACCTTGGCGGTTCAAGGTTGTAGGGTCATGGGTTTTCCAAAAGACTTCCAGCAACTCTTGGTAGCTCACCACGGCAGGGTCAAAAGTGATCCGCACTCCTTCTGCATGGCCTGTGCGTCCAGAACAAACTTCACGGTAGCCCGGGTTTTTGATGTGTCCGCCAGTGTAGCCACTCTCTACGTGGTCCACCCCATTCATTTCAACGTAAATCGCTTCAGTGCACCAGAAACAACCTCCCGCGAGCACGGCATAAGATTTTCCAATGGGTGCAGCGTCTGGTTCGTGGGTGGATTGGTGCATTCCTAGCGGGGTAGTCTTGGTTTGAATGGGACTGTTTGAAAAGGCTGGCACACTCTGCACCACAGCCAAGACCAGCCATAAGTTTCTGAAGGAGTTTAATTCTTTCATGGTGTGTTGAGGTTGAATTCCTTCCTCTACTACAAACCGCGTGCCGCACTTAAAGTTCTGGTGTAGCTCCA
>DDCX01000059.1 GCA_002336475.1 Flavobacteriales bacterium UBA1995 | reverse complement strand
GGTCAGCGCTTCTTGAACAGAAACACGCATACCATTTCTCTTCGCTACTACAAAAGGACCAATGAAGTCAAATCGTTCATTGAAATCCTCCCTGCACTCTCTCGCTGACCTGTATCCATCGAAGTGTCCAAATAAATATTTGGTCCACTCTAATTCACTCTCCTCAACCAATGGATGGCTAAAATTCAACTTCTGTTCGAAATAATCGGTAACCACACGATTTTTCGTGGCCGCTACTTGCACTTCATACCAGAAGTCCTCATCATCACTTGGATTGCTAGAATCCGGTGAAGACTGAAAATCAACCTCAGAATGGTTAATTACGGGGATTTTAACTGAAGTGTCATCAAGAATCAGTGATAATGACCCTATAAAATCAACCACTTCATGTAATCCTGCTGTCTGGACGATATAAGTGATCGCACCAGCTGACTGAAAGTCGAACCAAACGAAGGAAATGGCGCCCGAGGAGGTTTGTACGGTGCTTCCGCCACCAGAGGTTATCGTCGCGATCGCGTCTTCAGGTATTTGTTCGAGGCATTTGACAAATCCGCCATTTGGAACGTTGCGCAACTCAATGCGGACTTCCAGCTGGCCGTCTTTCATGGTGCGCACTGTTCTGGTGGCACTTGGAAGAGAGGGGGGCTGCTGCTCAACAGCGTTTGCTGTCTTTGGTCCGAGAGCATTTGCAGTGCCGGTGTCTCGAGGGGATTCGGACCCATGAGCCCCGACCACATCAAAGTGAAAAGGAGTGGGCCTGACGGTTTCCCGTTCGTTGTTTCGGATAAAACTGAAGTCCCATTCAAAGGATCGGGGACCAGGGGCGGATTGAGGAGAGACTTCCAAGTCGAAAAGAAGGTCGAATTGTTGTGGGTCGGGGAGCTTTAGCCAACTGATCACCGCCAAGTTTCGTTCGCTTTCTACGGTCATGCCTCCACCGTGCAATTGCCTCGCCTTGAGCTTGCAATCGGATGGCATTGAAATGAGGAGCCTTCCGAAGTACTCAAGGTTGCCTTTGGTAACGGTAATGGTCAAGGGGGAAGAGGTCCCCGGCTGGGGTGCGGAAGAAAGCCTGCCCTCTACCACAACGCCCCCAGGGGCTGCCATGGCCAAACCCACCGCAATGGCGAAGGAAATGAGGAGGTGAGGGAAGTTGCGCTTCACGTTCAGCAAGGTGTACTTGTTTTGAAGCGCTCCCGCAAGGTTGAGTTTAAGGTGTCGACATCAGTATGTGGATGTTCCTACAAAAAAGCTGTAAAGTGAAAATCCCGCAGTGACGTTTCACCGCGGGATTACTTAACCAAATTATCACTTGATGCTCAGCTAGCCGTAGCTAGCCTTCTCACTTAAAACCGGTGCAAGGTACTGAGGGAAGGCGTTTTCCGGGATTAATCTTATCCATTCTTGACTGTTGATTATGTCTATTGGAGGGTGTTTTCTCAAGCTATAGGGGGCTGGTGCGTTGCGGAGTTTGGGCGTTGTGGGGTTTGATATTCCATTGTACTTTTGCACCCGATATCGAGCACGATGAAAGAAGGAATCCACCCCGATAATTACCGAACTGTCATTTTCAAGGACTTGACAGCGGATTGGCGCTTCTTAGGGAAGAGCTGTGCAGAGAGCAAAGAGACTGAGCAGTGGGAAGACGGAAATGAGTATCCCATCATCAAGGTGGAGGTCAGCTCAGCGAGCCATCCATTCTACACAGGAAAGAACACGTTGGTAGACACCGCAGGACGGATCGACAAGTTCCGCACGCGTTACGCCAAGCACAAGAAGTAAAGCTTCTAAAAGAACCCATTAGATTTTGAAAGCCTGGCCCTTTGGTCAGGCTTTTTTCATGCCAATCAGGTGGTGGCTAAGGGGTGCTCTCCAACGGAGATGACTTCTGTGATCTCGATGCCGTAGAGCGTCATGCCTTTTGTTATTGTGGCGGTGTCACTCATCAGTTGCAGGCGTTGGATTCCAAGGTCGCGGAGTATTTGGGCTCCCAGTCCAAAGGCCCGGCCCTGTCTTCGCGTGACTTCTGCTGCACTGAGGTGAGCCTTGTCGTCGCTCGGGTGTTGGCTTTGGAGGTCCTGCTGCAAAGTGTTTTCCCAACCGATCTCAGGCTTTTGCAAGTAAACGAGCGCCCCAAATTCCGAAGCGCCCAATTTGGTCATGGCCCGTTGAAGTGTAAGGCCTTTGCCCAGGTCAGAGTCTTGCAGGAGGTCCAGATGAGGGTTGCTCGCGTGCATTCGAACAGGGACCGCGGCACCAGGCTTCCATTGGCCTTTGGTCAATGCAAAGTGTTCACTGTCGTCTGTTGTCTGACGGTAAGTGTGCAAGGTGAACGGTCCATGTGCTGTCTGTATATCACGTGATCCAGTGCGCTGAATCAAGGTGTCGTTGGCAATCCGATAGGCAATCAAGTCCTCGATAGAGACAATGCGCATGTCCAGACGACTGGCCATCTCCAACAATTCAGGAAGTCGGGCCATGGTCCCGTCGGCATTCATGATTTCCACGATCACTCCCGCGGGCTCTAATCCAGCCAATCTGGCCAAATCAATGGCAGCTTCAGTGTGTCCAGCCCTTCTCAACACGCCTCCTTTCCTGGCTCTGAGCGGAAAAATGTGACCCGGTCGGCCTAGCTCCTCGGGTCGGATGCTGGGGTCAATGAGTGCATTGATGGTTTTGGATCGGTCAGCAGCCGAGATTCCTGTGGTGCAGCCATGTCCCACGAGGTCCACACTCACCGTAAATGGAGTCTCGTAGGCGGCATTGTTCCTGCTCACCATGAGGTCTAGACCGAGTGCGTCGCAGCGGTCTTCCACCAAAGGGGCGCAAATCAATCCACGGCCTTCGGTGGCCATGAAGTTGATCATTTCGGGAGTAGCAAAACGGGCAGCAGCTACAAAGTCTCCTTCGTTTTCGCGGTCTTCATCGTCCACGACGATGATCACCTTTCCGTTTTTGATGTCTTCAATAGCGTCCTCGATCCGGTCGAGGGGCCGTTGCGGTTGACTCATATTGCAAAGGTAGCGGGAGGAATGCTCCTAATGGCGCAAATTTGCCGCATGATTCTACCAGTAGTGGCTTATGGAGATCCTGTCTTGCGAAAAGAGGCGGCAGAAGTGACCGAGGGGATGGAAGGCCTCGATCAGCTCATCGAAAACATGTGGGA
>DDCX01000062.1:22834-25365 GCA_002336475.1 Flavobacteriales bacterium UBA1995 | reverse complement strand
TACAAGCTTCAGCCCTACAACGCCAAGTTGCTGCGCGCCTGTTTGGACAAACGCATCCGGCTCATCGACTACGAATTGCTCAAGCGGCCGAACGGACAGCGCATCATTGGGTTTGGCCGCTACGCAGGTGTGGTGGGCACCTACAATGCCTTCCGAACCTTTGGTGGACAACACGGGAAATACACACTTCCGCGTGCCATCGACTGCGAAGACCGCGCGGAAATGGAGTCGCACCTGTCCAAAGTAAAGTTGGCACCGAACACCAAGATTGCACTCACAGGGCGGGGGCGCGTAGGCAATGGAGCCCGTGAAATCCTCGAAACCTTGCGCATTCGGGAGGTCCATCCGGTCGATTACCTCCGCGAAGATTTTGGAGAGCCCGTATTTACCCACCTCGACCTCCAAGATTATAACCGGCGTAAATCTGACAGCGGGTTCGACTTCAAAGAGTTTTGCGACGACCCCCTCGATTACGAGAGCACTTTTATGGCCTTTGCCAGGTCTACCGATCTCTTTATCGCCGGACATTTTTGGGCTGAGGGATCTCCCTTTCTCTTCACCCGGGAAGACCTGAGGGACGAGGACTGGCGCATCTCTGTGGTGGCAGACATCAGCTGCGACATCGATGGACCTGTTGCTTCTACTGTGGAGCCCAGTACGATTGCCGATCCCATGTACGGATACGACCCCACCAGTGAAAGCAGGGTTGCGTTTGGCACTCCTGGAAGCGTGGGCGTCATGGCCGTGGACAACCTGCCGTGCGAACTGCCCCGCGATGCCAGCGCGGACTTTGGCGCGACTTTGCTCGAGCAGGTCATCCCGCTTGTCGCAGAAGGAGACGCCCAAGGCATCTTAGAACGGGCATCAGAAACAAACCTCAAAGGAGAGCTGAATGCCCCGTTTGCGTACCTGTCAGAATACGCTGGACTTACTGGGCGATAAACCTGTAGGTGAGGGTTCCTTTTTGCCTTTTGGGGGCATCGGCCTGAGATTGAAACCGGCACCGCCGCGCGCTGCGCAAAGACTCTTGAGACAGGCATTCGGCCATGGCGTCTGATCCAGAACCTGCAGCGGACAAGATGGCGGCTTCGAGCACCTCTCCTCCGGGCGCCACTTCAATGCTCACCACCACAACGCCACCACCGCGACAACGGTATCCCGGCACATCAATGCCCAATGCCTTTCGCCCAGCAAGGTTGAATTCGGCGGTCACCTGGCCATCGTACCTGGCATCCCAATTTTCGTAGCGGTTGTCGACCGCACCTGACGGATCTGGCTTCCCAGTCTCTGTCTGAGCTTCGCCGCGCCCTTCGGCCAAAGCATCGAAAGCCGATTGCTCAAAGGCGCGCAATTCCGCTTCTACATCACGGGCCATTTGATCTGACTGCGCAGCTGTGCTTCTCAACTCTGCGCTCCGGGCCGCACTGGCATCGGCGGCAACATTGCGCACAGCGGCATTCATCTTGGCCTCCATTCTTTCCCGAACGGCCTCCTCCATGGTTTGGGTTTGCTCGGGCAAAGCAAAATCTGCAAAGTCCACTTCTGCATAGGCGGTGCCTTTCTGACCTGGCACCCCTCCCCATTCAGCCAACGCCCCCAAGGTGATTACATGCACCAACAAGGCCGCCACCACGGCTTGCCAAACGAACCTTTCGCGTCCTCCCATTGAGGAGGTCGGCCGGGATTCAATTGGAGGAGGTACTTTCATATTCGACGACAAAATAACAGGAGCCGACCTTCGTTAAAGTCGTATTCCATATCTTTATTGCTTAGAAATTGATTAAGATGAAGCAAATCCTCCTCCTCGGCGCTCTGTTCCTGTTCGGCGCCACAGCATCTGCCCAGAGCAGCTCATGCACAGACAAGAAAGCAAAAACAGAGTGTTCCTCTAGCAAGTCGTCTTGCTGCCAAGGGAAGGCTGACGCCAAGAGCTGCTGCTCTGCCAAGTCAAGCGACACCAAAGGCAAGAAGAGGAAGAAGGCCAAGTCTGGTAAGGAGCAAGGCAAGCAGAACTTGTCCATGGTTCGCACCGAGGAGAAGAGCGAGGCTACAGACAAGAACGCCAAGGTGAGCCCAGCGAAAGGGACCCTCTGAGCTTCAGTTTCGAAAAACTTGAGAAAAGCCCGCAATGCGGGCTTTTCTATTTTGCACCCATGCGAAGCCTCGTCTACCTGTTGGCATTGATCTCTCTTCCCCTTGCGGGAGCTGGACAATTCACGCTTATCGGCAGTGCAGAGCAACTCGGTGGCGACTGCATCCAAATCACCCCCAGCCTCAATGCGCAGCAAGGGGCGGCATGGAACAACGTCCAGCTCGACGTTAGCCAACCCTTCTGCATCCACCTCACAGTCAACCTCGGAACCAACGATGGTGGAGCCGATGGCATCGCTTTCGTGCTCCATCAATTGGGAACGAACCAGCCGACCACCAGCACGGGAGGCAACATGGGGTATGGCAATTTCAATGCGCCTTCAGGCACCTTTACCGACCCCACATTCGACCCCAGCATCGTCATTGAGTTCGACACTTGG
>DDCX01000062.1:0-22785 GCA_002336475.1 Flavobacteriales bacterium UBA1995 | reverse complement strand
CAGCCCAGATTGCCTCGCAGGACCTCTGGAAGCCAGTGCTACCAGCCTGAACATAGAAGACGGCCAAGACCACGTCGTCCACATCGAATGGAACCCCAGCACCCAATCGCTGCGCATGGAGTTTGATGATGTCGAACGCTTCAATGCTACCGTCGATCTGGAAAACGATGTCTTTGCCGGAGACAACATGGTGTGGTGGGGATTCACAGGAAGCACCGGAGGAGCGAGCAACAACCAATCCTTCTGCGTCCTCGATGTATCCAACAGTTCAGGGATTCCAGGCCTGGTCCTCGACCCACCTTCTCCTTATTCCACTTGCCCCAATGCGCCTTTGGAAATCACTGGAACGGCGCCCGGACTGAACGTGAGTTGGGCAGGCTTAAACAGTGCCGTCCTCATGGCATTGCCGGGAGACCACATCATCGAAGCCCAAGACGGCGGATGCCCATTGACCGAGACCATTGCTGTTGAAGGCCTTCCTGCGCCGAACCTCAACACCACACCAGAAATCACCATTTGTGACGGCGCCGCCGCTACCCTCAGTGCCAGTGCCGACACCGGCAGTATACTGGACTGGGACGGCACCGGCGGCGCAACGCTTGAGGTCAACAGTGGCGGGACCTACACGGTCTCAGCGGTGCTCGCGACCTGCACAGAAGTTCAAGTTGTAACGGTCATCGATCAGGCCTCTCCTACCCTTGTTCTGGACCAACCCAACGACGTGGCATTGTGTGATGGCACAACACTCACCCTCACCGCAAACACGGACATTCCTGCCAGCATTCAATGGACGAGCAACGGCGCTGTTACTGCAGGGCCAAGCATTACCGTGGAAACAACCAGCAGCCACTTGGTAGAAGCCGAAGCTGGCGGATGCGCCGGAACCCCAGAGTGGGTCATGGTCGAAGTATGGCCACTTCCCGAAGCCAGCATCCAATCTTTTCCTGCTGAACTCTGTTTCGGAGAAACAGGGTGGGTCTCCGCTGTTCCCAGCAGCGGCAGCACTGTTGACAGTTGGATCCTGCCATCGGGCACGGCCAACTTGAACCAAGCCGGGCCGGGCGCCTATACGGCCAACCTTATCTCAGACAACGGCTGCCAAAACACCGCCTTCCTGGTGCTCGAGGAACTTCCCCCCATCGCTTATGACCTCCAAGGCCCCAGCGGCGCATGCAATGGCGAATCCGTCATCCTCAGCGTCGTTGGCAACTTCCAGACCGCTTCATGGTCCACCGGAAGCTCTGGCAACAGCTTGAGTCTCTCGGCCGCAGACGGTGAAGGCCCATTCGAAGTCACGGTGGCCTTGGGTGCTTGTGAAGCTTCGACATCTGCCACCGTCGAGTGGTGGCCCGTCCCCTCGGTAGGACAACTGGCAGATACTGTCATCCGCTGCGTGCTCGATCCTGCGGTCGAATGGACCTGGACGGAGCAAGCCTCACCGGCCGTGGGATATTGGGTGTGGAGTGTCAATGGCAGTGTGACCACCAACCAGCATGCGTGGGAACAAGAAGGCACCTACACGGTCCGCGTTCTGGACAGCATGACAGGATGCGCCGACTCTGCCAACGTGACGGTCGACGTCTGGCCCAACCTCGACGTCGACGCCGCCCCCTATGCCGGCATCGTTTGTTGGGGTGAAACCACCGAAATTCTCGCCGAGCTGCGCGCAGTCGAAGGCACGGACATCGATGAATTGCCCTATACCCTAGAATGGAATGACCCCGAGGTAGAAGGTCTAAACCCCACGGTCGGCGCGGGGACATATCTGCTCGAGGCAGAGAATGCCTGTGGCAAGGACATCGCTTTCGTTGAAGTGACCCAGGAGTACTGCGGATGTGACATGTGGATGCCCACGGCGTTCACTCCGGACAATGACGGAATCAATGACGGGTTGAAAGTGGAGACAAACTGTCCAGAATTGGATGAATTCAGCCTTGAACTGTATGACCGTTGGGGACAATTGGTGTGGCGCACTGACGACCCTGATCAAGTCTGGATGGGCCAGGCTGAAACACTCAACAGCGAGCGTCTTCACTTTGTGCAAGACGGCATATACAGCTACCGACTCTACTGGAAGTACAGCGAAACGGGCATTCCCAACATTCAGGAACGCCGCGGGCACCTGCACCTGCTGCGATGACCATCGGTACCCTTGGGTAAACCCACAGATGGACCACAAGTTATCTTCGCCCCCCATCTCCCGGCATGACAACAGCCAAACCATTTGACCTCATCATTGTGGGCGGAGGAATCGTCGGCGCTGCCGCGTTTCTAAAGCTCCAGCGCCGCCACCCTGAGGCCCGCATTGCGTTGCTTGAAAAGGAGGACATCCTCAGCGACCACCAAACCGGACACAACAGCGGTGTCATCCACAGCGGACTGTATTACCCACCAGGCAGCCTCAAGGCGATCAATTGTGTGAAAGGCCGCCATGAATTGGTGGCTTTTGCCAAAGAATACGGAGTAGAACACGACATCTGCGGTAAGGTCGTTGCCGCTGCCACAGCCGACGAGGTGCCCATGCTGGAGAAGGTCTTCGGTCTGGGACTCCAAAATGAAATCGAAGGCCTCGAGCGCATATCAGGCGACGCCGTGCGCGAAATCGAACCCCATGTGCGCGCCGTAGAAGGCCTCTGGGTGCCTTGCACAGGCATCATTGACTTCCGGGGTGCCACTGCCAAAATGGTGGACGTAGCGCGCGGCATACAGCCCGAGAGCGCCGTGTTCACCGGTGTTGAAGCCCGCAACTTCACGCAAGACGCCAACAGCGTCAGCGTGCACACTTCCAAAGGTGACTTTACCGGCAATGGCCTCGTCGTTTGTGCAGGCCTTCAGGCCGATCGTCTTGCGCGAAAAGACGGCGTCAAGCTGCCCGAACGGGTGGTCGGATTCCGCGGCGATTACTATGAGCTCGAAGACCACGCCAAGTTCAAGGTGCGCAACCTCATTTACCCTGTCCCGGATCCGCAGTTCCCGTTCCTCGGGGTTCATTTCACACGGATGACCAACGGCGACATCGAATGTGGTCCAAATGCCGTCTTCACCTTCAAACGCGAAGGCTACGGCAAAACCGACTTTAACCTGCGCGACACCGCTGACGCCCTTGGTTATGGAGGGACCTGGCGGCTCTTCTTCAAAAACATGTCGTTTGGAATCAACGAATACCGCCGGGCATTTTCAAAGCGGCTGTTTCTCAAAACCCTTCAAAGGCTGGTGCCTTCGCTCGAAATGGACGACCTGCGTCCAGGACGCAGCGGGGTGCGCGCCTTACTCCTGCGCCCCGATGGCGACACCAAGGATGATTTCCGCATCATCTCCCAAGGCCGCAGTGTCCACGTTTTGAACGCCCCTTCCCCAGCAGCCACCGCCTCACTGGCCATTGGCGACCACATTGCAGACGAAGTAGACCGTCAAGGACTGCTTGGCTAACGCCCTCGAGGGCTCCACTGCCCTTGGCCCTATATTGCCCATATGGGAAATCCTCAGAGCCTGCGCAAAGCCTATTCCAAAAAGGCGGTTCAAAAAGGTTGGCTCATGTATGACTGGGCAAACTCCGCCTACTTCCTCGTCATCACAACGGCCATTTTCCCCCTTTTCTACACCGCCATTACGACTACCGAGCGCAATGGCATTGAATCCGATGTGGTTGATTTTCTGGGCAAGACCTTCATCAACACCCAGCTGTACAGCTACATCATCGCCGCCTCTTTTCTCATCGTCATTGTGGCCTCCCCTCTTTTGAGCGGCATGGCCGATTATCTGGGCCGCAAACTGTTCTTTCTCAAATGCTTCTGCTACATCGGGGCCACAGGGTGCATCGGGCTGTTCTGGTTTGACCCCCAGCACTTGGAGTGGAGCATGTCGGCACTGTTTATGGCCAACATCGGCGCTTGGGGGAGCCTCGGTTTTTACAACGCCTTTCTTCCTGAAATCGCTGAGCGTGAAGAGCAAGACCTGCTTTCGGCCAAAGGCTACTCTTGGGGCTTCGCGGGTGCCGTCATACTGCTGCTCATGTGCCTTGGACTTATCATGGGCGTGGGCGACCACCTCACACGTTGGGCCTTCGTAGGCGTAGGAATTTGGTGGGCAGGATGGGCCCAAGTCACCTTCCGCCGCATGCCCGTCAAAGCCAAAAAAAAGCCCACAGGCAACATCCTTTTCAAAGGTTTTCAGGAGCTGCGCGGTGTGGCACGGGACCTCAAAGGCAAAACCCGCATCATCCGTTACCTCCTGAGCTTTTTCGTCATGAGCATGGCGATCCAAACCATCATGCTCATGGCCAGCTCCTTTGGCATCAAAGAGGTCAAACTCGCCTCAGATGAGCTCATCTTAGCCATCCTGTTGATTCAGCTCATTGCCATTCCCGGGGCCTTCCTTTTCAGTTGGTTAAGCAAGAAATGGGGCAATGTCACCGTCCTTCTGATCGCCACGACACTTTGGGCAGGCGTCTGCCTCTTCGCGTACTTCTTGGTCAATGGCTCCTCCATGTTTTTCGTCGCTGCCGGCATCGTCGGCTTCATGATGGGCGGCACACAGAGCCTCAACCGCTCCACTTACACCAAAATGCTCCCCGACACCGAAGACACGGCGTCGTATTTCAGCTTCTACGAAGTCTTGGAAAAGCTCGGGGTTGTCATTGGCATGTTCAGCTGGGGCTACATCGAAGGCCTCACGGGAAGCATGCGCTCCTCCATCCTCGCCCTCATCGGATTCTTTGCCGTGGCGATGATTCTCCTCGCCTCCATTCCCCGACAGTCCCGCGTTGCGGCGCTATAACGGACTTCAATCCACCTCGATGAACGCCTGCTCCACCAGGCGGAATTCGACCCGCCTGTTGCGCGCCCTGCCCTGCGCATCGCGGTTAGACGCTGCGGGATTGGCGCTTCCGTGTCCATTGGTCCGCATCCGGTCTGGGGCCACTCCTTGGTCCATCAGGTAGGCAAAGGCCGCACGGGCCCTCTGATCCGACAACTCCGCATTGTATCCCTCCGGGCCCATGGCATCGGTGTGCCCATGCACTTCCAATCGGAGAAAGCGGTTGCGGCGCAACATGTTGCCCCAGCGGTCCAGCTTGACCAAGTCTTCCTCCTGCAGCGAAGCATCGTCAAAGTCAAAATGCAAGGTGTCCCTCTCCAATTCTTCTACCCGGGTTAAGGGCTCTGGAGGATCCGAAATTTCAGATGCGATTTTGCGCACAAGGCAGGCGCAATCCTCAGGCCGATCCACAGGTACAACAGCCACACCGTCAAGGTATACATAGGCCCAATCCGAAGCGTCTTTAGGGGCATCCGCTGACAATGCCAACCGCGTCTCTCCCTTTGCATCAAAGTTGCCCAGGGTGAGCCAGCGTTCGCCTCCCTCGGCTTGTACCGCATCGGAAAGCTTGACCCACCCATCGGACACTTCGAGATAGTGCCCTTCTGGGTTGACCATCTGTGGGGTTTGCTCCAAGATGTAATCGCGCTCTCCACGGGGCTTTTCGGCGCTCAACAGCGCCCCGATCCCATCGGCCACCACACCGGCCTTCTCCGCTGCCGAATACCAAAAAGACACACAAACCCATTCGTTGGGTGCCAAAGACCGCGTCAACTCTGTAGTCAGGTACTCTCTGTAGCGCCATTTAGCCCGGCTGAAGACCACCAAGCCACCGTATGCTTCACCATCCAATCCGAGTTCCTTCCCAAACCGATTTACAGGCACGCCTGCAGATCCACTGCAGGCAGCAAAATGATCCGGAGTGCCCTCTGTGGGCTGCTCCCAACTCGAAAGGGTTCTCAGGCGTTGTTGGTTGTAATCGGATGGACAGAATTTCTTGGATTCAAACCCTCCGTCACGCACCAAACTGGCCGCATCAAGCACGGGCAGTGGCGTTTGAGACAACGCCTCAAACCCCAACCCTACCATGACCAACCAAACGGCCGGCAGTTTCCACATGGGGTTATTTGATCCGGAAAGTCACCCTGCGGTTCTTCGCCCGGGCAAGGTCAGAATCCTTGGTGCTGGCGGGGTCTGAGTTTTCCAACCCCCTCACCACTACACTTCCTTCAGAAACACCTTGAGACGTCAAGTAGCGCTTGACCTGCTCCGCCCTTTTGCGGCCCATTTCAGAAAAACGCGGGTTGATCTTGCCTTCAGACACTTCGTCGTCATCACAATGCCCCATGACTTCCAAAGTCCACGACGGGTTTGATTTCAGCACACCTGCCAAACGGTCCAAAGAGGACTTGCCGTCTTCTGTGAAGGACCGCTTTACAAAGGCGTAGTAAACCGCTGTACGGCTAACCAAATCCCTTCCAGTCAGCTCATTGGGCAACTTCGCACCGCCATACACCAAATCAGGCGCTGTATTTGAGGAGCGTGAGCAGTTGCACTGGCTCTTGGCATCTACAGGGACAACCTTCACGTTGTCAATGTAATAGTATGCGTGCATGGTCTGCACACCCGAAATTGAGCTCGGTTTCCTGACCTTTACTTCTTCAATGTCGCGAGAGCCATTGAACCCACCGATGGTCATGTACTCTTCTTGACCTGTGCCCAAAACAGTGCCACAAACGGTCTCCCATCCCTCCATCAACTGCATCACCTTGTCCGTCCGATGCATGACTTGAGGGTCGCGGTCTACAATACCGAGATTGGGCTGCATTTCTTTCCGGTCCGAGAAATAAGCTCCAATGCCATTGACTGCGTACTTCGAAAGGTCACTCAGTGAAATATCGAAACTCACACAGTACATCTGATTGGCCTGGAGGTTTTCAGATAAGCGCACCTGGAAGTAAGTCCGCGCAACCTTTGGCGACTTTGTGTAGGCGCGGAACCCACCATAACGGTAGCCGTCAGATGGATCTTCGTAACCATAACTGTTGGCTGGAACCGCCACCTTCTCGCCTTTGACATCCGTAGAATACAGGTCAAGTGGCGCGTCGGTATACGGGAACCAATCGGTCGTGGTCTCCTCGAGTTGGCCGTAAGCCTTGAGGCGCTTGACATCTCCGTTTTCGAAGCTGCCGTTGGGAACGAGGTTCTCGTCCTGTGCCTTCAAGTCGGCGTCAAAGGCCGGATTCAACAGCGCAATGCAAGCGCCAATCATCATCAATTTCCGCATGGTTTTCCTGTTCTGATGGTTCCCTATCAAGTCTCGCTGCGTTTGACTTCGTCGATGAAGGCCCTGACGCGATCCGGGTTGATGTCGGGATAAACACCGTGGCCCAAGTTAGCCACATGGCCACCGCGCCCAAAATCAGACAACATTCGTTGGGTAGCCTTCCTCACCTCGGCCTCAGTGCCGTACAAAACAGAGGGGTCCATGTTGCCCTGAAGCACGTGCTGGGGCGCCCTGTGACGGGCCTCTGAAATGGGCGTGTGCCAGTCTACTCCGAGCGCAGCACAAGGCAAAGTGGCCAACCGATCAAGTTGCCAGCCTGCGCCTTTCGCAAAGACAATCATCGGCGCCCCATGTACCTCCTCACAAATGCGGCGAAGCCGGGGCATGCTGTAACGTTCGAAAAGCGCACCATCCAATGCGCCCGCCCAGCTGTCAAACACCTGCAACACTTGCGCACCCGCAGCCACTTGTGCATTGAGGTACACAATGGTCGCATCGGTAATTCTGTCGAGCAAATCCTCGGCCAGGGCCGGCTCAGAACGCAGCATCCGCCGCGCCTTGCTCCATTCCTTGCTTCCTCCGCCCTCTACCATGTAGCAAAAAATCGTCCAAGGAGCACCTGCAAACCCGATCAACGGCACCCGCCCGTCCAAAGCCTGACGCGTCATGCGCATGGCATCCATGACATAACGCAAATGTTCCTCTGGCTCAACAGCATGCAACCGATCAAGGTCAGCGCGTGAACCAATGGTTTCGGCAAATCGAGGCCCAACCTTCTCAATCAATTGATACGGAAGACCCATCGCTTCTGGAACGACCAAAATGTCACTAAACAGGATCGCGGCGTCCACACCGAGCAAATCAACCGGCTGAAGGGTCACTTCACAGGCCAATTCCGGGGTCTCTACCAGCTCCTTGAATCCCGACAAGCGGCTTCTTACAGCGCGGTATTCAGGCAGGATTCGTCCTGCTTGGCGCATCAGCCAAACCGGAGGACGCGGCGTGTCCTCTCCAGCGAGAACCCTTAGAAGCAAGTCGTTTTTTGCGGTCATAATCAAGGCAACAACAAGGGGGGAGTTCGGTTCGCGATCGGCCCTTCAAAGGCTCAATGCAAGGTCTTAAACAAAGCCTCTTCCAGTAAATCGAATGGATGCACAGTCACATTGCCCACCCCCTTTGATTTAGCGTCACATTCCCTCAGGTAGCCAAAAATCCGCGCCACTTTGCGGGCGGGATAGTTGCGCGCTGCCCTGGCGTATTCTTTGGCTGCAAAGGGGTGTACCCTCAGCGCACTCGCTACCGCAGATGGATCGTGGCTGGGAAGGTGGTGAAAAGTCAATACCCTGCTGAAATAGTTGGTCAAAACAGGCAGAATGCGTGGCACGGGGTTGGACTTCTCGTTGGCGCGCATGTACTGGACAATCCGGGTGACACGCCCAACGTCTTTTTCGGCGAGGGCTCCGGTCAACTCAAAAATGTTGTACTCCTTGGAAATGCCGATGTGCTGCTCAATCAGGGTATCGCTGACCTCGCCCCCTTCTGGCAACGCGATGAACAATTTTTCCAACTCGCCTGCCACTTTTTTGAGATCATTGCCGAGGTATTCGGCCATCACTTGAGCCGTGCGCGGACTGATGCGGCGCCCTTTGGACTGGACAAAGCCCTCGATCCACTCTGGCAACTTGTAGTCTCGGATTTTCGTGGATTGAAACACCACCCCTGCCTGTTGAATGCGCTTTACCGCACCCAAACGTTTGTCGGGCATTTTATTGCGGTGCACCAACACCAACACCGTCGATGCCACAGGGTTATCCGCATATGCCGCAAGCTTTTCGAGCTTGTCTTTTGACTTCCATTCTCTGAGCTCTTGGGCCTCTTTGACCAGCACCAATCGGCGCTCTGCCATCATGGGAAACTGACGGGCTGCGGCCAGCACTTGGTCCAGGTCACTGTCTCTTCCGTACAGAATGGTTTGATTGAAATCCCGCTCGTGCTCTTCCAGCGCATGTGCTTCGACCGCATCCGACAGGGCATCCAAATAAAAAGCCTCTTCCCCACCCAAGAGGTAAAGCGGAGCAAATTTGCGCTCCCGAATGTCATCGAGTAAAGGCTGGAACCCCTTCACGTCTGATCAGCTGAATGTGGGAGCAACCACAATTTCCTTGCTCCCTTTGGTGTAGGTGTAAAAACCTTCTCCTGACTTGACGCCGAGTTTGCCTGCCATGACCATGTTGACCAACAGTGGGTTCGGCGCGTATTTCGGCTGACCAAATCCGTCTTGCAACACCCGTAGAATGCTCAAGCAGACATCCAAACCGATGAAATCTGCAAGCTGCAGCGGCCCCATGGGGTGCGCCATGCCCAACTTCATGACTTGATCGATTTCCGCAACACCTGCAACGCCTTCATGCAGGCTGCAGATGGCTTCGTTGATCATGGGCATCAAAATCCGGTTGGCCACAAAGCCCGGGTAATCGTTGACTTCGACCGGAACCTTACCGAGTTGTTGGGACAACGCAACGACGGTGGCTGTAGTCTCGTCACTCGTGTCATAGCCACGGATGACTTCCACCAATTTCATGATGGGCACAGGATTCATAAAATGCATCCCGATGACCTTGTCCGGGCGTCCGGTGGCTGCCGCAATGCGCGTGATGGAAATGCTAGATGTATTGGTCGCTAGAATCGCAGCAGCAGGCGCCGAAGCGTCAATCTGCTCAAAGATCTTCAGCTTCAAATCAAGGCGTTCTGTCGCCGCCTCTACCACCAAGTCTGCATCGGAAACTGCACCGTGCATTTCCGTGGAGGTTTTGAGCCGGGCAAGCGTCGCAGTTTTGTCATCGGCAGAGATGCGCTCCTTGGCCACCAACCGGTCCAAATTTCGCTCAATGGTCGCCTGGGCGCGCTCCAAAGCGGCGGCGTTGACATCAATCAAAGACACATGGTGACCCGACTGGGCAAAAACGTGGGCAATGCCGTTGCCCATGGTACCCGCCCCAATGACGGCCACTTTAAGGGTGGAAACACTCATTCTTCTGCCGCAGCTTCGTCCTCTGACACTTCTTCGACAGAACCTTCCGCAGCGGCCTCCTCTTCCTCTACCGGCGCCTCTTTAGCTTCAGTGGATTGTTCTTCGTCTTCTGCTGCTGCAAAGGGCAAAACACCCAAGCTGTTCAACTCATTGTACCACGTGCACAGTTTTTTCAAGTCGCTGTGGTACACCCGCTCTTGGTCCAGGTCGGTCACCACCTCGGTCACGAAAGCGCGCAGCGTATCGTGGGATTCCTTGGAGTTTGGAGCTTCGCCTCCTTTCAGGTGGCCGTGAAGGGTATTGAGCACCTCCGACAACGGAAGGTCTTCATCGTACGTGAAGATGCTGATGTCTTCAAAACTAGACACCCTCGCAGAGGAAGGCACCGCGCTGCGCTTGCCCTCTCTCATGCTCTCCACCACAATGGCACGCTGGGTAGTATTCAACACTTTGTAGAGCCCCGGTTTTCCGGAAATGGCCAATATGTCCTTCGGTTGCATGGTGCAAAATACCGCTGTTCGCCCATTGCACGGTTCTTTTCGTGGCCATGAGTCACTTTGGCTTTCCAACAGAAAGCCCCTTGTAATCCACAATCCCCGCCGTCAATCTGCTTGGGCAACCGGCCAAGTTTTGGATTGAACCAAAACTCCATCTGCTCCTCGACCCCAAACAGCCGTCTTCAAACCATTGGTTATCATTAGCTTAGAAGACATAAGCGCCAGGTCATACCGCGCAACCTGTTCAGCCACTTTCTCGTCCAACGGAACATGTGGTGCTTTGACCTCTACGGCCAAGCACACCTCTCCTGAGCGGTCAAAACACGCGATGTCCACGCGTCCAGAGACCTGCCCAAACCGGACAGGGTGTTCCAGCACCATGCGTCCCAAAGGCCAGCCCGATTGAACCAACGCCGCTACAATGTGCTGGCGCACCCATTCTTCGGGTTCCAAAGCCACCCATTTGCGGCGCACCATGCAACGCAGCTGCCACTTACCAGCTGAGCGCTGCACCTTCATCAGAGGAGCGTCAAAAGCCAATTCTGGCCATTGAAGCCTCGGGTCGTCTTTGAATTGTGAATCCGTCACGCTGCGAAAGTGCAAATTCCTTCCACTACATTGTGACCGCTGAACACCTTTCACCATGAACCGACCCACACGGTTATTCGATTTTCCCCGTTACCAACTCGCCAACGGTCCTTTGGACGTCATGATGACGATGCCCAATGGCGGCGCTCCCATCTCCTACTCTACGTCCCAATTTGTGGACGAAATGGACCAAGTGAGCCTCGGGCTCATTGCCATGGGGCTCCAACCCGGCGAACGGGTGGCACTCATTTCGCACAACAACAGGTGCGAATGGAACCTGATGGACCACGGCACTTTGCAGGCCGGCGGCATTGATGTCCCCATCTATCCGACCATGACACCGGATGATTATGTGTACATCCTAAACCACAGTGAAACGCGCTTCTGTTTTGTGAGCAATGCAGATTTGTTCCAAAAGGTCAGCTCCATCCAAGACCAAGTCCCTTCTTTGGAAGCGGTTTTCACTTTTGAAGACGTTCCTGGTGCGCGTTCCTGGCGGGAAGTCACAGGATTGGGAGCAGCTGCCGAAGCCGAAACCAAGGCAGAGTTGGAAAAGCGGCGCAATCAAGTCGTTCAAGAGGACATGGCCACCATCATCTACACTTCGGGCACCACAGGTCGCCCCAAAGGTGTCATGTTGAGCCACATGAACATTGCGCAAAACGCGCTCCACAGCATTCCAAGGCTGCCCGAACGGGTTCCGGGAACAGAATACCGCGTATTGAGCTTTTTGCCGGTCTGCCACATTTTTGAGCGGATGCTGCATTACCTGTACATGCACGAAGGCGCCAAAATCCACTTCGGTGAAAGCCTTGAAACAGTCAAGGACGATCTGGGAGCTGCACAGCCGCACATGTTTACCGCAGTGCCACGGCTGCTCGAAAAGTTCCATGACGCCATCGTCGCCAAAGGCCGCGAAGCAGGCGGCGTCAAATCGGCCATCTTTAACTGGGCCGTTGGCCTGGCTTTGGAATGGGAGCCCGATGGTGGCAATGGCGGATTCTACGAATGGAAATTGGGCATCGCCCGCAAGCTGGTATTCGACAAAGTCAAAGCAGCACTTGGCCTCACCGAAATCATGGCAGTGGCCTGCGGATCTGCGGCTTTGGCGCCCCGCCTGGCACGCTTTTTCAACGGAGCTGGCATTCCAGTTTATGAGGGCTATGGCCTGACCGAAACATCGCCAGTGGTATCCGTAAACTCCCTCAATGCCACCGACATGTTGCGCATTGGAACGGTAGGAAAACTGATTGCCGATACCGAAATCAACATTGCAGAAGACGGTGAAATCCTGGTCAAAGGCCCACAGGTGATGATGGGGTACTACAAGGACGAGGAGAAGACTGCAGAAGTACTGAAGAACAACTGGTTCCACACTGGTGACATCGGTGTCATCGAGGATGGTTTCCTGCGCATCACCGACCGCAAGAAAGAGATGTTCAAGACATCAGGCGGTAAATATGTTGCGCCTCAACTGCTCGAGAATGCCATCAAGGCTTCCCGATTTGTGGAACAGGTTATGGTCATCGGTGAAAGCCGCAAACACCCTGCTGCATTGGTAGTACCAGACATGGTCTTCCTCGCAGAATGGTGCAAACGACACGACAGGCCCTGCCCCAGTGCATCTGAGGTGCCCGCGGACGAAGAAATCTTGGCACGCATACAGCAAGACCTCGATGGACTTATGCAGCCCTTTGCCACTTGGGAGCGGGTTAAAAAAATCCGCGTTTTACCAGAGCCCTTCACCATTGACGGGGGGGAATTGACACCGACCCTCAAACTCAAGCGCAAGCCCATCCTGGCGCGCTATGGTGACGTGATCGAGTCCATCTATACCTGAACGTGAAGGACACCCTGCAGGCATGGGATGAAGCCGTGTTGCTGCTGCTCAATGGTGCACCTGAGTCGCTTTCGGCGGTCGGCTGGTGGCTGAGTCAGCCGTGGTCGTCTACTCCGGTCTATTTGTTTGTGATTTGGCGCCTTTTTAAAGGGGTGCCTTGGCAACGGGGAGCGCTCAGACTGGCCATGGTATTGGTCACGTTTGCGGGAACAGATGCCATCAGCAGCCGCGTTCTGAAACCGGGATTCGAGCGGCTCAGGCCCAGCCACAACCCCGACCTTTCTGAGGCTCTGATATTGCACCAACACGAGGACGGCAGTGTCTACCGAGGAGGCCGTTTTGGCTTTGTCTCATCCCACGCTTCAAACACCTTTGGATTGGCTGCAATGGCCTTTCTTTTATTGGGTTCAACAGCCACCCGTTGGCTGTGGCTCTGGGCCGCAATTGTGAGTTGGACAAGAATATATTTAGGCGTTCATTATCCGGCTGACATCGTATTTGGAGCGCTTTTCGGCACAGGATTTGCAGCAGCAACACATCAGCTGTTTTCCAGAGTTTTTAAGGAAAAAATAACCGCATGAACCCCCTGGCTCCCGCCCTTCTTTTGGCCGTCTTTTTTGGTGGCGGATTTGGCTCTGTCATGCGCCATGCATTTGGTGTTTGGCTCAATGGTAAAGCAGCCCTTCCCCTTGGCACATTGGCCGCGAACTTGGCCGCGACTGCCATCTTGGCCTGGGCCACAACCCGACTCGCTTCCAAATGGCCCGATCAACACACCCTTCACGCCGCCGTGGCCATCGGTTTTTGTGGAGGGTTCAGCACATTTAGCACGTTCAGTGCAGACACCCAAAAACTGCTCGCCGATGGACAATGGACATGGGCTCTGGCCAATGTTTTGGTCAGCGTTTTGGGGTGTGTCCTTGTATTTGCCCTCGTCAGCGGCTTCTTCCGGCGTTAAATTCAGCACCGAACTCCTTTGTTTATGTCGACCAAATTTGCCCTTTCCATCCTCCCCTTGCTGTTGGCCAGCCTCTGGAATTGCACCCCTACAAATGCTGTTTTAGCCCAAACGCCACAGGGAGTAACGGTCGAAAACAAACCACCCAAATTGGTCGTCGCGATTACCGTAGACCAGATGCGTGCCGATTATCTCACACGCTATTCCAATGGCTTCGGGGAAAAAGGGTTCAAGCGCTTCTTTAGAGAGGGGTTCATCGGCATGGATCACCACTTCAGCTATGCACCGACTTACACCGGCCCCGGCCACGCCAGCATTGCAACCGGCACCACCCCTGCGGTGCATGGCATCATAGGAAACAACTGGTTTTCAAGGGCAGACAGCACCAAAGTGTATTGCGTCGAAGACAAAGAAGTCCAAGGGGTTGGCATGTCCGGCATCGACCCCGGAACAGCAGGCCAAATGTCTCCTGCACGCCTCAACGCGAGCACCTGGGCGGACGAATTCAAACTCCACTTTACCCAGCGAGAAGGAGGCGAACCCAAGGTCATTGGAGCCAGCATGAAGGACCGCGGAGCCATACTTCCTGCTGGCCACTCGGCCGATGCAGCGTATTGGCTATCAAGTGGTCAATTCATCAGCAGCTCGCACTACATGGAAGCACTGCCAAAATGGGTCCGTCAATTCAACAAGTCTGACGCAGTGGAAGACCTGATTTCTCAGGGCTGGTCGCTCCGGGACGCCCCCGAATCCTATGCGGGGAGCATGGCCGATAACACCCCTTACGAAGGCACCTGGCGCGGCGGTGAACGGCCCACGTTTCCTTATGACCTAGAGG
Source organism: Flavobacteriales bacterium UBA1995 (assembly GCA_002336475.1). Lineage (GTDB taxonomy): Bacteria > Bacteroidota > Bacteroidia > Flavobacteriales_D > Sanyastnellaceae > UBA8752. The sequence goes on along the minus strand of DDCX01000062.1, from coordinate 7,931 downwards.
CCTTTGAAGAAGACAATGGCGGACAAGACATCATCAAGGGAACCCCGCATGGCAACACCCTCCTCGTAGACTTCGCCCTCGCCGCCATAGAGGCCGAGGCACTCGGCGCCGACCGCGTTCCTGACGTCTTGGCGATCTCGTTCAGCAGCACCGATTACGTAGGGCACAAGTTTGGCGCCCACGCCATGGAAACAGAAGACACCTACCGAAGGTTGGACGATGAATTGGGCCGGCTTTTCACTGCATTGGACAGCCTCATCGGCACCGGCCAATGGACCGCGTTCTTGACAGCAGATCACGGCGCAGTCACTGTGCCTGGACTCGAGAAAAAAAGAGGCCTTCCTGTGGACTACTGGAATCCAGAGCCCATGAAGGCCACTGTATATGCTGCTGTGAACGAGAAGTTTGGACACAGTGACCTCATCCTCGAGTACGACAATGACCAGTTCTTTTTGAACCGCCCGATCCTGCGTGAGAAGGGCATCGATGCTGATGCCGTCGCCCGCTTCGCCGCATCCACAGCATCTACGTTTCCAGAAGTCCAGAAAACCATGACCGCAGCCGACCTCAGGGGAAGCACTTACACCGAAGGAGCCGAAGCCAACATTCAACGCGGTTGGCATGCTACAGTGTCAGGGGATGTCGTGGTGATGCTCAAGCCAGGTTACCTCGAATACAGCCGCACTGGAACGAGCCATGGAAGTCCATACGCTTATGACACCCATGTCCCTTTTTTAATGATGGGTCCCGGTGTTCCTCAGGGCAGAACATATCGCCGAACAGAAATTCGGGACATTGCTCCTACCCTCTCTGCATTGCTGGGCTTCCCTCGTCCTTCCGGATGCACAGGGCATCCCATACCTGCCCTTTTTGACTGATTCCATGGACGGCATCCATTACAGTGTGGCGCGCCAAAGCCGGCACGAACTTCTGATTCAAGCGCAATTCCCTGCTGGCACAGACCGGGTTCATCTGCCCATGTGGCGCCCGGGACGCTACGAACGGGGCGACTTTGGACGACTCGTCCGTGGCATGGAACAATGGACCGAAGGTTCGTGGCAACCGTTACAAAAAACAGAGCTCCATGTGTGGCAATGTCATGCCCAAGCAGCAGAGCCAAAACCGGTGACCGTGAGGTACCGGTTCACCGCAGCGCGTCTCGACGCCGGGAGTACTTGGTGCGATGCCCAACTGCTGTATGTGAATCCTGTCAATTGCCTGGTCTTTCACCCCGATCTTGCAGCACATCCCATTACCGTGAGTTTGCCTGACATTCCAGCGGATTGGAAGGTCGCCACGGCCCTGCTCTCGAGCCGCGCTCCAGATGGCAGACAGTTGCATGCCGAAGACATGCAACACCTCATGGACAACCCCTGGATTGCTGCCCCAGCAGAGGACCTTTGGCGAGAAGAATACACCGTCGACGGCGTTCCTTTTTATGTCCATGTTTGGGGCCAGCGGCACTTCAACGAGACCGCCTTTGTGGAGGCCCATAAAAAGTTTACCGAAGCGCAGATGGCTGCTTTTGGCTGGCTGCCCGTTCCAGAATACCACTTTCTGTACCTCTTTCCTGAATTCCAAGCACGCCACGGAGTGGAACACGAGGCCTCGACCGTCATTGCTTGGGGGCCTGCCCGTGAATTGACCCACGGCGCCGAGGGACCTTCTTCGGGTTTGGAGGAGGTCATCGACATCGCGAGCCACGAATTGGTCCACACATGGAACGTCAAGCGACTGAGGCCTGCCGAATGGATGCCCTATGATTTCTCGCAAGCATCACCCAGCCGCATGGGCTACATCGCGGAAGGGGTCACCACCTACCTAGGCGATCTCTTCTTGCTAGAGTCCGGCGTGATCGACATGCAGGGATGGATGCGGCGGTTCGAAAAGCTCCTTACACGACATCTGTGGAACCCGGGCCGCCTGCAGACTTCCGTGGCGGACAGCAGTTACGATACTTGGCTCGATGGTTACGCCATGGGGGTTCCCCACCGTCGGAGCAACATCTACGTTGAAGGGGCAGTCCTGGCGTTCCTCTGTGACGTGACCTTGAACAGGGCTGGCGCCGGATGGCTGGTCGACGCATTGGCTGAACTGACCGGCCCCGATGGCAACCGCAGCTTGGATGAAGCAACCTGGTGGGCCACCCTTGAGCGCCGAGCGAGCGTGCGCGGACCCGAAGGCGCTCAGGAAATCTCAGAGCTCAGAGCTGCACATTGCGATGGAACAGAAGACACTTGGCCTGCGCTGGTCGATGCCCTGATGCACCAAGGCATGCAAGCCACATTGGAGCCCCACAAAGACGGCCTGGCCCGCTGTGGCGCCCTATGCGGCAAGGGCAGAGAAGGCCGCAACGAGGTCAAGATTAGCTGGCCAGAAAGCCCGGCATGGCAGGCGGGATTGCGTCATGGAGACGTCATCAAAACCAGCCAAGAAGAAGGGAGTGAGCTTGTGGTTTCGTGGCTCAGAGACTCCGTGCATGAGCATGAGAACACCATTGCCATCCCGCTTGGCTCGGGGTATTTTGCACGGCCGAGCTTGGCAAGCTTCCCCGGTTGACCCATATTGAGAGGCGTTCAAACCTCACCATCCCTCATGGCCCTCTCTTTTCACATTGACCACCAAGAAGAATTTTCTCGCAAGGAATTGCTGCTGCGCACCTTTTTCGGTGTGTTCTATTTGTTGATTCCCCACAGCATTGCCCTCTTCTTTGTGAGCATCCTGAGCAGCATATTGCTGTTTCTGACTTTCTGGACCATCCTGTTCACGGGGCGTTACCCTCGGGCATGGTTTGACACACAATTGGGACTCTTGAATTGGAATGCTCGGTTCACGGCATCCATCTTTAACTGCATAGATGGCTATCCGGCCTTTGGATTGTCAGCTGGGCACCCTTGCGTTCACCTCGACATCCCATATCCAGAAGCCGTTTCGCGGAGCCACACTTTTATTGTTGGCCTTTTTGGGCCGATTCTACTCATCCCGCATTTGTTCATCTTGAGCGTGCGAAACCTCTTGGTACTCTTCTTGAATCTGCTGGCTTTCTGGTCCATCCTCTTCACCAAGCGCTATCCCAAGAGTTGGTTCGATTGGTTCGTGGAACAGATGCGCTGGGGCATGCGCATCAATGCGTACATCTACTTTATGACCCCAGACTACCCCCCGTTTACAGGAAAGGAGGTCCAAATCATGCATTGATTCAATCGTCCCTTCCGCCTTTCATAGCGAAGGTGAGAAGGTTCGCCCCCATTTCAAGGGCCCTGCGCCGGACCATTTCGGGATCGCGGTGGACCGCGTAATCTTCCCAACCGTCGCCGAGGTCACACTCGACGTCATAGTAACAGACCAAACGGCCATCCAGCAATAGACCAAAACCTTGGGCTGCATCGCCGTCGTGTTCGTGGATCTTTGGCGGTCCGTCTTCAAAGTCAAAAGCCACATGGTACACGGGGTGCTCAAAGGGCAACTCGACCCAGTCGAGGTCGGGGAACACCTTGCGCATCTCCTTGCGCACAAAGGCATCCATTCCATAGTTGTCGCTGATGTGCAAGAAGCCCCCCGCTTCCAGCCACGTTCTAAGGTTTCGGGCTTCCGAAGGGCTGAACACCACGTTTCCGTGGCCCGTCATGTGAATGAAGGGATAATTGAACAGCGCCGGAGATCCTACCTCTACATAGGGCACTTCTGCGTCTATGCGCGTTCCCAGCTCATCGTTACAAAAGGTCACCAGGTTTGGAACACTGGTGGGGTTAGAATACCAATCCCCACCTCCTTTGTATTGCATCACAGCCACTTGGACAGACTGCGACAGCATTGGTTCGGATGCAAAAACTGCACACCAAAGGACCACCCAAGAAAAAACTCGGAAACCCCTGTAACCCTTTGCGCTTGCGCAGCGTATTGTCCGTCCTCGAAAACCGAGTGCTTGCCCCATGTTGGCGAAGTTAATCCAAACCCCCTGCCCATTGGTAGAACCTGCCGTTCAGGCCGACCGGTTTTATCTATCTTTGCGCACCTTCAAAAACACCTGAACCATGCAGAATAAGAGTGCCGTCTTGATCTTTACGGTGCTGCTCGCATTGGCTACCCTGTACACTTTGAGCTTCAACTACTTCTCAAGTCAGTTTGAGAAAGAAGCACAGCAGCAGGGCGTCTACGAAGCAGAACAAATGCTCGCCGCGGGAACGATCTCCGAGGATGCTTTCGACGCCACCGCGGCAGAAGAAGCAAAGTCGTATCTCCGCGTCAAGGGCGATTCCGCCATTGTTCCCATTTTCGGGAAGTCATATAAGGATGCCAAAGAGCGCGAGCTCAACCTTGGCCTTGACCTCCGAGGTGGCATGAGTGTGACCCTTGAGGTGTCCATCCCGGACCTCATCATCGCACTGGCAGACTACAGCACCAACGAATCGTTCCGTCAATCCATTTCTCAGGCAAAGGCCGAGCGCAAAAATTCAAACGACGACTTCGTGACGTTGTTTGGCCAAGCTTGGGCAGCCAACGGCACCACCGACGAACTCTGGCGCATCTTCTACAACATGGAGAGCCGCGACCTTTTTCCACAAAAGAGTTCAGACGAAGAAATTCTGGCGATCCTGAGGACCGAAGCGGAAACCGCGATCAACAACACCGAGAACATCATCCGCAAAAGGATTGACCAACTTGGTGTCGCCCAACCCAATGTGCAGAAGCTGTCCTTCAGCGGCCGCATTTTGGTGGAGCTCCCTGGCATCGACGATCCAGCACGTGCACGGAAGCAGTTGAAGTCTACTGCCAACCTCGAATTCTGGGAAACCTGGTTCAATGACGAGATTGTGCAACGCATCGCCGATGCGAATGCCGCCGCAGGACTTGCTTTGCGACCAGAGCTCTTTGGAGAAAATGCTCCTGCTGACAGCACGCTCGACACAGAAACACTGAGGGCCAAGAATCCCTTGTTTGCTGTGATGCAGCCCAACCAGCAGGCCAAGACGAGCATTGTCGGTTTTGCAGTAGAAGCGGACACCGGCAAGGTGAACGACGTTTTGAGAATGGCCGAAGTGCGCGCAGCACTGGGCACCGACCTCCGCTTGTTGTGGAGCGCGAAGACCGATGGCGGCGTGGCAACATTGCACGCCATCCAAGACCAAAGCGGCCGCGGAAAAGCCAAATTGGACGGAAAGAGCATTGTCGACGCCCGGGTCGGATATGACGAAATCGGCGACATCGTCTGTAACATGACCATGAACGGCGAAGGGGCTTCCATTTGGGGCCAGATGACCAAAGCGGCCTCAGCAGACAACAACCGTGCTGTGGCTGTGGTCCTCGACAACCTTGTCTTCTCCGCACCCAACGTCAACAGCGCCATTTTGAATGGCCGCTCACAAATCAGCTTTGGAACCGGTCAAACTGCAGAGCAAAAGCTTGTAGAGGCCGAAGACTTGTCCAGCCTCTTGAAAGCAGGCTCACTCCCCGCCCCTGCCAGAATTGTAGACGAAGTTTCAGTTGGACCACAGCTCGGTGAGGAAAACATCCGTGCTGGCCTCAGTTCATTTGTGTTCGCTCTGCTCGTAGTGTTGGTCTACATGATCTTCTATTACCGCGGAGCTGGTGTCGTCAGCAACATTGCTTTGATCGCCAACCTCTTCTTCTTGATCGGTGCACTCGCATCGCTCGGAGCGGCTTTGACCCTGCCAGGAATTGCAGGTATCGTTTTGACCATTGGAATGGCCGTTGATGCCAACGTGCTTATTTATGAGCGCGTTCGAGAAGAGCTGCGCGCAGGCAAAGGCTTGGCCGGCGCCGTCAAAGAGGGCTACAGCAAAGCATACAGCGCCATCATCGACGCCAACATCACTACGCTGTTGACCGCCATCATCTTGTACAGCTTCGGTAGCGGTGCGATTCGCGGATTCGCAACGACCCTGATGGTAGGTATTTTCACCTCGCTCTTCAGTGCCATCGTATTGACACGCTTGGTGATCTACAGCCGCATGGAACGCAAGAAGGGAATTTCCTTCTCTTCCAAACTGACCGAAAATTGGTTCACCAATACAGCCGTGCCTTTCATCGCACGTCGCCGGACGGCTTATATCGTCAGTGCCTTGGTCATCGCAGGTGGATTGGCCAGCCTTTCCACAAAGGGCCTCAACTATGGTGTTGAATTCTCGGGTGGTACCACGTTTGATGTTTCGTTTGTTGAAACTGTGGATGTCCAGCAGGTCAGAGATGCCCTAAGCGTAGCATTCACAGAAGATGGCACTCCCGGCAATCCTTTGGTGCAGACCAAGGAGAATGACCGCCAGGTGCGCATCATGTCCAACTTCCTGATTGAAAGCGAGGCTGAAGATCAAGACGAGCGCATACAGCAGGCATTGGCCGATGGCCTTGGAACTCTCGGAATTGACTACACCGTAGACCGATACAACAAGGTCGATGGCACCATCAGTGATGATTTCCGCCGAGGAGCTACCAATGCGACGGTGTTCTCACTGATCGTCATCTTCCTATACATCTTCATCCGTTTCCGCAAATGGCAGTACGGATTGGGCGCCTTGGTTGCGATGATCCACGACGTTCTGATTGTGCTTTCTCTCTTCAGCATCTTCTGGGGGATTCTGCCCTTTACGATGGAAATTGACCAGGCCTTTATTGCTGCAATCCTGACGGTCATTGGTTACTCCATCAACGACACCGTGGTCGTGTTTGACCGGATTCGCGAATACTTCACCTTGTACGGCTCCAAAAAGGACCGCAAAGAGATATTCAATCTCGCTTTGAACAGCACATTGAGCCGCACAATCAACACTTCGCTTTCAACCTTTGTGGTGTTGCTCACCATCTTCCTTTTTGGAGGAGACAACATCAAGGGTTTCGTTTTTGCTCTGATGATCGGAGTCGTGGTTGGAACATACAGTTCCATCTTCATCGCCACCCCCACAGTAGTGGATTTGAGCCGCGATAAGGCCTGAATATTTAGCGATTTGACACGGTCACGAAAAGCCCCGCCTCGAGCGGGGCTTTTCATTTTGGCCCAAAGAAATTTGTCAGCGGAGAGTATAAATAGATAAACAGCAGCCTGTGGTCGACTAAAGATGCGTGGTTATACAGACTTCGGAGTAGTTTGCAAGTGCCAAATTCTGTACCGATGCGCGTCTACATCGCTTCCATAGGCTTATGCCTACTCTTCTTGGGGTTAACCCCCAATGCTCTCCGAGCACAATGCTCACCTGACACGGAAAATCCGGTCATTACCGGCATGCCAAACAACATTGTCCTCTCCGCGGATGCGGGGGATTGTGGTGCCACTGCGACATGGACTGTTCCCACCGCTACCGACAATTGCGCATTGATGTCCTTTGTGGGCACGGCGGCACCCGGTGACTATTTCGGCGTGGGCAATACCCTGGTGACCTACACCGCGATGGACGCCTCTGGAAACATTGCTGCAAGCAGCTTCTTGGTGTCGGTAACAGATAACGAAGATCCGGTCTTCGAAACACCTAACGACATCAGTCAAACGACCGATTCGGAGAGTTGCTCTGCTGTTGTGGTGTGGACTCCTCCCACCGTTTCAGACAACTGTGGCATCGCGAGCACCTCAAGTAGTCACTCTTCGGGAGACACTTTCCCGGTGGGCACTACGACGGTCACTTACGACGCAACCGACGTGAATGGCAGAACGGCAGCCCAGGTAAGTTTCAACGTGATAGTAACCGATGAGGAGTCTCCTGTTGCAATCGCAGAAGATTTTACTGCACAACTTGACGCAAGCGGCAATGTGAACATCACCGGAGCGCAAGCCGACAACGGTTCAACCGACAATTGCGGCATCGCTTCATATTCAGTGAGTCCCTCTTCGTTTGACTGCAACGATGTGGGCCCCAACGCTGCGACCTTGACCGTCACAGACGTCAACGGCAACACTGCAACTGCAGCATTGACGGTTACTG
>DDCX01000132.1 GCA_002336475.1 Flavobacteriales bacterium UBA1995 | reverse complement strand
GGTCAGCGCTTCTTGAACAGAAACGCGCATACCATTTCTCTTCGCTACTACAAAAGGACCAATGAAGTCAAATCGTTCATTGAAATCCTCCCTGCACTCTCTCGCTGACCTGTATCCGTCAAAGTGTCCAAATAAATACTTGGTCCACTCTAATCCACTCTCCTCAACCAATGGACGGCTAAAATTCAACTTCTGTTCGAAATAATCGGTAACCACACGATTTTTCGTGGCCGCTACTTGCACTTCGTACCAGAAGTCCTCATCATCACTTGGATTGCCAGAATCCGGTGAAGACAGAAAATCAACCTCAGAACAGTCAATTACGGGGATTTTAACTGAAGTGTCATCAAGAATCAGTGATAATGACCCTATAAAATCAACCACTTCATGTAATCCTGCTGTTTGGACGATATAAGTGATCGCACCAGCTGACTGAAAGTCGAACCAAACGAAGGAAATGGCGCCCGAGGAGGTTTGTACGGTGCTGCCGCCACCAGAGGTTATCGTCGCGATCGCGTCTTCAGGTATTTGTTCGAGGCATTTGACAAATCCGCCATTTGGAACGTTGCGCAATTCAATGCGGACTTCCAGCTGGCCGTCTTTCATGGTGCGCACTGTTCTGGTGGCACTTGGAAGAGAGGGGGGCTGCTGCTCAACGACGTTTGCTGTCTCTGGTCCCAGGGCATTTGCAGTGCCGGTGTCTCGAGGGGATTCGGACCCATGAGCCCCGACCACATCAAAGTGAAAAGGAGTAGGCCTTACGGTTTCCCGTTCGTTGTTTCGGATGAAACTGAAGTCCCATTCAAAGGATCGTGGGCCAGGGGTGGCCTGAGGAGAGACTTCCAGGTCGAAAAGAAGATCGAACTGTTGTGAATCGGGGAGCTTTAGCCAACTGATCACCGCCAAGTTTCGTTCGCTTTCTACGGTCATGCCTCCACCGTGCAATTGCCTCGCCTTGAGCTTGCAATCAGATGGCATCGAAATGAGGAGCCTTCCGAAGTACTCAAGGTTGCCTTTGGTAAGGGTAATGGTCAAGGGGGAAGAGGTCCCCGGCTGGGGTGCGGCAGAAAGCCTGCCCTCTACCACAACGCCCCCAGGGGCTGCCATGGCCAAACCCACCGCAATGGCGAAGGAAATGAGGATGTGAGGGAACTTGCGCTTCACGTTTAGCAAGGTGTGCTTGTTTTGAAGCGCTCCCGCAAGGTTGACTCTAAGGTGTCGACATCAGTATGTGGATGTTCCTACAAAAACGCTTTAAAGTGAAAATCCCGCAGTGACGTTTCACCGCGGGATTACTTAACCAAATTATCACTTGATGCTCAGCTAGCCGTAGCTAGCCTTCTCACTTAAAACCGATGCAAGGTACTGAGGGAAGGCGTCTTCCGGGATTAATCTTATCCATTCTAGACTGTTGATTATGTCTATTGGGGGGTGGTTTCTCAAGCTATAGGGGGGTGGTGTGTTGCGGAGTTTGGGCGTTGTGGGGTTTGATATTCCATTGTACTTTTGCACCCGATATCGAGCACGATGAAAGAAGGAATCCACCCCGATAATTACCGAACTGTCATTTTCAAGGACTTGACAGCGGATTGGCGCTTCCTAGGGAAGAGCTGTGCAGAGAGCAAAGAGACTGAGCAGTGGGAAGATGGAAATGAGTATCCCATCATCAAGGTGGAGGTTAGCTCAGCAAGCCATCCATTCTACACAGGAAAGAACACGTTGGTAGACACCGCAGGACGGATCGACAAGTTCCGCACGCGTTACGCCAAGCACAAGAAGTAAAGCTTCTTGAAGAACCCATAAGATTTTGAAAGCCTGGCCCTTCGGTCAGGCTTTTTTCATGCGAATCAGGTGGTGGCTGAGGGGTGTTCTCCAACGGAGATGACTTCTGTGATCTCGATGCCGTAGAGCGTCATGCCTTTCGTGACTGTGGCGGTGTCACTCATCAGCTGCAGGCGTTGGATTCCAAGGTCGCGGAGTATTTGGGCTCCCAGACCAAAGGCCCGGCCCTGTCTTCGCGTTACTTCTGCTGCACTGAGGTGGGCCTTGTCGTTGCTCGGGTGTTGGCTTTGGACGTCCTGCTGCAAGGTGTTTTCCCAACTGATCTCAGGCTTTTGCAAGTAAACGAGCGCCCCAAATTCCGCGGCGCCCAATTTGGTCATGGCCCGCTGAAGTGTATGGCCTTTGCCCAGTTCAGAGTCTTGAAGGAGGTCCAAGTGAGGGTTGCTCGCGTGCATTCGAACGGGGACCGCGGCATCAGGCTTCCATTGGCCTTTGGTCAATGCAAAGTGTTCACTGTCGTCTGTTGTCTGTCGGTAAGTGTGCAAAGTGAACGGTCCATGTGCTGTCTGAATCTCACGTGATCCAGTGCGCTGAATCAAGGTGTCGTTGGCAATCCGATAGGCAATCAAGTCCTCGATAGAGACAATACGCATGTCCAGACGACTGGCCATCTCCAACAATTCAGGAAGTCGGGCCATGGTCCCGTCGGCATTCATAATCTCTACGATCACTCCCGCGGGCTCTAATCCAGCCAATCTGGCCAAATCAATGGCAGCTTCAGTGTGTCCAGCCCTTCTCAATACGCCTCCTTTCCTGGCTCTGAGCGGAAAAATGTGTCCCGGTCGGCCTAGCTCCTCGGGTCGGATGCTGGGGTCAATGAGTGCATTGATGGTTTTGGATCGGTCAGCAGCCGAGATTCCTGTGGTACAGCCATGTCCCACCAGGTCCACACTCACGGTAAATGGAGTCTCGTAGGCGGCATTGTTCCTGCTCACCATGAGGTCTAGACCGAGTGCGTCGCAGCGGTCTTCCACCAAAGGGGCGCAAATCAATCCACGGCCTTCGGTGGCCATGAAGTTGATCATTTCGGGTGTGGCAAAACGGGCAGCAGCTACGAAGTCTCCTTCATTTTCGCGGTCTTCATCGTCCACGACGATGATCACCTTTCCGTTTTTGATGTCTTCAATAGCGTCCTCGATCCGGTCGAGGGGCCGTTGCGGTTGACTCATATTGCAAAGGTAGCGGGAGGAGTGCTCCTAATGGCGCAAATTTGCCTCATGATTCTACCAGTAGTGGCTTATGGAGATCCTGTCTTGCGCAAAGAGGCAGCAGAAGTGACCGAGGGGATGGAAGGCCTCGCTCAGCTCATCGAAAACATGTGGGA
>DDCX01000127.1 GCA_002336475.1 Flavobacteriales bacterium UBA1995 | reverse complement strand
GGCTTGCCTTACCGCGCTGAGACCTCCTTCGCAGGGGCCATTCAGTTGCACATGCATCACTTGAAAGAGTTGGGGCGCACCGCTTAATTCGAGCGTGCGCAACACCCTGTTAGAGGGTCCACATCAATTCCACTCCGAGGAGCCGGGACATGGAAGGCGGAGCCGCACTTGAAGCGGAGGCCAACCTTCCTGGTCCAACCGAATACCCCACACCCAAGTGGGCTGCGAGTGTGATGTGTTGAGACAACGTCAAACGACCACCGGCCAGCATCCGAAAGTCTTGGATGGTGTGCTGGTATATCCCAGACTGAAAACCTTCTGAAGCCGAAGGACCAAGATCAATGGTTCTTTGATACACCTCTTGGCTGTAGTCCAATCCAATCAATCCATGCAACCGATGATCGGATGATGCAGAGGGATACAGACGAAGTCCTATGTTGCCTGTCCAGGCCATGTCATAGTCAGCAGGACGGGATTGAAACACACTGCTCTGACCTCTCGCATCACCGTTCATGCGACCAAAACCAGCGACGACACCCCACTCCGGATGAAGTTGCATGCCACATTGAACGTTTTGGAATCCGGACGCCCACCTCACAGGATCAGTGCCCAAAGACCACTGCACAGACTGGGCCATGCCAACCTGGGCTGTAAAGGCCAAAGCCACGATCAAGGGAAGTCGAAACAACATTGCCATCCTATACGAGCAATGTTAAGATAATGTTACCAGAACCTAAAGCCAAATCAGAAATAATATAATTAGATGTTGACTTACAACGATTTATTAGCTAAATTATAGGTTATGTCGAAGTTAAACAGTGACTCAAAGGTTCCAGCCAAAGCGCTGAAGCCACATCGAAGCTGGTTAACAGAGGGTGTTTTGGACGCTGAATACAAGGAATATGTTCTGTTGGCCTGGCTTCAAAAGGTCAAACAAGACCTGAACAGCACAAAGCTCTACCCTGCTTTGGCAGATGTCATTGAAAAACACAGAGAGCTCAACGCCATCAAAAAAGGCTTGGATCAAGGCAAGGAAAGCGGGCCCGTGATCGGTTTGGATTTTGCCCGCATGCAACTGCTCAGGAGCTCATCGAATACCTCCTCTACCCTAGAGGAGTATCTAAAAGAGCTCATCCAAAGGGCCATGCCTCACCTGGACAGCGCCATGCAAGAAGGCAAATCGCTGTACGACCAGATTGACGCCAACATTGAATTTTGCCCCATAGGCGTCCAGCCATTGCACGTGAGCGAAGGCTACCTTCTCGTGACACAAGGAATGCACACCCAGCGCAAGCTCCTCGCATACCGCTACAACAAATCCAAAATCACCCGCGGTGGTGATGCGTTTTTGGAACTAAACCTTGAATGCATAGAGACCCGCAACCTTTCGAGGTTAGAAACCGCTGATGACATCAAATGGAGCTTGATCCGACGCTACCGCCAGCTGCCACAGCCTGCGACATACCATGTCCATGCGGAACATATGGTGCCGTTAAAAGCCACACTGCTCCCTATTGCAAGGCGCAAGTTGCTTCAAGAAATAGCCCAGTGTTGAGGGCGGTGATTATTTGACGATGACCACTTTGATGGCAGAAGGGCCCTTGTGGCTCATTTCTACCTCAAATTCAACCTTGTCACCTTCGGAAACCTCTTCCTTCATGTTGGTGACGTGCGCAAAAATGCTGTCGCGCGTGTCCGTGTCTCGAATGAACCCAAAGCCTTTGTCGGAATTGAACATGGTCACAACACCTCGACGGGTCTTGTCTACCGGTTCCATATCCTCATCCTTTGGAACACTGATCTGGATGTCTTCCAAGTTGATCTCCTCCCGTTCGGTCGGATCAGGCGGTGTATCCACGATACGACCAAACTCGTCCACATAAGCGATCATATCAGGGCTATCAAGCGTGCGCTTGTTCCCTTTCGCCTCCTGCTTCTTGAGGTCCTTTTCCTTCTTCTTCTTGGCGCGCTTTGCTTCTCTTTCGCGCTTGCCGAATGTTTCCTGAGATCGTCCCAAATCGTTGATTTTGCCGCAAATGTAGACCCTTCATGCGCTTTTGCCGTCACGCAGACGAACTGTTTTCAACCAATGAGCCATTGCAAGGGGCACCAATCCCTATCCTACTGATATAATATGCCACATCCGGCCCCTGAATTCCACAGTGTCTCCCGGACCTAGTGATTGCATGGCTTGTGCCAAGGGCGCGTCCGAAGAAATGGCACGCCATGTGGCATCACCAGGCCCTTCAAATTTCCCCCAAGCCACGCCAAGAATAAATCCGCCCTGATCTGTGCTCACAATCGCACCCGGCCTGACCTGTTCTCGGCCCCGCAGAGGCTCCAAAGCATGCCATTGCCTCATCATACCCTCTACCCTAGAGAGGCGGGCTGCAGCTTGCTCCATCTCCATTTGTACCATAGCACGTCCCGTTTCATGCTTATCCCCCGCCGTGCTTTTTGATTCACCCTCAAGACTCGTTTGAAGCTCTTCAAAAGCGGTCCTGGCCCGGGCCAGTCCAAATTCCATCGCAGCAGCCAATGCCTCTGCCACTTCTCGGCGGTTCAGCACTGTCATCGGAACAAAATCCGCCAAGTCCCATCGACCTTCACCATTTCGGAAGACAAGCCTTCG
>DDCX01000066.1:2349-2736 GCA_002336475.1 Flavobacteriales bacterium UBA1995 | reverse complement strand
GATGACATGCATGCTAACATGAACTACAGCTGGGCCAAGTATCTAGAAAGCTTACGTCAGTATTGCCAAACTGGCATTGGTGAAGCGTTTGGGTCTGAGCATTACCGAATTTAATCCGTCGGCTCGTTTAAGGGGCAGCGATCGTTTCCATTACAACCCACGCTGCGGGGAAGGCCGACCAACAATCGGATTCTGATCGTGCCACGAGCAAAGCACGCCCTTCTAGATCCCACACATGTGATTCCAAATCGGATTCTTCCAATGCAGACATGCCCTGTGTGACGGGCGCATAAAACGATCGTGACCCCGACCACCGCATGTGTCCATCTTGCAGCGCTCGAACACGCAAGGGGATCAACACGGAATCAACGGCTAAAACCCAATCCA
>DDCX01000066.1:0-2240 GCA_002336475.1 Flavobacteriales bacterium UBA1995 | reverse complement strand
ACAGAGTAACAGGGGAAACAACAGGGAATCAAACTTCATGAACTCACGATGTCAAGATTGATGCCAAAGCTGGCAGAAGTCGTCATCGGACGACTTGAATTGGAATGGCGCGCATCGATTTGGCCGTTCTAGAGGCCTGTCCGACCCAATAATAGGTCCCTGGCGGCAGTCCTTCAACAGACACCTGAGACCCCATACCTGTCCGTACGGACCGACCGGAGAAATCCACCAGCATCCAAGCATCCCGTGCATTCCACCCGATCACCTCGGTCCACTGCCTTGCCGGGTTGGGCGCAATGCGCAACGGCTGTGTCCTTATTGCATCTGGAATCGTTAGCACTGAGTCTCCCACTAAAATTTCTTCATCCAAAACATAACCATCCACATCGGCGTCAGGCAAACCCAACAAATAAAAATCATCCCGTCCATTGGAATAACCATCTGTTCGCCCCAACAACCAGAGTCTTCCCGAAGCATCCTGTTCCATGTGTTCTACAGCGTCATCCCAAGGCGAACCAAAAGAAGGACCTCCCTGCCAAGAACCTCCGTTGCTCGACCATCTTGAGAACAACACCTCTTCTCCTCCCGCTCCCAATTGCTCCGTCCAAGCGACCGTCGCAAAATCGGTAGGACTGTACCAATGAATACTACGCCCTTGGATATCATAACCTGAACCCGGGATATCTTCCAACAACAGCGTGCCGTCCCAGGCGAAATGAGCAAAGGCGAGGCGGTCACCATCCGCTGTAGCGACATTCATGAGCACAAGAATTCCCGACTCACTGGCATCCATAGCAACGGCTACCGTCTGCTCATCCCAGCTTGATTCATACGTCCAGAGAAGCTCGTTCGTTCCGGGCCTGATAGCGTCCACACGAACGCGGTCTGATGCTCCTACCAACGTGGAAGCGACGACCAGTGTATCGCCCGTCCAAACGGCATCTACGGCCACTTCTTCGACCGCAGTCGCATGAATGACTCCGCTGGTCACATTGGACCAAGCGTCCGCTTCTTCTCCATGCTGCATCCAACGGATGTCTCCATTTCCGGTAGCATAGGAAGTGCCCAACGTCCACATCGTATCATTTCGATTCCAACACCGCACTGGCAAATCCCATGACGACGAACCCCAGGTGGTGGTGCCGGTGAGCACTCCATCGGAAGACAGATGATACCATCCCCAATCATAGCCATCAGCAGCATTGGCATACCGCATTCCTAAGATGGTCAACGATCCATTGGTGTGTTCGATGGCGTCCACCGCTTGCAACAGCGGCTCGTCCTCCACCGTCGTGCTCCAAATGGTCTGGGCATTGGAATCCACGCGAAGGATCCACGCATGGTTTTCAGAAGCTGTTGTACTGTTGGTTGTTCCTGTGAGCAAGAGATCTCCTCCTTCCAAAAGGGTAATTCGCGCACCGCGATCGTCCTGAGGCCCCCCAAAAACATGCATCAAAACCGAGTCCACATCTTGAGCGGAACTCGCAAGAGCACACACCCAACACCCAATGAGCACTGCGATTCGTTGCATATCAGTCTTGCACTGCTTCATACACCCGCTTCAATTGAATCAACAACGGCTCCAAAGCATCGAGTTGTAGCATATTGGCGCCATCCGAAAGCGCTGAAGCAGGATCTGGATGGGTTTCTATGAAAATGCCATCAGCTCCAGCGGCAATGGAGGCCTTGCCAATGGTCGCAATCAATTCGGGGCGACCACCGGTCACTCCTGCGGTTTGATTGGGTTGTTGCAGGCTGTGTGTGATGTCGGCGATGACCGGTCCATACTTCCGCATCGCAGGGAAACTGCGCATATCCACGACCAAGTCTTGGTAGCCCATCATCGTACCGCGTTCAGTGAGCCACACCTGTCCGTTACCGGATTCTTGTACCTTCTGAACGGCGAATTTCATGGACTCGGGCGACAGGAACTGGCCCTTCTTGATGTTGACCACCTTTCCCGTTTCGGCCGCGGCTACAAGCAAATCAGTCTGTCGGCAGAGAAACGCTGGAATTTGAAGGACATCGACGTGAGCTGCAGCTTTCGCTGCTTCATCCGCTGCGTGGATGTCAGTGGTGGTCCGCACTCCCATGGAAGAACCGACCTCCGATAAGATGGACAACGCCTCATCATCACCAATGCCTGTGAAGCTGTCCAAACGGGAACGGTTGGCCTTTCGGTAAGACCCTTTGAAAATGAAGGGCAAATCCAAACGATCGCACATTTCACCGACTGTCTC
>DDCX01000058.1:13308-18288 GCA_002336475.1 Flavobacteriales bacterium UBA1995 | reverse complement strand
GCTGCCAAACAACTCAGGCCTGACATAATCGACATAGCCCGAGATCACTTCTGATGTCTTGGGCAGGGCGAAAGGATCGGCACAGACGCTTCTCGCGCGCATCAAGACCTCTCCTTCATAGCCAAGGCAAGATGTACCATCGGCTGAAGTCAATGGATTGCACAGCTGCTCTGCGATGATGGGCTTCCATTGGAGGTTCACATCATTGAGGGTCCCATTGGCGTTCAAAACGATGGTGCTGTCCGTTCCGAATGCCAGTGAATTGCTGATGGGAGACCAAATCGAACCATTCCCCAATCGATATTCCACCACAACGGGTCCTTCTCCTGCGATGTAGTCGATGTTGCTATTGGGTTGGACCCAGTTTCTAAAGTGATTTTCAGCAACATCTAGATTGATTGCGAGCTGGGAGGGGTGTTCCGAGCTTCCATTCGTGATCCGCTCGAGGTTGGCGGTCCAATTCTCGAGTGGTTGAATCAACGTTACATCCGAACATGCCGGCTCAAAATTCAAGTTGATTTTGACTTGGTCATAAATCCAATTGTCACATTCCGACTCGAGTATGACGCTTACCGAACCATTCTGGAATTCAGGATTGTCCACACCGGAATGGCTGAACACTACAGGGACATCATAGGCACCTCCCAACGGAGCTGAGCTCGACCATGAAGGCTGCAACGAATAGCCAAATGAGCCCGCGTTGCCATCTGTTCCACCTATGGTAACCTCAGCTCCCATGGTATTGGCAGTCACATCTGAATAGATCAGGAAGTTGCCGTATCCCCCTATGGGATTGGGGGCGTTGTTGCGCAAATGCAGGGTCATGCCGATGGGCTCGTCCATGAATGCTGTTGCACTGACTTCGGTGGCTTCACTGACGCTCGCTCCCGTTGGTGGGTCGTAGGATACAGTGATTTGTGGGACCTGCATCTGAACCGTGGCGGGCTGGACTTCGAAGTAGGCATTCTTTTCGAAGAGTTCGGCACACATGCCTTCAGCGATGAAGACATCGTCGGCCTCGACGGCTTCCTCAATGGCCAAAATATTGGCGTCACTGAATCCTTCGCCGGAGAAGGCATCTCCATATTCAGCTTCTACCCCAGCACGGAACCCATATGTGATGGCAGCATCAGCAGCAGCGAAATGCCCCCAGGCTGCTGCGGCTGCTGCGGTTGTTCCCAAACCTGCATAATTCTGCTTCACGCCATAATAGATCATCTTCACAGCGAAAATGGCGGCCTGCGTAGCCAATGCAGCAGGGGAAGGCCCTCCGGCAAGTGTGGCTGTGTTGTCTTCTATTTGATCTGGATCCATGGCGTGCCAGGTGCCACCAGAGACGGGGTCCATGATGACTTTGTCGGTATCGATTGTCCTGGACCAAACAGGTTCTGCGATGGTGGCTGTATTGCAATCCAGCAAGCTTCCTGCGACTGTGTTAGAGCTGGGGATCAATGCAGGGAACCATTCGCTGTATTGAGATATGTCTGCATCGCGGTATTTACAGGATGAAGCGCCTCCCAAATTCAAGAAAATGGGGCCGTTGGCACCTGAGCCGGGTATGACGGCTACGAGATAGAAGTCCTGATAATCCGTGTCGCTCAGGGTGTAACTGAAGGTCATGGAAGTCTCTTGGGACTCGGAGTTTGACCGGGTTTCAGTGAGCTGTTTCATGTCGCCGCCACCTTGATTGAAGCCTTGTCCTGAACAGTATACTTCTGCGGTCAAGCTGCCTTCACTCAGGAACGTAAGATCAACAGCCTTCTCAGTGGTTTGGATGTTGGTCTTCGTAATGGACTGGGTAAACTCAGCACCTCCTCCACTGAACGTGATGAAGAAGGGTTCAAAGTCTGCACTCTCCCAGATGGAGATGGCATCAGGATCAAAGGACTCAAGGTCTTCCGTGCTGGAAGTGAAGTCATCCAAAGAGAACTGATTGGCCGTCGCTCCACTTGATTGAAGGTCTTCTGACCAATCTGAGAGTTGGTCGATTTCGCTATAGCTCGAGAGGTTGTCAAAAATGAACCTTCGGGCATTGATCTTCTCAAATTCGTTTTGGGCCAAAATTTTGGACCATTGCGCAATCTGGTTGTTGTAGAAGCGGACCGAATCCAAAGTGATGTCATTCGACAAGAACTTATATCCCGGGCCGATTCGATCATCTCCGATGAACTTGTCGGTCAACAGCCTTGCCGTAATGTCTGCAGGCACGCCACTGAGTTGCAACTCTTCGGGTAAGTCCCCTTCCAGAATTTCACTGGAGATGTCGATCAAGGATTGAATCGATGAAGGAACATTGTAGCCCTTGGTAATGGTGCTGGCTTTGTTCGGAATGTTATGCCCCACTGAAGACAACCAATCGGAATAGAAGGATTCCCACCGGTGGTCATCGTTGTTTGCCAACATCATATTGGTCCAGATGGTATCAGGTTCATCATTTTCTAAACCTGACCAAATGACCCGATATGGATACTCCCAGCTCAATTGGTTGTAGGGGACATTGCTGCTCGTGCCGTCCGGCCATGAGTACAATTCCGGGTGGCTCGAGAAGTAAGCATTTCGGGCGACCTCAAGGAAGGGGATGTCCACATTTTCGATGGTGTATTGGGTCTTCATGAAGTGACTTGCAGGCAGTTGTGCTTGCTTCACTTTACCGGACCAATTCATTACAAAAGGTGTGACTTTTCCTGTTGCGTTTCCATTGGCATCGAGTTCCATCATCAGAATCTCATCCAATTCTCCGTCGTTGTTGGCATCGGCAAATACAGCCTGTGGTGCACCTTGTTCGTCATTGAATGGTATGCCGTTAAAGGCGGAGGCGTTCTGACCTAATGTTGAGTTGATGACACTCTGCGTGGGGTTCAGTCCGAAAATCCTATGGTTGGACATCGAGGTGTTCTTTACCTGACCGTAAAACACATCCTGCTCCTTGTAGTGGGAGGCTGAAGTGGTGATGGACTGGTTGAATTCGAGGGACTCCGAAATACTGAGCTCTCCATATTTATTCTTTGAGTATTCCTCGTTTTGTTCAGTGCTCACACCGGCTGTGAATTCTGAAGAGGAGCTCTGGGCTGTGCCGATTCCCATTGGAGCAATCAGCAGCGAACCTTCGTCCTCAAAACCTACTGATATGTCGGTGTTTTTTTGTCGGTTCATTCCTGCCATGTCTGTGGTGGAAATGGACTTGGACATGGACATGATCGACCCTTGCTCTAGCGTGCAGTGCGAGGCATCACCTGGCGGGTCACGCAAGATGAAGTCAAGAAGGGCATCGGAAGAGACAGGAACTGGATCGGAAGCGGAGTAATCACCAAAAATGATGGCGTCAAAACGGTCCCGATTGAAGAGGAGACTTTGGTCTGACCAATGGCGGAGGAGTCCGGGCACCTGTTCCAAATCTGTGTCATCAGGAATCAAGTGAGCATAGGGGTCCCATACATCCACCGCGGTGCCATAGGCTGACAGTGTCATGCTCATATTGCCAGTTGGTATGTGGACTCCTTGGTTGTTGGTGTTGACTTCGCTGGGTTCTTTGCAGAGGAAGGAATAGATGAGGCTATCCTCACTCATGGATTGTGTGACCACAGTTTCTCCTTTGGAAAGGGTGTTCGTGATGGTCAGAGAATATTGATCTCCCTTCACCTTGGACGTATCTCCAAAGGCATAAGCAATGGAGTCGGGAATTGAGGGGTGGGCAATTTCTGTGTAAGCCTGCCTTGATCCATAGATGGACATGCAGTATTTCACGTGAGAATGAAGCACAGGCAGTCCAACAGGGAACGGGGCAATTTCATCTAGGGCGTTCTCCTCTCCATCATCTTGTGCAAACTTGAAAGCCGCCAGGTAACGCTCGGAATCAATGAAATATCTCGATTCTCCGTCACTGTGGTACAGCTCTGTTTCTCCGAGGAATGTCTGTCCGAGAATGGGGTAAGCCAGTGTAGAGGCTTGAGGATCGCATTCTTGGTTTTCATCTTTTCCAATTTGATGGACCACCAACTCAATCTTTGGATTGTACACGAGGTCTTCACGGTCGAAGACCCTGTTGTTGTTGTCCTCATCGAAATTGCTGGGCAAAGCGAACTCACCAGCCCCTAGCGGATAGCTGGCGTATTCACTTTCTTGTGACCATTCCTCTGGAAGCAGGCTCAAGTTCCAAATTGCGTAATCGGACTTAAAGGGATTGTAGTCACCTTGAGAATTGGCCTTGAGGTAGTTGCTGAATCCTGCTACCCACGGACGCCCGGTAGTGGAAGTCAGGGGCAATTCTCGCTTCCAACCCTCTACGTCCAGGTGTTCAAAGCCACCACAAGCCTCGAATACAGAAGGCATCAAGACGGTGTCAGTAGGAATGGCAATTCGGTAGTCTTTCGGCAGACCGAAAAATTCATATTGGCCTGTCAATGTGTCTGTCGTCACTTTGAGTGCAGGGCATCCAAACGCTTGCGTCCAGGTGTTTTGATCTTCCACTTTGTCTATGGGAAGCAGAGTAAAGGAGGTCAGTCCCAAATTGTTGGCGCTCTCATTCCAGGGGCTGGCTCCCATCGCATCACCAGCAATAACGCGGCCTATGGCCCGTCGCGTGGTGATGTCCACGAATTGATAATCGGCGGGTAAGTTCCCCTCGCTATCCTTGAGCACTGGACCGGTCACGAAGACCTGCTTGCCAGCTGTCGAAGTGCTCGCAAAGACGTGGTTATCCTCGTCATTGTCTTCGTCATTGTCCACCAATTGAGGCTCGATGATGTGATGTCCTCGGGGAATGGAAAGCTTGGCGAATCCGAATTGGTCGGTCTTGATGGGCTGACTTTCATCATCCATGGCAAGGGATCCATCCACCTTGAAACTGACGTTTGGAACTGGACAGAAGGAAGGCACAGGACCCTCGATATTGCTGTAGTCCGTTGCGCCATCTGTCAAACCTTGATATGTGACCCGAACTTCGACATCAAAGGCACTCTTGTCGGTGAAGTCCTGGTCTTC
>DDCX01000058.1:10891-13284 GCA_002336475.1 Flavobacteriales bacterium UBA1995 | reverse complement strand
ACGTATTTGATGTTGTTGATGGCGTAAGCGCCACCGTCATTTCCGTTGGAGTAGTCCCAGTTTCCGAGGCTCTGCGGGAGGTCGCGCAGCGGACCATTGGCAAAGTAATTGCGGGTGGGGTCGGGCACTTGATACCAACTGGTGTCGGTTCCAGAGAACCCGAATTCCTGATGGAACAGCACGGCGTTGTGGCCCAACCAGGACTCTACATCCGTTGAGTATTTGGCGCGGTCATAGATGGCATTTCCAAGCCCTTCGTCCGCGTCATACATCAGCAGCAATCCATCGGTGTAATTGCTCGGGTATTTCTGCATCCAGAATTTCGCGGCTTCCCAACTGCGGTAGTCTTGGCCATACAATGGCGACCCTGGTGTGATCCGGGATCCCTCTGCGTATGAATAGAACAGCGCATTGCCCCAGGCCCGGATCTCGTCGTAGGAGATCCGCTCGGAGGCCATTTGTTGCGTGGTGAGTCCCGTGCCTGTGCAGCTCAATTCGCAATCGACGAACTGGTTGGCATAGGGGTTGAAGTTGCAGGCGT
Source organism: Flavobacteriales bacterium UBA1995 (assembly GCA_002336475.1). Classification (GTDB taxonomy): domain Bacteria; phylum Bacteroidota; class Bacteroidia; order Flavobacteriales_D; family Sanyastnellaceae; genus UBA8752. Next base: position 12,743 of record DDCX01000058.1, on the reverse strand, counting down.
CGAACAGGCGGCTGCACCCGGGGTTGCATTGGCCATAAGGTGCGCGGCGAATGGACTTCCGGTTGATGCTCGGAAGCGCATCGGCACCCGTGGTGCCATCGACCGTCAGTGCACCTGAGCCCGACATGACTTCACTGCCTACGAAGTAAGCTTCGGTGATGGGGTTGGCCTCGAAGTTGGTGCCCTCGGGCTGCAACTGTTTGTCCAACATCTGGTCCACAAAGCGCCCCGCATTGTCGGGCACGAGCACAGAACGCAACCGTGAGAAGGGCAGAGCACCTTCATCAGGTGCTATCCAAACGCCCGTTTCATTGGGCATGTTGGTCGCATTGAACGTGGAATTGCGCAGTGTTTGTCCGGCAAACAATGCTGCACTTTCTGCATCGCTGAGGATGCCTTCCCAGATGGAGAGGCGGTGGATCAGGACATCGGAGCCACCGAGAATGAGTTTCTCTGCACTGAAGTCGGCAAAGGCGTCGATCGGAGCGATCACGAATTGAGCCGCAATGTCGAGGGGGCTTCCGTCGTCATTGAGGTTGTCGAATTCGAAGTGGCGCGGGTTGTTCCAGGGTTCGTTGTCCGAGAGGTTCTGGTCCGTGCTGCGCATGGTGAAGAACGCCCTGGGCTGGCCATCACCTGTCGGCTGACCGACAGCCAAGGTGACATGGTACCATTGACCTGGAATCACGGCATACTCATTGAATGTGGGCTGCTCCGGGATGCGGCGCATGGTGCCCGCGGGGCCTGTGAGTTGCCACTTGGCATTGCCCATGTTTGAGGGGTCCTCCGTGTCCTCGACCACACTGAGTGTGATGTCTCCTGAACTGTCGTCTCCTTCTATGGTGAAGATGTCACCGAAGTTGTAGGCTTCACCGTCGATCACGTCAGCGGTTCGCCACCAGAACTCATAGGTGGAAGCTCCCGACACCGCGTCCATGCCCTTTTCAGTCAAAGGCAATTCGATGGTGGCGTTGTTGCGGAAGTTCACCGAGAAGCACTCCGCGCAATCCACCAGCAGGAAGTTGTCGATTTGTCCCACTCCACTGGCCAAAGCGCTGTGCGTAATGATGCTAAAGTCGTAAGACCCGGCACTGGCTTCCGATCCAATGTACTGGCTGCATGTGACGTAATTCACGCCTACGCTGTTGTACAGAGCGAAGTTGCCGCTGAAGCTGGTGGCTTCCATGTGTGGCAAGTCTCCGTCCCCTTCGTGGCGGCTGTCCAGCACACGCAGTCGGTAGTCGCCATTGGGCAACTTCACGCTCGTCACCACTGAGCTGAATGGGTACTGCATGCCCAACACTTGCAAGCTGTCCTGGTACCGGTTCAATGCGGACCAGAAGTTCTTGACCAGCGTTTCGCTGCCGTCGGCTTCGAGGCGCAGAATCACGGGGTATTCGTAGGGGTTCGCGTCGTCATCGCTGAACCAGTGAACGGAAATGTCTTCGCCTGTTCCGTAGTAGGAATAATTGCAAGCGTCTTCGCCACCACCGGGCTCAAACAAGGCGTATTCCAGGTAGTTCTGGCCTTGCGGGTCCGTGCAGCCACTGGGCATTTCGTAGTCGCAGTGGCGGAGCGTACCTCCGAGCTCGTTTCCAGCAAAGTTGACCGCATTGGGGTCTGAGCAGTAGCCGGACGTTCCGGTAGCCGCGTTCCATACCCAAGCGCTCCAATTGTCGCGGATCAGCTCGATGACGTCATCCGGTCCGCGGAAATCGTAGAAGTCCACCGGCTGTTCCACGATGGCGGGATCATCGCCGTGGGCGCGGACATAAATCCGCATCCCAGGCACATCACGCCCCGTTTCCACATTCGCCATGGTGAAGGTGATGTGCTGGTACTTGTTGTAATC
>DDCX01000058.1:10376-10876 GCA_002336475.1 Flavobacteriales bacterium UBA1995 | reverse complement strand
CTGTATTTGGTGCTGTCACCGTCGATTTTACGCGCCCAGATGCTGAGGCTTTCTTTTTCGATGTTGGCGAAAGGATCGATGTAGTTCAAAGAGAACAACGGCGCCTCATTGGCCGCACCGACACCCGTGCCGGGCGCACCCAGCAAGGTGGTTTGGGGCACCTTGACCCATTGGGACACACTGACCCCTTCGCTGATCCGCACGCCTGTGGAATCCACAAAGCTGAGGGTGGGGTGGAAGGCGTCTGAATGGATGTCGGGCCACTGGTTCAAGGCTCCGCCTTCGCGTTGCTCATAGCGGTCGATGTCGAGCTTGGCATATTCACCGCCTTCTAGGATCAAGGAGTTTCTTGAGAGGTTCAGGCCTTGCGGTTCTACGACCACGTAGACGCTGTCTTCAGGAGCTCCGTTTTCAAACGTCACACGACCCTGGACACCGCCATAATTCGAGCGGAAACCAATGGGGTATGGGGTGGGGTTGTAGTACTGCTGGGCAGTATT
>DDCX01000058.1:9101-10303 GCA_002336475.1 Flavobacteriales bacterium UBA1995 | reverse complement strand
CGGAACACCCTGAACTGGTCGATCAGCCCTTCGCTGTCCAAAGCAGAGGACCAGTCGATTTGAATCTTGTTCCAATAGCGTCCTTCCGAGACCACCACTCCATCGGTGATGTCGTCCACGTATTTCCAAGGGTCGGATACAGATCCCTGAATGTTGACGTGGATGGTAGGGGTGTGGAAGGTGTTTCCGCACATGTCTTGCTCCACGCGGTATTCTGCAGTCTCACAACTCCAAACGTTGTGGAACAAGGTGCTGTCGGTATAGAAAATGGGGTCGAGGTTGCCGTTGAAATCGGCGTCTACATTGTAGAACGGCTGGGCGTCAGCTTGCTCGAAAGACCAGGGTTTGGACGGATCGCCCGTGGCGTATTCCCAGCCGAGATTGGTCCCGCCATATTCTTCGTAATTCCTGCGTTGGAGGTACATGCTGCCGCCCGAGCTGTAACTCGAAGCCGAGTGGTTCCACGTCAGGGTGACCTGGCTGACCCCGACAGAATCTTCGGCGAGGTATTCAATGACCGTGCCATTGGCGTCGGTAAACACGCGGTCGATATCCGTGAGGAATTGCTCCTCCTGGGGATCGGCTTGCATCACGAAGTTCGGTGCGATGTCGGTGCACATGGTGAGCGTGTTGTGCTCGAGGTCGCGGTCGCTCCAAAGCACGGTGCGCCTTCCTTCGGTGACCCAGAGTACGGCTGCGGAGATCACGACAGGATCTCCTCCCGTGAATTTGAGCTGGCCGTCAGAATTGTTCATCTGACCGACTCTGATGTCCATGTAAATGGAGTCGTTCATGATGTGCGGACAGTTCTTGAGCAGGAGGGGTTCCTGTGAGGTGGTCAGGACCGTATCGAACAGCGCACCGGTGAGCTCATTGCGCACCCGGATGTACATCTCTGCATAGGCTGGAATGCCATTGGGGATGCCCCAGTATGGGAGTCCGTTGTTGACCGCATCGGCACCACTGTAGCTGAGGTCCGCGAGGGTTTCCGGGTTGAATTTGGGCGCACTGATTGGGAAGGCCACGTGAATTTCGTGGTCGTTGAAGTCGCCCGTGGGAGAAAGCGCAATCGTGGTCTTGAGGGTGTTCGCATTGAACGTCTTGACGTCGCTGCCTTCGCGCCACATGCCATGATTGGCGGGGGGTGGAGTCAAGTAGAACTCGCCGGCATCATAGTCGGAGAGGAGGTTTTCCAATCCACC
>DDCX01000058.1:8084-9077 GCA_002336475.1 Flavobacteriales bacterium UBA1995 | reverse complement strand
GACAACTTCACCCAGGTTGTAGGTAGCGTAGGTCTGCTGCACGTTCCCCAAGACGCCATCGGCACTCGACTGTGCAGTATAGACACCGTGGGTGGCATCCATGAGCTCTTCCAGCTCAATGGGGTCTGGAGCGAGCAAAACGGGCACTTCCCAAGCTGGGGTGCGCCGACGCGTTTGCGAAGCCAGCATCCAGTCGGATTCACCGAAGTGAGCAGGCCCATCCATTGCTGTCATGCCTGTAGAGTCGAGCAGGACAATGGTAGGCAAGGTGAAAGAGGTGTTGCTTTCGTAAGAGATAGGGAAGGTGTTGGTGCTGGTCGGCACCATGTAAGCCGTGTTTCCGGCCGAGAAGTCTTCGAGGGCTTCAAACTCGCAAATCGCGCGGCTCACGGAGATGGCGGACTTGCGGTCCCATCCTGCATTGGTGAGCACCACGGCGACATCCGAAGCCGGGTTCTCCGTGTCTTCGGGTGACCATAGCGGGTCGTAAGTGAGGGTGGCCCCGTTGTTCCAACCCCAAGCTCCAGCGCCGGTTTTCCAGAGGCCGATGTGGCCTTCTGCGGCGTTCTGGATCAAGTCGTTTTCTGAAGACGTTTCAAAGGTTGCAAGGCGTCCTCCTTTGTCCTCACATGCAGCTTGCGCATTGAGGTAGGTGAGGTTGATGTCGTCGCTCACGAAGTAGTCCGATGAATCGGTTTGGGCTACGATGGTGAAGCCGTCAATCGTCGGCGCCACGGGGGTTTCCGGGACGGTGGCATCGGCGTTGCCAAAGCTGAGGATGCGGCCTTCCTCGGAAGCGCGCCAGATTCGGCCTTGTGTTCCGATGTTGTCTTGCCCTTCCAGCACTTCGGCATCGCCAATGCGCGCACCGACATAGTGCCGGTCAGATGCCGGATCGTAGATGTCGTAGAAGAGCTGGTCTTCGGTGATGGCTGCCCAGGTCAGTCCGGGTGACCCTGCCTTTCCAATCTCGAGGGTGGCGGGGGCCACGGC
>DDCX01000058.1:5412-8067 GCA_002336475.1 Flavobacteriales bacterium UBA1995 | reverse complement strand
GTCGTGACATTGTCATCGGAGTGGACCGGCGGCGTGCTGAATTCGGTGAGCAGGTCCCAATCGGGATCCAGGTATTCGCCGGTGATGGGCACCCAAACCGCATTCGTATCGGCGTCAATCAGGCCCGTCCATCCATGGACGCCCTGCAGGCGCACAAACTCGGATTCTTCAGGGCTTGAGGGCACCATCAAGTGGCCTCCGGCCATGGCAGCAGCGCGCTGGGCGATGGTGTATGCCATGGTGCCTGTAGAGACGTAGTACAGGTTGTTTTCGTCGCGGGTCTGGTAGGCAAAGGTGACATCGCCATAGCCGTCCAGGCTCACTTCGATTTCGGCTTCGATCCCCACCTCGAGGAAAGGGTTCTGTGGCAACAAAGCGACCACATTGTTCTCCTCTTGGATGGTGTGGATGCCCTCTTCTACAACGCCTTCTTCATAGTCGCTGCTGAGCGTGACGGTAGCCGTATAGATGTCATCCTCAGGATGGTTGCCTGTGGGAAGGTCGACCCCTCCACCGAGGCGGATCCGGTTGGACACGAATTGTTGCTCGCCTTCCTCCGTGATGTACTCCTGCGGGCCGGTTGCCATTCCAGGAGGAATCAGGAAGTCCATGGTGAACTGGTGAATGGCCATGTCGGCCATGACCGCTCCGCTTGACGGATCGCGGGCTTCCAACAAGGTGGCTTCCCATGTGCCATTCAATGGTGTTCCATTCAGGCTGGCGATGGTGGCGGGAAGATCGGCCAAAGCGAATGTCAATGCGTCTGAACTTCCCGGCTGGTAGAGGTTGAATTGCGAGCTTGGGTGCAATTCGGACACCACGACACCCGTGTTCACATTTTTGACCGCGAGGCCTATGCTTTGGAGGGTCACACCGGAATGGCTCTGACCGGAACCGTCTTCGCCGATCAGCACATCGGGTGCTGCAGCGATGTCGATGGTCTTGGGTGCGTTGAAGAAGATGTCAAACTGCTTCAAGGTCCAGCGGTGACCCACCTGGGTATCAAAGGCCCAGAGGCGCCAAATGCTGCGCGCATTGATGCCGTCGAACGCTTCGGTCAGGTTGATGTCAAACGTTTTGCCCAATCCAAACTCCAATGTCGTGTCGCCTGCCCCAAGAAGGGTTCCAGGGCTCAACAGTTGCACCCAGATGCTCGATTCCGGTGTCGGAATGGTGTCTCCATCGAGGTCAAATTCCACCCACAATTCGAGTTGGTCATTGGCTTCAGGAGTGGCTACCGTGGCCTTGATGTATTCGATGCCTGTGGATACATCGGAGGTTCCGCTGGGCGCTTCCGAACCGATCATCAATTGTCCTTCTGCATCGAGCTGGTATGCCTGCTCGAGGTAGGCGGCACCATTCTCCGATATGGCTTCAGCTTCATAGGCCACTTGAATGCGCGGTGCCTTCGATTTCGGGACCGAGATGAGGGCGACCATACTCAAGTATTCGTGGCCATCGTGCACTTCTCCTGTGGCTTCTCGCAACGAGGAAACATAGCCGTAGTGCTCGGCAATGGGCGTGGCGTCAGCGCTTTCGGTTTCCCCATTGTTGGGTTCGCCATCTGCCCAAGCGATGCCTGTTACCGACCCGCCTGAGAGCCACTCCCAACCATTGAAGGGTTCGTCGTAGGATGTCGCTGCGGTGTCTTGGGTCAGTCCAATCCAACCATTGCCTGCCCAGCGCTTCAAAGCCCCCTCTGCTCCCTCTTCACTGAGGGAGACCAATTCGCCACCGACTTGTTGTGCAGCCAAACGCGCCCCTTCAAATGGGTGCTTTTGGTTCGAAACATAGAACCAAGCCTGACGTCCTTCTCCGATGGGCGTGAAGCCATCGAGCTCAGGGGTCCGCTCAAAGGGCAATTCCAGAATGGCGCCCAACTTCACATCGTCGTTATAGGACCTGAGTTTTCCTCCACCAACAGCAAGGGCTTTGTTGTCTGGGATGTCTTTCTCAAGGATGGCATGAGCAGAACCCAATCCGCCGTAATTGAAAGTTTCGAGGACGAAACCGTCATGCTGGAACGAGCTCGGTTGGTCTGAGATTCGAGGGTAGTTGCGATACCTGGACCATACGGTGCCGTATTCGTTGGTGCCGCCGGGCTCTCCGGAGTTCCATGCAGGTGTGAAATCGGGTGTGCTGAGCGTGCCGTTGGACGCAGCGATTTTGGATCCATCCACAAACCCCGTGATTTTGGTGCTGCCTGATCCTTTTTTCTTGAGCCAGCCGGACCAAGAAGAGACAAAGTCCGATTTGTCCGAAAGTAATTTCCAGTGTCTTCGATAATAATTGGTGCACCTGAACCAACTGCACCTTCTCGCATATCTGTACCATGGCCCCCAACCCCATTTTTCTCGGTTCTTTGTGACCTTTTTCAGAAGGTGGTAGCCGAACCAGAAATTGTATGATCCCGATAGTCCAGTGGGGTTCATGGAGGCCAGGTCGCCGCCAAGGTCACGCGCCCTATCCCTCGCTTGATTGAGCGTACGGTTGTCATTGTCCTTGACCCAATAGTAATGGCTCCTCACATCCCGGATGTCCCAGCCACGGAGGTTTTCGTGGGGGTCTGCTCCCGTCTTGCTTTCCCAGAAGAGCATGTCGCTGTTGGGCCTTGTTTCGGGCCAACCGTCGGTACCCAATTGGATGCTGTTGCTG
>DDCX01000058.1:1394-5400 GCA_002336475.1 Flavobacteriales bacterium UBA1995 | reverse complement strand
CCACTGCTCTGGCTTCTTGTGGTGTTCGACCACAAACGGCCGTCTCGCCTCACGGGCACCATTTTCAATTGACCCTCCGCGATGTTGGCGTCGCCGAGACCCGAAGAGGTCATGGTGGGCACGTTTCGGTTGGTCATCAGTTGCGCATAGGTGCTCGATCGGAAGTCATACAAGCCCTCCTGCAATGTTCCGGTGGGCAGTGCTCCGGATTGGGCCCAATCGGTGTAGGGTGCCGATTGCGAAGGATTCGTCTTGGCCCATGTGTTTCCGAACCGTCGGATTCCGACCCAATAGCGGTCTCTTTTTTGTTCGTCCTGTCCCAGGAATTCAGTGTCTCCAAAGGATTCAATGAAGGAGAGTTCTTCGGATGAATTCGGAACGAAGGCAAGACTGCGGTATCTGAAATACCAATTCCACCAAGACATGGGGTTTTTGGACATCACGTAGGCCGTGCCCAATATGTCTTCCTCTGTATCGGTGTATTCTTTGAATTGAAGGGTATTGCTGTCCCAGTCAGCGGATTGATAGCCACTGATCAGAGGGAAGGACATGAAGCCCGGTCCGTTCAGGTTTGCCCCGAGAATGGGGTTGGCTACCCTACCAGACCAGTCTTCATTGGTGCCTTCGAGGGTCTGTGCCACCATGTTGGTCTCTTGGTTTGGACTGTTGCCCCAATGCCAGAACAGTTTGGCGTTGGTGCCCCCGATGGCACCATTCCCGGAGACTGCTCCGAGTCGTCCATGGAGCCAGGCCGGTGAACCCGAGAAGCTGGAGACTGCAATGGGGCTGGTCGGCTGTGCCAACTTTGCCTGCAGGCTGGCATAAGGAAGGTTGTCCAAGGTGTTGGACCAAGTTTTGCGGGCCGCATCGAAGTGATAGTAGTCCACCTCTTGGGTGGTGGACTCTGAGATGCCAGGGATTCCCGGATAGGTTCTAATGCCGGAGCTTTTGAAAGCGGCACCTTCGAGGTGAGCCGATGCAGATTCTGTTCGGGCCAAAGTGGCGCTCAAGCCGAGGGCAGCCAAATCGGAACCAAAGGCGTCGTCCTTGAATTCCTGATAGTGGGTAGGCAGCCATGAAATGAGACTGTCTCCGAAATAGGTTTGTTCGTTGGAGCGGTCCCGCAGGGAGAGGTCGCTTCCGGCGAAAGCGTTGGATGTGCTGTATGTGGCGATGGCCAAGAACCTGTCGGTGTGGTCTGATGACTCCGTGAGGTTGTCTTTGTCAAAGTCAACATTGACAAAATCCGTGCCGTCGAAGCGTTGGAATTGTCCGAGCATGTCGACGTTGTCGATGTTGATTTCGACCGTCCGTGTATCCTGACCGGCTTTGCCCAGCCATTGTGTTTCCTCTGTTCCCAGGGGGTCGGCCACCAGTGCGATGCCTTCTTTGGATTCGAGCACGAATACCGGGCGTGGAGCATAAACAGGCTTGTTCTCGGCGACAATGCCAGGTGGCATGTTCTCCGCGGTCGGTGTGCTGAATTGCGAAGCGAAATGTCCTGCGTCTGTGACAGCGAGGTCAAAGGCTTGACCGAATTGGATCGAGGTGAAGTTTTCGTAAACCACAAGCTCTCGCTTGTGCTGACCAGGTACTGTGAAGTCCCATGAAAGGTCTGCATAAGGTCCGTCCACTTCAATGCGTCCATCGGTGGCAGTACCCGTATAGGCCATCATGGTCAATGGGATGCGGCGGTTGGCGTCAATCACGTCGCAGACCTCGTCTCCGTCTTCGTCTCCGGAGATGATGAATCCCGAACCGTCTTGGGCGCCAGAGCAATATTCACATGTTCCCGAGGCAGGGTAGAGGGTACAACCGCTCGCAGCCAAGGGGTTGGTGGGGTCGGCTGCGTCATTGAAATCACAGGCCGAGGGGTCGGCGCAGCCAATTTCTTCGAGGCACCATACCGCGCCGTTGATGAGGGTGTCTCCCCCGAGGACTAAGCCCGTACCGTCGACATCGCCGCTGCAGTATTCACAGGCATCCTGTGGATCCAGGAACACACAGAAAGCGGGGATGGGGTAGGGCACGGAGCCCAATCCAGGTGGCGTGTAGGGCAAGTATCCCGCGTCGTATCCTGTGACATACACGGTTTCGGCGTTTCCTGCCTTGGTGGCATTGATGCTGTAGTTGCAGGCGGATTCGTCCTGACAACCCGTACAATTCCAGGCGTCCACACAGGAGCCGTCGTCATAGGTGGCGGTGGGCTTGTAGTTGCAGGCGGTCGGCTCCATGCAGCCCTCATACTCGTCACAGATGTTGTTGAAGTTGTTGTCTGAAAGGCAGATTCCCGCGCACACATTTTCTGTGCTGGGGCGGTGGGATTGCACCTTCCTGTGCGTGCGGAGCAGTCCTTCGGTGGCGCTGTAGAAGCTGGCACTGCCGAATTCTCCTGAGACGGTAATTTCTACGTCACCGGAGAAGAAGTGGGCGGGTGCTGCGCTGCTGCCGTTGATGCCTGAAGGCACGTTCCCGACAATGGCGGTGCTCGAGTCACCCGTTACGGTAATGTATTCTGGATGCTCTGCGATCAGTGTGATGGGGGTTTCTGCGGGAACATCGAAGAGGGTGTAGGTGCCCCAGCCCATGAGGTAGATTCTGTCCTGATCAAAAGTGTCGTGACCGTTGAACATCATGGCGATTTCGCCATCTGCCGGAGCGATGGAGACGTCGCTGAATACATCGAGACACTCGAAATTCTCAGCGTGGTCGCAGACTTCGTTTTCGTTGTTGTCGTAGCCACCGAGCACTTCAAATTCTGCATGGGGGAATTCAAACAGCACATAAGCGGGGAATGCTCCGCTCTGGATGACTCCATAGCTGGGCACTGCTACCCATGCGCCCGGCTCAGGTTGGTTGTCGGGGATGATCTCAGTGCCCGAGGCATCATGCCACCGGCGGTCGCCGCCCTTCAGCCACATTTGGGCGTAGTCGTAGCGACCATAGCGGTGGCCCTGAATGAAGTCGTCGTTGCGGCCATCGAAGTTTTCGTCCTGGTCCCAATTGAAATAGGGGGCCGGGGTGTTGTCCCGAAGGTTGCGCCAGTCGCCTTCTGCAGTGCTGTCAGTGACGCCCAGCCACAGGTGTTCCACTCCACTGAGGCCGCTGGTCTCGAACAGGGCGACGATTTCATCGTTCTCCTGCTGACCGCCGATGCGGACCATGTGCTCGGACAATTGGCCGAAGTCGTAGTCCAGACCGGAAAGCAGGTCTTCCATGCTCACTGCGGAGGTCGAGATGTAGTACTTGCTGCTGTCGGTGCGGCCCACGTAGGTGATGGGGAGCTTGTCAAAGTTGTCGCGCTCGGTGAGACAGTGCTCGCACTCCTCCTCTGGGAAGCGGCAGTCCGTGGTCGTGTTCCTTGGGATTTCCAACAGCGTGACACGGGGAGTGTCGCGGTTGGGACAGGCATTGGAAGCCAGCGCATGTCCATTGGAATCGGCCACGGCAAAATTGAACGTCGGCGTGCACCATCCACCTTGTAATTCCAGGATGAGCGGGGCGTTTCGGGCTTCAAATGTGACCTCGCCTTCGCTGTCATAGAATGCCTGAATCCCGTCGCGGAAGGTGAAGCCCCATTGGCCTGCTGCGATATCGTGGTTGACCCCGGTAGAGTGGGTGCCCAAATATCCTTGGTCAGGCACGGTGCCTATGCTCCACAATTGGGCATAATCGTATTGCTGGTCCTGGATGTCTTGGTTGCGCAAGAAGTTCGGGTCTGTGTCAACGGGTGGGATCGCCCAATTCTCATAACCGAGGCCGCTTGAATCCCGGAGGTGGGTCCAGTTGCCTTCGCCTACGCCCAGCATGTCATCGTCCGTGAGAGCCAACCATGCGTATGGGATCTGGGCCTCGAACAGCATGTTGGTCAGGGCGGCATTTTCTGCTTCGCTCTCGATGACCAGTAGGTTTTCTCGGAGTTGAGACCAACGCACTTCGGGCGTGTTCATCCAGTCGTGCAGCGAAAGGGTGTCGGTTTCAGAGCGGTAATAACGGCTGCCTTCGG
>DDCX01000058.1:0-1317 GCA_002336475.1 Flavobacteriales bacterium UBA1995 | reverse complement strand
AAGGCTTGTTCCCAAGAGACGGGCGTTCGGCTGATGTAGAATCGGGTCGAATCGGTAGCGCCTAAATGGAGGTATTCCAAGAAGGAATAGTTCGCATAGGAGTCCGTGGCCTCTGGGTTGTAGTTGCAAGCGGTGGGGTCATCGCAACCCGAAATTTCTTCGGTGTCCAAGACGCCATCTGCATCAGAATCGCCTGAAACTCGGATTGTTTCGGTCAGTCTGTCCGGGTCGTCATTGGGTGTCCAAGAGCGTCCTGAGATGTCCGGGTATTCACAGTACATGGCATTCATGGCTGCGACATGCCCAGCATTGCCGGTGGTGTCTGCCAATGCCTTGAAATCAAAGTTGAGTGCGTTTTCGTCCGCACACCCATAGTCCAACACTGAGGAGTGGGTGATGTTGATGTAGTTGCGGTCCCTTTTTTGCATCTCCGCGCTGAAACGGCCTGCTACCGCATCCGAATCACCATTGCTGATCATGGAGATCAAGGAGGCGTTTTCTTGGTCGACGTCGGGGGTGTGCTCGAATTGAGCCGCTTCTTGCTTGTGCAGTGAGGCTGCTTCTCCAAAGGTCAACGCCCGGTCCCAAATCGCGATGTCGTCGATGACGCCGCTCCACAAGTAGCTGTTGTCTGGACGCCCGGCAATGGTCAATGTTGTGTTGGGAAGCTGGAGGGGTGTTGTTCGGAAGGCATTGACCGCCATTTCTCCGTTGATGTAGGCCACCAAGGTGCTGTCAAAGGCCTCAAAAGTCAGGACGAGGTGGTTCCAACTGTGATTGTAGGCCTTGATGGTGTGTGATTCGCCTGCTGCATTGAGCATCAGTTCGGTGCCAGATGCCGAGACTTCCAATTGTCCTTCCACGGCCATGCCATCGGTCACATTGGAGAGGAGCACGCCGTCTGTGTTGAGGGCAGATTCGAGGGTGAACCACAGAGACAGAGACAGTGAACGGGGTGCATCAGGGGACCCCAGTTGATCCCCGGGGATCGCGAGGGTGAGCGGCGCGCCTTCTGTGCGCAAAGCCTTGCCGGCTTCTCCAAAGCGGTTGCTCGACCAGTCCGAAGCGCCTGGGGGATTGGAGGTGACTTCTGCATTGGATACCGTATCTGTCAGGAACCCGTCCAAGGGCGCCCAGAAGGTCAGACCATCGGTGTAGAAGAATCCGCGGTCGCCGCCGGGGTCCACTTCGGAGTCCAGGTTGGTCAGGTGTCCCAGTTTTCCTTTTGAAGTCCAGACAATGTTGTCAAAGTCCGGTGCTGTGATGGTCCCGGTCGTGTCGCGGAAAACCGCTTCGTTGATGCGCTCCATGGATTCG
>DDCX01000054.1 GCA_002336475.1 Flavobacteriales bacterium UBA1995 | reverse complement strand
GGCTCCCATGTGGTGCGCCGATGGGTCACCCGCTATCCAGAAGTCCGCGTCATCAACCTCGACGCCCTGACCTACGCGGGGAATTTGGCCAACCTCAAAGACATCGAGGGCGCTCCGAACCACCGCTTCGTCAAAATGGACATTGGCGATACCGAAGCGCTGACCCAACTGCTTCGAGAAGAGCAAGTGGATACGGTCATGCACTTGGCCGCTGAAAGNNTACGGTTCACTTGGCGAGGAGGGGTTCTTTACGGAGGACACCGCCTACGATCCGCGCAGCCCTTACAGCGCTTCAAAAGCTGCGAGCGACCACATTGTTCGGGCCTGGCACCACACGTATGGCATGCCCATCGTGCTGTCGAACTGTTCCAACAATTACGGCTCCTTCCAGTTCCCGGAAAAGCTGATTCCCTTGTTCATCCGCAACGCCGTGCACAAGAAGCCCCTTCCCGTCTATGGACAGGGGGTCAATGTGCGCGATTGGCTGTGGGTGGAAGACCACGCTTCCGCATTGGAAGTGATCATCACCTGCGGTGCCGACGGAAGGACCTACAACATTGGAGGGGAGAATGAGTGGAAGAACATCGACCTCATCCGGCTCATGTGCCGCCAGCTCGATGGCAAACTGGGACGGGCTGAGGGAGAAACCGAGCAGCTCATCACCTACGTGCAAGACCGGGCTGGACACGACATGCGTTATGCCATCGATGCAGCACGCCTGCGCGATGAACTCGGATGGAGACCGTCGATCACCTTTGAGGAAGGGCTAGACCGCACCATCGATTGGTACTTGTCCAATGAGGATTGGCTCAACGAAGTCACCAGTGGGGCCTACCGCGACTATTACGACGACCAATACGGAGACCGCTAATGGGCCTGTGGTCTCGGATTTTTGGTGCGGCCAAAGGCAAAGAGGCCGAGCCTGACTGCGAAGCCATAGACCTTTCGGTCTTTGCGGTCGACTACCACAGCCATTTGGTGCCTGGTGTCGATGACGGGGCGCCCGATCTAGAGGCCTCCCTAGAAATGATCGACGCCTTGGTCTCTTTGGGATACCGCGGTGCCGTCACCACGCCGCACGTCATGGCGGGGATGTACCCCAACACACCCGAGACCCTGCGCCCCCCCTTTGAATTGCTGCAGCATGCCGTGGCAGAGCGACACCCTGACTTCAAGTTGGCTTTGGGTGCCGAATATTTTTTGGATGCCAGCCTCTTGGATGCCGTGCAAACAGGACGCGAATTGCTGGCCCCAGGCGGCCGCCTGTTGTTTGAGCTCGCTTTTTCCGCGCCCCCCGAAACAGGCTTGCTTCAAGAGTTTTTGTTTGAGGCTCAAGTCAAAGGCCTAAAGCCCGTCATGGCGCACATTGAGCGGTATCCATACTGGCACAACAACCTGGATCAATTCGAGGAACTCCACGAGCAGGGTGTGGTCCTTCAGGTCAATGCCGCTTCCTTGGCTGGCGCGTATGGCCCGGAGATACAAAAAGCGGCAGAACAGTTCATCGACAAGGGTTGGGTGCGCATCCTGGGAACAGACGCCCATGGCATCCGACACATTGATGCCTTGCACGCCTCGCGGTTCAGACCCGCTGTCCACCGGCTTGCCGAGGTGGCATTGAATTCTTCGATACTCTGAACGGGGTACCCTTGGGTTGAATTCCCGATGGGTAGAGGCCTGTTAACCCACAGGTGCCAGACGGATGACCATTCCATCGAGCGCATCAGCGAGCTGAATTTGACAGCCCAGACGGCTCTCTTCCTTGACGTGAAAGGCCTCATCGAGCATGTCCTCTTCATCGTCAGACTTCTCGGACATTGTCCCGGCATGTGCACTCTCCACATAGCAATGGCAGCTGGCACACATGGCCATGCCACCGCAGGTGCCCTCCACGGGCAACTCCGCACTCTTGCAGAGCTCCATGACGTTCATGTTCATGTCGGTGGGCGCTTCCAACTCGTGGGAAGTTCCTTCTCGGTCAATGACGGTAACGCGAATGGAAGACATGATCAGAATCCGTTGACCCCGTTGACCGTCGTGTACTTGAGCACGAGGTTCTTGTCGGGGTAGATGCGCTTGAAGGCACTCTGCACCATCAGTGTGGCTTCGTGGAAACCACAGAGGATGAGCTTGAGTTTGCCAGGGTAAGTGTTGATGTCACCAATGGCATAAATGCCGTCGACGTTGGTGCTGTAGTCAAAGGTGTTGACTTCGATGGCGTTCTTGGTGATGTTGAGGTTCCAATCTGCAATGGGCCCCAGCTTCGGACTCAAACCGAACAACGGTACCCAGTGGTCGGTCTCCAAAGTGATGTCGCCCTCGGTTTTGTGTTTGACGGTCACCGCATCGAGGTGCTCTTCGCCGGCCACACCCACCACCTCACCGTTGGTGAGCAAGCGAATTTTCCCTGAGGCCGCCAGATCTAGCACCTTTTGGACGCTGTCGGGGTGTCCTCTGAATCCATCACGGCGGTGCACCAAAGTGACTTCGGAAGCCACGCCGTCCGCCAGGAAATTCGTCCAATCCAAGGCGCTGTCTCCACCACCACTGATGACCACTTTTTTGCCGCGGTAGAATTCGGGATCCTTGATGATGTACTCGACGCCGCGGTCCTCGTATTCCGCCAAGCGGTCCACAGGTGGCTTGCGGGGCTCGAAGCAACCCAACCCTCCTGCGATGGCGATGATGGGCGCCCGGTGCACCGTGCCACGGTTGGTGGTCACAATGAACTGGCCTTCTTCGTCCTTTACAATGGCCTCGGCGCGCTCACCCAAGGTGAACCCCGGCTGGAAAGGCTTGGCTTGCTCCATGAGCTGGTCCACCAAATCACCCGCCAGAATTTCCGGGTAAGCCGGAATGTCATAGATGGGTTTCTTGGGATAGATTTCAGCACATTGGCCTCCGGCCTGCGGGAGGGCATCAATGAGGTGACAACGCAGCTTGAGCAAGCCT
>DDCX01000014.1 GCA_002336475.1 Flavobacteriales bacterium UBA1995 | reverse complement strand
GAGACGCTGTTTTTAGTTGCGGCGGACATCGATGCAAAAATAAGAACAGGGCTTCTGGCCTCCCCGCTATGCTGCAGGCCTTTTGCTGCCGGAAGTGTTAAGCGTGACGCAGGGCGTCGATGGGGTCGAGTTGGGCGGCTTTTCGCGCGGGGTAATATCCGCTGCCAAGGCTGACTGCTCCGCTGAGGAAGAGGGCGATTCCGACCCAGCCCCAAGGCAACGCAAACGGGGCTTCGAGGTAGCTGGCGACAACGTTTCCGACACCAATGCCCATGAGTACACCAAAGATCCCACCCAGGAATCCGATGATCACCACTTCCACAAGGAACTGTGCCCGGATGGTTTTGGCAGAGGCGCCGAGGGCTTTGCGCAATCCAATTTCGCGCGTGCGCTCGGTCACGGTGACCAACATGATGTTGGTGAGGCCAATGGAAGAGCCCAACAAGGTGATGAGGCCTAAGAAAAGTGCGGCTAGGGTCACGCTGCTCAGACTCTCATTGAATTGCGCAATGAGTGCATCTGAACGGGTGATGCGGAAGCTGTCGGGTTCACCTGGTAAGTCGCCTCGGATGGCGCGCATTTCGCCAGTGACGACTTCAGAAAGACCGGCGATGGCTTCGGGGTCAGGGGCGCGGACCTGCACCGAATAGCTCGTGCGGCGTCCGCTGAATCTGGCGCGAATTTCGCTGACCGGCAAGATGGCCTGGTTGTCCTGCGACATGCCAAACGAAGCCCCCTCAGGCTCTAGAACCCCAAGCACCCTGTAGCGTCGATTGCGGATGCGGATGCTCTGATCGATGGGATTTTCGGAAGGAGCAAACAGCTTGTCGACCACATCTTGTCCAATGATCACCAATGGGGAATTCCTTCTGACTTCGTCTGCAGTGAAGTTCCGTCCGGCGCTCAGGGCATAAGCGCTCATGGGCAGAAAGCCCTCATCGCCCCCTACGACCATGACGTTGGGGTCGGTTTCGTTCTCTCCGGAAGAAATCCGGCCCATCATGGTCCCTCTGGCCGAAACTGAGGTTTCTGCCGTTCCCGACATGGCCTTCTTGAGGGCCATGGCTTGGTTAAAGTCCAGGGCATCGGTGCTGGTTAACCTTCGGCCTCCAAAGGCCCCGCTCTCGCTTCTTTGGCTCACTTGAAGGGTGCCGGCCCCCAGCCCTATGAACTGGTCTAAGAGGCTGGACCTTAGGGCTTCAGTGGCTGTAATCATGGACATCAGTGCCATAATTCCCATGCCGATAATGGTGATGGTGAGCAGGGTGCGCAGCCATTGGGCCCTTATGGACCGCAATGCCACTGTGGCCTGTTCGCGAAGCACCGTCAACGTCATGGCTCAAAGCTACGCGCGCTTGTATCTTCGCCGCCGCAACGCTTCAACCCTTATCGACATGTTTGATCTCGAGATGATCCGCGCCGTGTATGACCGTTTCCCCAGCCGTGTGACTGCGGCCCGAAACGTCACAGGCAAACCATTGACACTCGCAGAGAAGATCCTTTACACCCACTTGTGGGATGGAGAGGCTTCCAGCGCGTTTAACCGCGGTGAAGATTACGTGGACTTCGCGCCGGACCGCGTGGCCATGCAAGATGCCACAGCGCAGATGGCGTTGCTGCAGTTCATGCAAGCGGGCAAGCCGCAGACTGCGGTGCCCAGCACGGTGCACTGTGACCACCTGATTCAAGCCAAGGTGGGGGCCGATACGGACTTGCAAGAGGCCATCAACCGCAACAACGAGGTATACAACTTCCTCGAGTCGGTGTCCGACAAATACGGCATTGGATTCTGGAAGCCTGGAGCCGGTATCATTCACCAGGTGGTGCTCGAGAACTATGCGTTCCCAGGTGGCATGATGATTGGTACCGACAGCCACACAGTGAACGCTGGAGGACTGGGCATGGTGGCCATTGGTGTGGGCGGTGCCGACGCTGTGGATGTAATGGCGGGCATGGCATGGGAGCTCAAGTTCCCCAAGTTGATTGGTGTGAAGCTGACCGGCAAAATGAGCGGATGGACCAGCCCCAAGGACGTGATCCTGAAGGTGGCCGGAATTCTGACCGCCAAAGGCGGCACAGGCTGTATCGTGGAGTATTTCGGCGAGGGTGCTGACTCCATGAGTTGTACCGGAAAGGGCACCATTTGTAACATGGGCGCTGAGATTGGAGCCACCACATCCACCTTTGGATACGATGAGAGCATGGGCCGTTACCTGCGGGCGACGGGCCGCGCAGATGTGGCGGCATTGGCCGATGGCATTGCAGAGCACTTGACGGGTGATGCTGAAGTCTATGCCAACCCAGAGCAGTACTTCGACCAGGTCATCGAGATTGACCTTACCACCTTGGAGCCACATTTGAACGGACCCTTCAGTCCAGACCTCGCCACTCCGGTGAGCAAGATGGCCGAACTCTGTGCAGAAAAGGGATACCCCACTCAGATTGAATTTGGCCTCATCGGTTCTTGTACCAACTCCAGCTACGAGGACATCACGCGCAGCGCGTCTTTGGCCAAAGCGGCTGTGGATGCGGGTGTGCAGAGCAAAGGCAAGCTGACCATTACGCCGGGCTCTGAGCTCGTGCGCTACACCTTGGAGCGCGACGGAGTGCTCGACACCTTCGACAAGATGGGGGCCGACGTCTTCGCCAATGCTTGTGGCCCTTGTATCGGTCAATGGGCGAGGAGCGGAGCCGAGAAGAAGGAAAAGAACAGCATCGTGCACAGTTTCAACCGGAACTTTGCCAAGCGTGCTGATGGCAACCCCAACACCCACGCGTTTGTGGGCTCGCCCGAAGTGGTCACGGCGATTGCTATGGCAGGAGATTTGACCTTCAATCCCATGACCGACACCCTCGAAGGTGCGGATGGCCCCATGAAGTTGCCCGTTCCTACGGGCTACGAGTTGCCAGAAAAGGGGTTTGATGTGGAGGACGCCGGATACTTGGCCCCTGCTGAGGACGGCAGCGGCGTGCAAGTCTCAGTCAAGGACGCCAGCGAGCGTTTGCAGTTGCTGACCCCATTCCAGCCTTGGGACGGTCAGAATTTGATGGGCATGCGTTTGCTCATCAAAGCTGAGGGCAAATGCACCACAGACCACATCTCTATGGCGGGGCCGTGGTTGCGTTTCCGAGGTCACCTCGACAACATCTCCAACAACACCCTTACAGGTGCAGTGAACGCCTTTGGTGGCGCCACCAATGCTGTGGTCAACCAACTCGACGGTGCTACGGGCGAAGTGCCCGCTGTGGCCCGCGCTTATAAAGCAGCGGGTGTTCCCACCCTTGTGGTCGGTGACTCCAATTATGGTGAGGGCAGCTCACGTGAGCACGCCGCCATGCAGCCCCGTCACCTCGGTGTGCGTGTGGTCTTGGTGAAGTCCTTTGCCCGGATCCACGAGACCAACTTGAAGAAGCAAGGGATGCTTGGATTGACCTTTGCCAACGAAGCGGACTATGATGTGATCCGCGAGGATGATACTTTTGATATGATTGACCTCAAGGACTTTGCCCCAGGCAAGCCGCTGACTATTTCGGTCAAGCATGCCGATGGCAGTGAGGACATGGTCATGTGCAACCACACCTACAATGCACAGCAAATTGAGTGGTTCCAGTCTGGATCTGCGTTGAACCTGATTAAGCAACAGAACACATGAGGACGATTGCATTCGCGATTTTGATGGTGATTGGACTGCACGTCCAAGGCCAGGAACAGGAAGGGCAAGGAATCATTAAAACCAACCCATTCGGCTGGTTTGCCGGCCAGTTTCAATTCGGATACGAGCACTTTCTTTCAGAAAAGCTGTCCGTGCAGGTGATGCCTGGTGTCATCTTCTCAAACACCACTGTCACGCAAGGTGACTCTCTGTTCTTTCTCGAATCTTTTGATGCCACAAGGCTGGGGTTCATCGTCGTGCCTGAGGTCCGCTACTACCTAGGAGATGTGGCGCCTGATGGGCTGTACATTGCACCATTCGGGCGGTTTCGGACTGTGACCACTACGGTTGATCAAGACGACGCCAGCACTCGGAAGCGGACCTCCATCGGTGGCGGTTTCGTTTTGGGTTACCAATATCAGTTGGCCAATGGATTGACTGGAGAGTTGTTTTTAGGTCCTCAATTCAAGTCTTCTAACACAGAATACACGGGGGATTTTGAATTGTACGAGGACTTGAGTTTGGATGATACTGAAGACACGGGAATTCGCTTTGGTTTGACCATTGGTATCGGTCGGTAAGACAAACGAAATGCAAGGAGCAGTTCAAAGGAAAAGGATTGTTTTGGCCCTGCTGTGCGGGTTGCTTTCTGGTCCGTTTCTCTGGGCGCAGGAGGAGCCGTATCCCGGTCAATGGCAGCTGAAGTGCAATCCATTTGGCTTGTTCGCTGGTCAGTTTCAGTTCGGCGTGGAGAAACATGTTTCAGAACGCAGCAGTGTGCAGCTGACCGCCGGGTATGTGCGGTCCAACCTAGAGTTGAATACCTCTGACCTCGAAAGCCTGCTCGGTGTGAGTACGTCCTTGAACTCTGTGGATTGGCAGGGATTTGTGGTACAGCCAGAGTGGCGTCAATATGTTTCTGCGCAAGCGGGAAAGGGCATGTATTTCGGTGCCTTTGCAAGGGTGCGGTGCATCCGCCGCATCATGGTGACCAATTTCACCGGCTATCAGCGCAGGACGGCTGTGGGAGCGGGCATGGTCTTGGGGGGGCAGTTCAACATGACGCCCCGGCTTACAGGAGACCTGTTCATCGGCCCGCAGATGAAGTCGGTCACCACGAATTATGGTGACCATTTTGTGTACGCTGAGGGCGATTGGGTTCCTGGCATCAGATTTGGAATGCTGCTGGGGTGGCGCCAGTGAATGGCGCAGGACTGCGCGGCGAACTCTCCATCGAAGTAGAGGGAGAAGCGCTCACTTTATGGCCTGATGGGGCCGTCCATTGGATCGCGACGGAAACCTTGTGGCTGAGTGATTTGCACCTTGGAAAGGCGGCGCATTTCAGGCTTCACGGAGTGCCCATTGGGTCAGAGCCGACTTTGGAAACGCTGCACAGGTTGCGGGAGGGGATCAAGCAATTGAAGCCTCGAAGGGTGTTGTTGCTCGGGGATTTGTTTCACAGCGACATCAACCGAGAATGGGAACCTTTTGCAGGCCTGTGCGGGGAATTTTCGGAGTTAGAGTGGGTGTTGGTCAGGGGCAACCACGACCTCATTCCAGAAGTGCTGCTCCGTGAGTCAGGCATCCGCCAGGTGGACCGGTTGGACGAAGGGGCCTTCACCTTTACCCACGATCCCGCCGACTTGGCCGGTGGCTTTGGCTATCATGTGTGTGGCCACGTCCATCCAGGCATCCGTCTGCGCGGCGGGGGACGTCAGGCCCTGAGGCTGCGCTGCTTCCATTTCGGCCAGCAACAGGCGGTGATGCCCGCCTATGGTGCTTTTACGGGCATGCATGCGATCGAACCGGCCAGAACGGACCGGGTGTTCGCCATGACGGGAGAAGCGGTCATCGAGGTGTGAACGCCAGAGCGAGATTCGTTTGAAGCAGGGTATGCCGATGTTGATGGTGCCCTAAGGCATCATTCGCATGGCTGGCCATAATAGGCGAGCATGGCCAGGATGTCAGAAGCTGCGGTGGTGCCGTCACCGTTGATGTCTGTTGGACAGGAATTGGCCAGCGAAAAAGTGCAAGAGCCGTCGTCCACGTTGGCTGCAGAATCAAAGTTTTCGGCATTGTTGTAAGTGCAGCCGAAGTATTGACAGCTTTCATCTTCCGTGGCATTGGCATCGAAGTTGTCGGCATTGAAGTCCGTGCACCCCAGCACTTCGTCTTCGTCGCAGACGCCATCGCCGTCCGCATCTGATGAGCATTGTCCTGCGCAGGTCAAGCCGGGCTCAGGGAATTGGCAGTTTCCGTCGTCATATGTCGCTGTGGCGTCATAGTTGCAGGCCGCCGCATCGGTGCAGCCACAGGGAGGGGCCACAAAGAGGGGGGTGATTTCAAAAGACGCCGTGCTTCCAGCCGGCAAAACCGTCACATTGAGCGAGCCCTCGATGGGGGTGCTGCTGGTGAACTGTCCAACCAGCACGCGCAAGTCATCGCCGGCCAGAGCGTTGTCGCTGTTTTCGGGAACGCTCCAGCCATCTCCAGAGACACCTCCGACGAACAGGGATTCTCCAAATTCGAAGAGGGTGGACCACAGACCGGATGTAGCGTTGATGGCGCTTTCTCCGTTTCCGGGGTTGGGTTGGTCCAAGCCAATCGTGAGCCAGGAGTCCAAGGCGACTTCAGGAAAGTCAGCAAAGGTTGTGGAGTCGATGTCGCTGATGACAGCGGCGCCCTCTGCGGCTTGGTAGAAGTTCGTTTCTGACCCGATGAAAGTGGAGTTTCCGCCCGAACCGGTTACGGCCAAGACTTGATCGTCAGAACTGGCGCAGGTGATGTAGACCCTGTAAGTGGTCAATCCCGGCAAACCGGGTGTATCTGCGCCGATGCCGGCAAAGCGTTCGATGTCGATGCCGAAACCATCGGTGGCCTCGTAGATGCTGTAACAGCAGAATTCACAAGTGCCATCGTTGTCTGTGGCGGTGGGGTCGAAGTTGCAGCCCAGTGGGTCGTTACAACCTGCAATCTCATCGGCTTCGCACACACCGTCTCCGTCGGTGTCGAGGTAGCAGTTTCCGCTGCAATCCAGGGGGTAAAACGGGAAGTTGCAGCTGCAGTCATCGTCCGTCGCGTCCGGATTGAAGTTGCAAGCGCGGTCGTCTGTGCAGCCTCCGATTTCCAATTCGTCGCAGATGCCATCTCCGTCAAAGTCGTTGACGCATGAGCCTTGGCAATCCAAATACAGTTCGGGAAACAGGCAAGTGGCATCGTCAAAACAGGGCGATGAGGCCATGTAGTTGCAAGCGGTTTCATCGCTGCATGCGGGGTAGATGCAGCTGCCATTGTCCGTGATGGCCGATTCCAAATAATTACAGGCTGCCTGGTCTGTGCAGCCCACCAAAGGGTCATAGACGCCATAGAACACCACAGGGTCAGACAAACTGCCTTGGATGCCGTTGGCGACAAAATTCAGATTGTCGGAGCACTGTGGGAGGCTGTCTTGGTCGGCATCCCAAATGCGCACTTCGAGTCCAGGCTCGGAGGCGCTGTTGGAGTAGACCAAGATGAGTCCTGTGGAGTACCCCGATGGCCCGGCAAAATCAGTGACGCCCCATCCACGGCAGGTGCCGTCAGGAGCAAAGATCGCAGCGGCATTGTTGGAGCCTTGCCCCACCAGGCCATCGATGGCAATGGTGTAGGTGAGTGTCATGCTGAATTCATAAGCACTGGGGGTCACCACCCAATCGTCGGGTTGGGCCAACGTACCCTGAGGCAGGGCCAAGAAGCCGGCCACAAGCAGAAGTGCAGCCGTTTTGGTCAGCGGCTTAAACAAGCGATTGGTCATCACTTACAATATACGACCTGTGCGCCTGTGCGCCTTGAAATCAGTTGATTTCCAACTTGAAGTTCCCTTTGAGGGTGCGCTCGAATCCCACGAGTTCGCCATTTTGTTCCCTCCGGATCAAGAAGTCGAGGGTGACGGTTTCTTCGCCTCCTGTGAGGGGAGCCGCCATGATGCTGGCCACTCCATTCGTAATCCGGAAGGTCTGAGTGGTATCGAAAGCGACGTTGAAGTTGGTTTCGTCGATCTGGGTGAAGACCCCATCGGCGGGGTAGAAGACGGCGCCTTGTTGCACATTGGGAACGTCCAAAATGAGGCTCACGCCGTGTTCTTCGGATTCGCCTTCGGCTTGCGCATCAGCGGTCACGAAATACCGGCGAGAGAAGAGGCTGTCTTCTTGTTGGAGGTATACAAATTCTGCGCCCAATACTTGGAGCGAGTCGCCGTCCAACACCAAGGTGCCGCAATCGCAGGAATACACAGGGGGCATGTAGTCTTCGGAGGCGCTACAAGCGGTCAAAAGAACGGCGGCGATGGCCGGAAGAATCAGGGATGAAAAGCGCTGCATGGTCTTCGTACAGATGTTGTGAACCTCAAGTCAGGGACTTGTGGGGTAGCGAAGGTAAACACTGCGCATTTCCATAAAGCGGGCGCGTTGCATCCCCCATTTATTTTGGAGGGCTTCGAGGCCTTCTTCCGCTTCTAAAGCCAGCCTCAGCTCCGATCCACCGGAGAGTTGATCGAAGAACTGGGGCCGGTCGATGAAGGGGTTTTGGTCGCCTGCAGGGGTATTCATCCAGGCTTCGTGAAGCTCATTGAGCACCTCCAGTTTGAGGCGGTTGTCGGTTCCTTGTGCCTGCCATGACCCCAGCCTGCGCAGGACGCTGAACCCTTGGCACGGTTTGCCTGCGTGTTTTGGATACCGGGAGGCTGCATTGGGGGTGGGGGTAAAGCTGATGGGCCCCCTGACAAACCCCGGGAAGCCCACCTTTGTGAAAGGCGCTGCTGTGCCGCGCCCCACACTGGTGGTGGTGGCCTCGAGCAGGACCAAGTGCGGGTACAGTTGTACTGCGGCCGGGGTGGGCAGGTTGGGGCTAGGGGCGATGGGGGCAGACCACCGCGCATTGCGCGACCAGCCTGTGCAGGAGATCACCGTCAGGTCGCACTGTATGGCGGGGTTTGGAGAGGCAGAATACCCTCCTCCAAGCCACCCTTCGCCATTGGCCATCTCGGCCAACTCACCGAGCGTCATGCCGTGGGACAATGGAATGGGGAGGAAGCCGACAAAAGAGCGCACCGAGGCCGTATCCAACATGGGGCCGCCTACAAGGTGCCCATTGGGGTTGGGCCGATCCAATACGATGAGGGGAAGGCTTTGCTCTGCACAGGCTTCCATCACCAGAACGAGGGTCGAGAGAAAGGTGTAGCACCTGACCCCAACATCCTGCACATCGAAGAGCACCACGTCGAGATCGGCAAGCTGGGCGGCGGTGGGTTTTTTGTGCGTGCCATACAGGGAATGCACGGGCAAACCCGTGCTGGGGTCTGTGCCATCCGGAGCATGGGTCCCATCGGGAAGGTCACCCCGGAATCCGTGTTCGGGACCAAAAGCCGCCGTGACGTTGACGCCCAGCCGCATCAGGGTGTCCACAAGGTGGGCCGAGGAACCGTCTGTGTTCGGAATCACCGCAGTGTGGTTGCACACGATGCCGACGCGCTGGTCTTTTAGCAGGGGCAGGTATTCTTCGAAGCGGGCATCCCCGGGGGTGACCTGGCCTGTAAGAGGCAGGGCACATACCCACAAGAGGACGGGGAGGAATGCAAAGGGACGCATGGTGGCAAAGTAACGCGCCCGCTACCTTGCATCGCATGTCCAAGTCCTCCCGAAATGCCATTCGGTTCCTCGCAAGGCGCATGACCGTGGATCCAACGGGCAAGGGCATTGCACGCCCCGTGGTGCGCATCGCCGAAGGCGGCGTGGCCGTTGGGGTGGCCTTGATCATCATGTCATTGGCCATCGTTCAGGGGTTTCAGCGCGATGTGCGTGAGCTCGTGGTGGGCTTCGGTGCACACTTGAGGGTCGTCGCGGCCGACCAGGGACGTGCCCAAGGGACGGATCGGGTGGCCTGGGCCGATGTGGACACCGCTGCTTTGCGGGCGGTTCAGGGCGTAGAGCACGTTCAGGCTTTTGCCCAGCGGCCGGCGATTTTGGAGACAGGTGAAGAGGTCGACGGTGTTGTGGTCAAAGGTTTGGGGCCCGATGCAGATCCGGAATTTCTGGGGCGGGCACTGCGTGCGGGTGTGCTGCCGAAATGGACGCCTGAGGGCACCGCCATGGAGTTGTTGGTCTCGGAAATTCAGGCTCGGGCTTTGGGGTTGGACCTCGGTCAAAGGGTGAGGTTGTTGTTGGCCGATGCCCGGGGCGAGCTGCGCCCGAGGGTGTTTACTGTAGTGGGCCTGTATGAAACGGGCTTGCAGGAATTCGACGGTGAGTTTGTTTTCTGCGCGCTCCACCACCTGCAGGAGTTGAGCGGTTGGGGAATCAAAGCCCGCATTCGGGTTTCCGACGCGCTGGTGGGCGATGTGCCAGGCCTGCGCGAAATCGATGTTGTGGCCACAGGGGGACAGGACCGGCTGCGTTACACTTGGACCGGCACGGATTGGAGGGGCAGTGGTCCCCATGCGTTGCTCGGTCAAGGCTCGGCGCAGGTTGTGGTGTCTGATGGGGGAGAGACGGTGCCCGATACGGCTTGGGTCACTTGGGACGCCTCGGGTGAGCGGCCAGAAGTAAGGTTGGCAGGAGGGAGCAGTGGCCGGTATGTCGGTGGATTTGAGCTTCGGGTGAAGGATTACGATGCGTTGTGGACCATTTCAGACAGCGTCTTTTTTGCGGTGCCCTATGATTTGGATGTGCGCAGTGTGGTGGACGACCACCCTGAGATGTTTCAATGGCTGGCCATGTTGGACCTCAACGTCGAGCTCATCATTGGACTCATGGTGTTGATTGCCATTTTGAATATGGCTTCGGCCCTGTTGCTGCTGATGCTCGAGCGCACGCGCTCCATAGGCCTGCTCAAGGCGGTGGGGATGGCGGATGGCCCGCTGATGGGGGTTTTTGTGCGGCTTGCTGTCCGCATTCTCTTGCGGGGATTGGCATGGGGCAATGCCTTGGGATTCGGCCTGGCACTCTTGCAACGCGAGACCGGTTGGATCGCATTGGACGCCAGGAGTTACTACTTGTCGACGGTGCCGATTGAAATCGACCTGGCGCGCATTGCGACCGTAGAACTTGGCATCCTCATTGTCTGTGCCCTGGCCATGGTGTTACCTGCGCGTTATATCTCGCGCTTGGACCCTGTTGAATCGCTGAGATTCGATTGAGTCGGGCGGTATCTTTGCGCCACCGAACCCCGCTGTCATGATCATCCACGAAAACATCCTTGGCGCCATTGGCAATACGCCCATGATCCGTCTGAACAAGGTCGCTGCTGACTTTCCTTGTCCCGTTTTGGCGAAGGTGGAGTACTTCAATCCCGGCCACAGCGTCAAGGACCGCATGGCCCTGAGCATGGTCGAGGCGGCGGAACGCAACGGCCAACTCAAGCCCGGAGGCACCATCATCGAGTGCACGAGTGGCAATACGGGCATGGGCCTTGCCTTGGCTTGTGCGGTGAAAGGGTACCAGTTGATTTGCACCATGAGCGACAAACAGTCGCAGGAAAAGATCGACATCCTCCGCGCAGTGGGGGCCCAGGTGCATGTTTGCCCAACGGCGGTGGCGCCCGATCATCCGGACAGCTATTACAGCGTAGCGGAGCGCCTCAACAAGGAGATCCCAAACAGCGTCTGGTGCAACCAGTATGACAACCTCGCCAACCGCCAGGCGCATTACGAGACGACCGGTCCGGAGATTTGGAAGCAGACCGGCGGCATGATCACCCACTTCTGCACGGGGGTCGGCACGGGCGGCACCATCAGCGGCACGGCCAAGTTCCTCAAGGAGAAGAACCCCGACATCCAGATTTGGGGCATTGACTCCTATGGTTCTGTCTTCAAGAAGTACCACGAAACCGGGGAGTTCGACGAAAAGGAGATCTACCCCTACATCACGGAGGGCATCGGCGAGGACATCCTGCCGGCCAACGTCGATTTCGACCTCATCGACAAGTTTGAAAAGGTCACCGACAAGGACGGTGCGCTCACCACCCGCGAGCTTGCGAAGCAAGAAGGCCTCTTCCTCGGTTACAGCTGTGGTTCAGCTTTTCAAGGGCTGCGCCAGTTGAAGGATGAACTCAAGCCTACGGATCTGGCCGTTGTGCTGTTCCACGACCACGGCTCGCGCTACGTAGGCAAGGTCTACAACGACGATTGGATGCGCGAGCAGGGCTGGCTCGACTGATCTAAACTTCTCGTGCTTGACGCCGTGCGATGTGGCGGGAATCAATCGCAAGGACCGTTTGCGGGGTCGTTGAAGTTGGGCGCAGTGCGGTCCGTGCAGTTGTCCTCGTTGTCGCAAATGCCATCGGTATCCGCATCATATACGCCGCACACGCCGCCACAGCATTGTGCGTACGCTACGATGACAGTCCGTTCGACGGCAGATTGACCGAATGCAGTTCCGCCAGGAGCCGATGCTACACCAGGACAGCCTTCGTCGTTGAAGACGACGGCTGAGTAGAATCCGGGCAACACCGACACGGTATCGGAATCAAGTGACAGCGTGTAGTTGTTGGACCCGTTGATCCCGGTGAGGACCAGGGTAGTGGCTTCGAAGGAGGAGGCGGGGGTGAAAGGCAAGCTCCCCGAAGACAGTGTCAAGGTCACGCGCCCGTCGGAAACTTCAGGGCCGGAGGCGGGGGCTGCCGTTGTGATTGCTTCAAAAACGGGGGCGTTGTCGCACATCCCTTGGCATACGCCATTGGCGGGGTCAGCGTAGTTGTCTGCGGAGAGGTCGGTGCAGAGGTCATCACTGTCGCATCGTCCGTCCCCATCGATGTCGTCACCGTCATCGGCAGGATTAAATGTGCCGCTGATGCAGTCATCGCAGCCATCATTGTCGCTGTCCACGCAAACGAAAGGGTTGCTGTCATCGAGGTCCACAACAGCGCAAATCCCATCATTGTCAGCGTCCGTCACACAGGCATTTCCATCACAGTCCAATCCGGGGGCAGGATAGGTGCAAGTCCCGTCGTCAATGGTGGCGATGTTGTCATAGTTGCAAGCTGTGCTGACGGTACAACCCAACAAATCAGTACAGGTGATGAGTTCGAAATAGAGGTCGTGTGCAGCGGCTGAGGCATCCAGTCCTGAAAATGCACCGCCCCCAGCGATGAGGTTGAGGTAGGGCCCGATGGCCTTCCAGTCGCCTCCTTGGAGCTGCAGGGCGTATGTCAACCCGGATTGCATCAGCGCAGGAGCATCGAAGTTCAGCAGGACATCGCCTCCTTCGCCGGGCGTGTCTTCCCACACGATGTCGGTAGCTGAGGCCAATAGTGTACCCGAATGCACGTCGACGCCGTCCATGGCCCGGAGTTCGACTGTCAACGGATTCTCAGGGGCATCCACTTGCCGCAGGCGCACCGCGGACAGGAAGGTGTTTTCCTCGGCAGTAAAAGTCTGGCCGCTGTTGGCGAACCCGATGAAGTTCATGTCAAATTCATCGGCATAGGTGCTGATGGTGGTTGTGCCTTGACACTGTGCGGCATGACAGAGTGCAGGGTCGATGCCGGTTTCACCGCCAATGCATCCGCAAGTCGGGTCATCCACCGCGGTTCCTCCGCAAATGCCGAAGCAATCGAACACCCCGCATGAACCGTCGTCGATCATGGCATCAGGTGCATAGTTGCACGCTGTGGGGTCCATGCATCCGGTGCAGGATGCTGGGTCGATGCCCGTGTTGCCCCCCACGCATCCACACCCTGCAACGACAGTAGCCCCCCCGGCGCAATCGCCATTGCAGTCTATGGGGGCACAACTGCCATTGTCATGGGTGACCAAAGGGTCGTAGTTGCAGAAGGAAGGGTCGGTGCATCCCCAGAAAAGTTCTCCGGGTTGGGGGGTACGATGGACGATGCGGAAGGCGAGGTCCTCGAGGGATTCGGCGCCGGCCGCAGTGATGCCATGGCCCCCATCGTATGCAGAGGAGCAGATGCGTCGCGCGTTGCCGGAGGTGAAGGTGAAGCGGTATTGGCGACCTCCTTCCATGGGGATGCCCCCAAAATCGAAGGATTGCCAATCATGGGAGCCCGCCAGACAAGGTGTGCTGTTGGCGGCGCGGCTGGCAGTACCCAAAAGGGTGCCCGCCAAGGGGCCGTCCTCGCGATGGAGTTCTACCGTCTGTCCGGCGGAAACCAGGACGTGGAAGGCGGTCAAGGTCAGGAACCCGTCTGCCGGCATGGTGACGGTCTGACCGGTAAGTGTGGCCGAGCACGGCGTCTCTTCATCGTGGGCCAGCACTTCATGGAGCGCGCCATTGACGCATTGTTCGGGGCGTATGCCGGTTTCACCGCCCAAGCATCCGCAATTGGGGTCGGTGGTGGCAGTGCCGCCGCAGGTGCCGTGGCAATCGGTGTAGACGCAGCTGCCATCGTCATGGGTGGCCGATGCATCGTAACCACTGCAGGCCGAAGGGTCGGTGCAGCCAAATACAAGGCTCGCGGCACAGGTGTGTACTTCCATGACGAGGTCGCGTGCGGGTTCGGCGCCTGCGGCGTCAAATGCTGTTCCTCCTGCGTAATCCGCTGTGCAGGAGGAGAGGGCGACGCCTTGATTGAGCTCGATGACGTATTGTATTCCCGACTGGACAGGGAGGTCATCAAGGTGGAAAGTGGTCCAGGCATACCCATCCAAGCCACCGCCTGTCAGGCAATTGCTGAGGCTGGAGCAGGTGGCGGAAACCAGGTTGCTCACGCCGATGATTTCACCTGAATTCCAAGCGGGTGGTGAGCAAGGGTCGGAATCCGGATAGGCCCGGAGGGTGACCTGTGCATCCGTGGCGCAACAGACTTTGAGCCAGATTTGCTTCACATGGCCTGTGGTGGTGACCGTAAAACTCTGCCCTTCCATCAAGCCGGGACTGCACCCCGTGCTGTCGCTGGCGATGACTGCTGTGGTGCAGCCGTCGATGCACGCGTTGGCGGGAATTCCCGTCTGTCCGCCGATGCAGCCGCAGTCGGTGACCACGGCCGATCCGCCGCATTCGCCGTGGCAATCGGTCGGAAGGCACGATCCGTCTTCCACGGTCGCGGTGGCGTCATAGTTGCAGGCGCTGCTGTCGGTGCAGCCCAGACAGGAGCCCGCCTCGGATGCTGCAGTGAGGCAGCCGCAGTCGGGGTCCAGATAGGCGCTGCCTCCGCATTGCCCCAAGCAGTCGAGCGAGAGACAGGAGCCGTCTTCGGACGTTGCGGCAGCATCATAATTGCAGGCCGACGGGGATGTGCATCCAAACACCAGTGTGGGGTCCGGGCAATGGGTCAATTCGAAGACAAGGTCCGTTCCAACCTGGGGTCCGTTGCCATGGAAAGCTTGCCCATCAGGATATCCGACGCTGCATCCAGTGGCTGCGGCCCCTTGAACGAGGTGCATCACATAAGGGGTGCCTGCCTGCAGTCCGAGGTCGGAAAAGGTGAAGGTGCGTTCTGTGTAGTATTGGAAGCCGTGGACACCCACGTAGCAGTCCGCTACAGAACCCACCGCAGGGAAGGTGGCGTCGGCGGTGCCGATGATGCTGCCTTCCGCCCAGTCACTGCCGTCCCCGTTGTACTGGCGGATGGCGAGTTGGCTTTCCGTGCCCGAGCAAACGGTCAGCTGGATGGAAGTGAGGTTCCCGTCGGATGGCACGGTAAAGGTTTGGCCTTTCATGAGGCCGTATCCGCAGGCGCCGCCGCCATGGTCCATGAAGACTTCACCTGGACATTGTCCAGATGCGGACAAGGCCAAGCCCACCACCCAGAGGAGGGCGGCCAAGCGGTGAAGGAAGGGGATCAAGTGATGCATGGTGAGGGTGTTGCCCCCTCCCGCAAAGGGGAGGGGATAACGATCATTTGATGACACGAACGGTGCGCTGTCCTTGTGCGGTCATGGCCCGGACGAAGTACACTCCGCTCTCGATGCCGCCAGCGACCCATCGGCAGGGGCCGTTGAGCATCTGGTCGCAGTCGAGCACTTCGACCAGTCGCCCGTTCGCATCCTCGATCCGCAAGGATTGTACGGGCAGGGTGCCGTGCCAATGGATGGTCAGTTCATCGCGGAACGGATTCGGGTAGGCGATGAGGTCGCCATCCAGATCCGGTGTGCTGAGGCCGGCTTCTGAGAAGCGCAGAAGGAAGGGCGCCTGCAGGTCGCCGCGCAAACGCGTGGCTTCGAACGTGGTGCCTTCGTCGGCGACGTATTCGAGGTCGGTGAGGCCGGACTTCCAACGGAAGTGCAGGAGGTCCGAGGTGCCCACCTCGCCATAGACGGTGAGGAAATACAGCAGGCCCGCATCGCTGTCGAGCGGGATGGCCTGTCCGACACAGCGGACAAAGCCTTGCTCGTCTTCCACGAAGGCACCGAGCGCATCGCCCAAGCCTTGGGGCTGCGTCGGGGGCAACTCGAGGCGGACCACCATGTTCATGGTGCCTTCGAGTCCACGGACATCTTGTTCTGGCCATGCGGCATCGGGTGCCGCCGTGCCGTCGAAGGGATTGTCCGCGCGCCATCCTGCATCGTAGAAGGCGCCGACGACGGGCCATTCGAGGGTGCCGGCCGGTGCCGCTGATGCCGCTTCCGCACTGGTGGGATCACCCAAGCGCATGCGGTATCCGTTGCCGGGCCGCATCGTGCCCAACGACCCGATCCATTCGCCGTCTCCCGCATAGAGGGCAAAGCCTTCGTAGCGGCTCTTGACGAGGTCATCGAACTGCAGTACGGTGTCCGCGTCGGCGAGCCCCTGCATGGCGTCCTCCACGGAGAGGGACACCTGGGGGAGATAACCGAGCTCGTTCCATCCGACCACAAGGTCCTGCGGGTGGTCGAGGGGATGGGCTGCGGGCCCGATGTTGCGCAAGGTCCACGTCGTGTCCGCGCCCGATTTCATTTCCACCTGATAGCGCATGCCGAGGTCGACGCCGCTCGAGGCGGCAGC
>DDCX01000140.1:3295-3797 GCA_002336475.1 Flavobacteriales bacterium UBA1995 | reverse complement strand
ACCGTCGTCTTGGGCTATATGCTTGCCCGCGCCCTCTCACCGGACCGCAAACAGACAGCCACCACAGTGGCTTGGATCTTGTCCGCCAGTGGATTGTGGCCCCTCCTTTCCGTGCACCAGTTGGTCGAAATGGCCTGCATCCCACCTTTGATGCTCGGGTTTTGGGGACTGGTGCGCTCCAGCCGTCTGCAGTGGCAAGACATCTTGATCGCAGGCATCGGCATCGGCGTGGCCACCGGAATGCGTTATCAATGTGGGGTCATCGGCATCGCCTTGGCCCCCGTGCTGCTCGCACAACACCAATGGCGGGCCCTGGTCGGCGTCGGCGCCACAGCATTGGGCACTTTCGCAGTCATGCAGGCACCAGACCTCTATGTCTGGGGGGCGCCGTTCACCCAGCTCCGCGGTTACATCGATTACAACGCTACCCACGCTGGCAATTTCCCCAAAGGACCTTGGTACCAATACCTGCTCACATTGCTGGGCATGATGGTTCCCCCGG
>DDCX01000140.1:0-3257 GCA_002336475.1 Flavobacteriales bacterium UBA1995 | reverse complement strand
TGGTCCCCATCGCTGGTTTCTTGGTCTTTCACAGCGCCTACATCAATAAGCAAGAACGCTTCATTCTGCCTGTGGTACCTGCGCTCATCGTGGTGGGTTGGATCGGATGGCAGACATGGAGCCAACGCAGCCAATGGTGGAACCGACACCGCCAATTGGAGCGGGGACTGTGGGGCGCGTTTTGGGTCATTTCGAGTGTTTTGATGGCAGCCAGTCTTCCTTATTCTGGCAAACACAGCCGGGTCAAAGCCATGGAATTCCTCTATGCGCAGGGGGCTGAGAATTTTGCGATGGTGCATGTAGACAGCGGCGCCATGCCGCCACAGTTTTACAGCGGTAAGTGGAATTCCTACCACATCGACAACCGCAGGGAACAACAGCGTCCTCCCCTCCAAGTGGCAAAAACTTGGTGCGCATCCCCGCCTGGGTTCATTTTGTTCCAAGGCGACCGGCACCTCGGCGAAGCCGTTTCCCAATACAAGGCGGCCATGCCGGGTCTCCGCTATGTGACGACCATTGCCCCGAGCAGAACCGACCGTTGGCTCCACGAACTCAACCCGATCAATTCGGTGGAGCGCATCATGATTTACGCCACAGGCGACGCCCTGCCCTGCCCTTGACACCATGTCCCATTTCGAACCCTCAGCACTCAAATTCCTCGCAGATCTGGCCGCTCACAACGACCGGGATTGGTTTGCAGATCACCGAAAGACCTATGAGCAGCAGGTTCGCGACCCTTTCAAGTCCTTCGTAGCCGATGTGATTTCAGCCTGTGCGGAACGGGAACCGGCCTTTGCAGAAGTGGCGCCCAAACATTGCATTTTCCGCATCAACCGAGACACCCGATTCTCCAAGGACAAGCAGCCCTACAAAACACACCTTTCAGCTGGCATTTCACCCGGCGGAAAAAAGAGCGGCGATCCCGGACTCTATGTCCACTTCGATGCAGAACGTCTCGTCATTGGAGGCGGCGCTTATTGGGTAGAGAAAGACGACCTCTATGTGCTGCGAGAGCACATTGCGGCGCAACCGGAACGGTTCAATGACCTGCTCGCAGACCCCTCGTTTAGCAGCAAATACGGGGCGCTTCAGGGTGCGCGGAATGTGCGCATACCCAAAGAATTCAGGGAGGCCGCCGAGATCTGCCCCCACATTTTGAACAAGCAGTTCTTCTATATGGCAGAGCTGCCTGTGAAACATGTGGTGTCCAATTCCCTGCTCGAAAAGGTCATGGAACACTTCGATGCTGCAGCCGAAGTGCGCCAATTCCTCAGGGCGGGTCTGCAGGCGGGATGATGGCTAACTTGGCGCCCGCCATGAAAGCATCGATTCACCTCCGCCTTCTCTCTTTCTCACTGCTCCTGTTGCCTGGACTTGGGCTTGCCCAATATCCTGGCTGGCAACAAGCCGTGGACTATACCATGGACATTGCTGTGGATGCCCCACTCCACCAGTACACGGGCTCCATGGACATCACCTACACGAACAACAGTCCAGACGCATTGGAGCGCATTCCGTTTCATCTGTTCTTCAATGCCTTTCAGCCCGAAAGCATGATGGATGTGCGCAGCCGCAACATTGCCGATCCTGACCGCCGCGTAGGCGACCGGATTGTGGGACTTCCAGCAGAGGAACAGGGTTGGATCAAAGTCAATGTCGCCCGTGTGGGAAAGACCGACGCCACGTTTACGGCTTCGGGCACCATCGGATGGCTCACCCTCCCCAAAGCCTTGGCCTCCGGCAAAAAAACGAAGTTGCACCTCGAATGGGACGCCCAAGTCCCGCGTCAAGTGCGACGCTCCGGATGGATGAACGCCCAAGGCGTCGAATTCAGCATGACCCAATGGTATCCCAAGGTGTGCGAATACGACCACCATGGATGGCATACCAACCCTTACATCGGCCGCGAGTTTCACGGTGTTTGGGGAGACTTCGATGTGACCATTCACATGGACGCCGCTTATACGATTGGAGGCACGGGTGTCCTGCAAAATCCCGACGACTGTGGCCACGGCTACGGCGAGGCCGCTGCTCCAACAGAGGGCACCATCGATTGGCACTTTGTCGCAGAGGATGTCCACGACTTTGCATGGGCCGCAGACCCTGATTTCGTTCACGATGTGCTCGAGGCCGCCGACGGCACTGAGATGCACTTTATCCGTCAAGCCGACACATCCTACGGCGCCTGGGAAGAATTGCCCGCCATTGCAGAACGTGCATTGCTCTACTATTCTGAACACGTGGGCCCCTATCCCTGGCCCCAATACACCGTCATTGAAGGAGGCGATGGTGGCATGGAGTATCCCATGTGCACCTTGGTGCGTGGAAACAGGAAACTCCGCAGTTTGGTGGGCGTGACGGCCCATGAAATGGCCCATGCCTGGTTTCAAGGCATCCTCGCCACCAACGAAAGCCTGCACGAATGGATGGACGAAGGGTTCACCTCGTGGGTCGAGTCAGAGTTCATGGCCGAAGAATTCAACGAGTCACGCGACCAACCCCACTACTGGGCCTATGGCGGATACTTGAACCTGGTGCGCGACGGCAACGAAGAACCCCTCTCGACCCACGCCGACCACTATGTCACCAACCGCGCATACGGCACCGGAGCCTACAGCAAGGGAGAAGTGTTGATGAACCAATTGGCCAGCATCATTGGAGAAGAGGCCCGCAATGCCGGCATCAAACGGTATTTCGAGGAATGGTCCTTTAGCCACCCTGGGCCCGTGGACTTCAAGCGCTGCATGGAACGTGAAAGTGGATTGGAACTCGACACTTATTTTCAATACATGCTCAACAGCACCCACCACGTTGACGTGGCGCTGACCTCTGTGCGCATCACTGCCGACAGCACTTACATCGAACTCGAGCGGGTGGGCAAATTGCCCTTGCCGGTTGACGTGCGCATCACTGCTGCCGATGGAACCGTCATGGAACACCACATTCCACAGGTCGTCACCCAAGGCCACCGCCCTCTAGCAGAAGGCGAACAAGTGCACGCGCCCTGGCCCTGGACACACCCTACCTACACCTTGGCCCTTCCAGTTTCCTTTCCTGGATGCACTGTGGAAGTTGATCCCCGCCGGTTGACGGCCGATGCGGACCGGACCAACAACACCGCGTCATTTTCTGAGGGCTTGATTCAAGAATGGCGCTCTGGCGCGGCCAACCGCCGCTGATCATGTTTGAATCCCAACTTGAGAAAAGGGGCTGGCGCTGGCCGATCTCCGCATTGGTGACCCTGGTATGCTTGGGGA
>DDCX01000102.1 GCA_002336475.1 Flavobacteriales bacterium UBA1995 | reverse complement strand
GACATGATGGGCAACGATGTCCGCCATGCCTGGGTTCAAGGCCGCGATGTAGTGCTCGACAACAAGCAAATCCAGCTGTACGAGAAGTACAAGGCCAAGTACGATGCCCAGCGCGCTGCTGGCGATGGCCGTTGATGCCCATCGGATCAATTATAGCCAAGGAAAAGGCCCGCTTTTGGCGGGCCTTTTTCGTGGGCAGTTGGAAATTGTAGGGAAGCGTATACCGCGCAATGCACCTCAGCTGTCCAGCCGAATGGGCGTATCCCTTGGTGCTTGAACGCCGTATTTAAACCGGATGTTTTTGCGCTCGCTGGGTTTCACGGTGATGTCCCATTCGACACGCCCCGTGTCTTTGTCCAGCTTTCCGCCGCCGAGGCTTTCTGCTTTGACCTCGACATCTTCGTCGTTGGAGAGGGGAAGTTGGTCATCGATCACAATGCGAATTGGCTGTTGCTTCCGATTGTCCACGGTGATTTCCCAGGTGCGCTCCAGTTCGCGCTTCCCAGTGATGATGTTGGATTTGTTGTCGTGCCCTTTGAGTTTGCGGCGCACTTGAATCGCAGGGTCTGGCCCGAGGGAAAGGCTCAAGGTATCGGAGGCCAAATTCAGGGCCAGCGTGCTTTCACCCACGAAGTCGTCTTCGAAATAGATGCGCAGCCTTCCGCTGATCAGGTCGAGTTCCTCCCAATCCATGATGTGGGCCATCAAATAAGCCTGTGCATCCAATTTGGGTGTGGCTTGGTATAGAAATTCGGTGGGAACCTCCATGTCCTTGATCCGCACGGACTGCACGATGCCGTCCGAAGCGATGGTGTACTTGGCCGCAATGTCGAAGCGCGTTTGGGTGGGTGTGCTTTGGACGGTGACGGAAGCGTAATCAAATGCCTGTGCAGCCCGTTGCGCGGCGCGTTCCCGCCGGCTGCCAAAAAGTGATCCGCGGTCGGATTCATCTTCAACAGCAATGCCGTCTGAGAAATAGGCCACGGACACTTCCTCGAGCCTCTCCATAGCAGGGGCCATGGCGACGTTCATCACGCTGTTCGAGACGGCGATGTTCTCGGCCACCATCCCCATGCTTTGGTAGCTGATGTTCCGGGCATTGGTCGGCACGTCGATCATGTAGAATCCATTGATGTCGGTGACCGTGTTCCTTCCGCCAGAAACGCTCACGGTGGCCCCAATGAGGGGTTGGCCTTGGGCATCATACAGCTGGCCGCGGACTTGCCGCACCGCAGGGTTGTAGGGCTGGGTTTTGAGCCAGTTGTTGGCTGCTGCTGCGGTGGACGCTGCGGCTCCTGCGTGGCCCTGGTGATTGGCATGCAAAAACCAGGGGGTGAGGTTGGGCTTGGAACGGTTGCGGTTGGGCGTACCTGTGGAAACGCTAAGGTTGACGCGGTCCCAGTCTTCGCCGGTCTGCTGTTTCACCAAGGCGATGCTTTCCAGCTTGAGCGGATCGGTGACACTTTCCACACGGGCGTTGTATGCAGGATCCCAACCGGCACTTTGCATCCAGTAACCAAAGCTGATGGTGCCGCTTGTTTGGGCCGCTGCTTCAGTGTGGATGAGCATTTCGAGGTGGGTTTCTGTGCGCAATGGTGGCAGTGCGCCCATGGCGAGGTCCAGCTTGGTGAGGTTGGCTTGCATGTCGCCAATTCGCTGGTCGATGGCCTGCCGTTCTTGGAGCAATTCGATGCGGCGTGCGCGCATGAACTTGGTGGCATCGACGAGCCGTGCGAGGTCTACACCGCTGTCTTTTACTGTGAACTGGGTGTGCGAGGCGAGCAGCTGCTCCTCTTTGTCGAGGATGGTGTACCAATGTTGTTCTTGCTGCATTTTATGGTACAGGTCGTTGCGCTCTTTTTGGAGGCGTTCTCTTTCGGCTTGGCTTTCGGCACCGCTCAAGGTGTCGGTATGGTAGCGGTGGGTGACCGATAGAATCGTGAAGTCTCCAGTGCCGGTGATGCGCACTTGGCTCGGATCGATCGCGGTGGGCAGATCTGGAAACACCAAGGTGGATGTTCCTCCGGGCACAACCGTGTTGGCTGTGCGTTTGATTTGGGCGCCTTGTCGGTACACGGTGACGTGGTCAATGCTGTGGCGAACTTCTTTTTCGTCACTGCTGGCCTGGACCCACGGAGAGAGGCTCAGGAGGACGAACAGGGAGAGGGCGGTACGTGGTAGCATGGGCTTGAGGTTTTGACGTTCTCTCCTTGCGTTCCAACTCCCGTGCCAAAATTTCCGAACTTGTGGGGATGCGTCCTTCCCTTCTCTGCTTGTCTCTCCTGTTTTTACTGGGCTTTTCACCCCTGGAAATAGGGGCCCAAAAAATATTTTCCGTGGACTATGAAAGCCGTGCGGACGTCAAAGTCTTCGTGGTCGATTACGAGTCGAGGGCGGACTTGCTGGTCTTTAAGGAAGAGTATGAAAGCCGGGCAGAGGGCAACGAGGGCCATTGGCATTTTGTAGAGTACGAGAGCCGCGCCGACAAGAAGGTTTTCTTCGTGGATTACGAATCGAGGGCTGACCTCAAGGTCTTCTTTGTGGACTACCAAAGCCGCGCTGGGTGGCGCAACAAATCCAAGCAGCACTTGCTGTATTGACCCGCTTCTGACCCGCGGTTGCTGGGGTCAATAACCCAGGGCGTTGCGCAGCCTGTCTACGGTGGCAGTGGCGACAACCCGTGCTTTCTCCGCTCCTTTTTGCAGCTCTGAATCGAGGGCGGGCAGGTCGGCCATGTAGCGGTTAAAGGTGTCTCTTTCAGCAGCAAAGCCATCCACCAAAGCCTCTAACAGGTCCTTTTTGGCGTGGCCCCACCCGTAGCCGCCGGCACTCAACTTTGAAGCCATTTGAGCAGCATCTGATTCGGAAGCCACCAGCTTATAGAGCTGATAGGCCACTGAACTGTCGGGGTCTTTGGGGTCTTCCAGCGGGGTGGCGTCGGTGATGATCTGTTTGTTGATCACCTTTTTCAGTGCCTTTGCATCGGCAAAGGGATCGATGGTGTTGCCCTTGGACTTGGACATCTTGGCGCCATCGGTGCCCGGCACATACATGGTCGCCTCGTTGGT
>DDCX01000002.1:23637-23935 GCA_002336475.1 Flavobacteriales bacterium UBA1995 | reverse complement strand
GGTCCTGTCTTGAGCCTGATCACGACCATCAGCAGCTTCCTGGCGCTGATTTCGGTACTCAACAACTGATCATCATGGCACATCCATTGGAAGTCGAATCCGGTCCCATCGGTGGTCCACTGATGATCCGGCCGCGGCAGTTTGGAGACGACCGCGGTCATTTCTCGGAGACATGGCGGCAAGCACATTTTGAAGAGGCCATTGGCCGCAAGGTTCAGTTTGTTCAGGACAATGAGTCCGTTTCGGGTGCGGGCGTTCTGCGTGGGTTGCACTTTCAAGTTCCAGACCGCGCCCAAGG
>DDCX01000002.1:12631-23614 GCA_002336475.1 Flavobacteriales bacterium UBA1995 | reverse complement strand
ACTTATGGCCAGCATCAGGCAGCGTTGCTGACCGAGGAAAACCGCTGGCAGTTCTGGGTTCCGGAAGGATTTGCACATGGGTTTTTGACCTTAGAGCCTGACACGGTGTTTTGCTACAAGTGCACAGAAGTGTACAGCCCAGAGCACGAAAGGTCGCTGCTGTGGAATGACGCAAACCTCGGCATCGATTGGGGGACCCAGGACCCCTTGCTCTCCGAAAAGGATGCTGTTGCCCCTTCGTTTGCCGCGTTCCAATCGCCTTTTCTCTGATGGCCGTGAAACATTGGAAGCCATGGGCAGGAGGATTGCTGGCAGTGTCATCGTTGGTGATCGCCACCCTGAGCAGTTCTGGACCGCAGGCCACCGCTGGACAGCACGGATTGGCTTCGGAGCGTCAACCACAGCAGGTGAGCCCTCCAAGCATCGAAGAAGGACTCAGTTTTGCTGAAGTCGCGCTGCCGTTGAATCGCGTTGGCGTCAGAGAACGGATGGAAAAGGAATTGCTTATCGGGACCTTCCGACACAGCAGCAGTTTGCTGACTTTGAAGAGGTCAGGGCGCTGGTTTCCGGTCATTGAACCCATCTTGGTGGACTCTGGGATTCCAACCGACTTCAAATATTTGAGTGTCATTGAATCGGGACTCGCCAATGCAGTTTCTCCATCCGATGCCCGTGGCTT
Organism: Flavobacteriales bacterium UBA1995; assembly: GCA_002336475.1. Lineage (GTDB taxonomy): Bacteria > Bacteroidota > Bacteroidia > Flavobacteriales_D > Sanyastnellaceae > UBA8752. Next base: position 22,935 of record DDCX01000002.1, on the reverse strand, counting down.
CTGGCAATTCATGAAGCCCGCCGCGCAGGAGTTTGGTTTGCGCGTGGACCGCGATGTCGACGAGCGTTATCATGTCGTAAAAGCAACCCGAGCTGCGTGTGCCTACCTCAACAAAGCCTACCGCCGTTATGGCAACTGGATTTTGGCGGCAGCCAGCTACAACATGGGCATGTCTGGACTTTCGCGCCGGATGGAGGAACAAGGAGGCGAAGCTTATTGGGACTTGATGCTCAATGATGAGACGGCCCGCTATGTTTATCGGCTCTATGCCACCAAACAGGTTATGGAGAACCCGGAGTCCCATGGTTTCGTGCTCCAAGCCGAAGATTGGTATGCTCCGATGGAGACCCGTGATACGGTGTTGGTAGATGGGGTAGACGACCTGTCAGTGCTGGCGAAGCAAATGGGAGTCAGTTACAATGCGCTCAAAACCCTCAATCCTTGGTTGAGGTCGCGCAAGCTGCCCATTGCTGATGACCAGTACTATGTGCTTCGCTTGCCATTGCGGTGAATCCTGAACGCCACTTGGCGAACGTGCTGCACGGTGTGTCCTTCCATTTCGAAGGTGGCGGTCATGGCTTGACCGGCCCCAGTGTGCAGAGCCGCTGAGACGGGGTTGACTTTTCCAAGTGGAATGCCCCTCTCGAGGGCAGCAGCGAGGAGGGTTTCGGCGGAAAACTTGAGAAATAAAGGGGCCATAAATTCGGCCAAAGCCGCGCGGTATTGAACCCGCATGGGGTTCGAAGCGAACCGCTCATCCTTTGCCCTTTCTGAATCTCCGAGCAGCCCACACAAAGCCTTGAATTGAGGATCGTTCCCTACCGCAGTGACGACTTTGCCACCACAGCTACACAGAAATGTCTCGCCATAAGGCGCAATTTGGGGGTGCAATGCCCCTAAGGCTTCAGGTTCGTGGCCGGCTACGAGAAACTCGGTGGCCCGGTTCGCCAGAGCGCTTAGGCCCGAAGCATCGAGCCAAACCTCTAAATAACTGCCTCGGCCATCGCGCTCTCTCTGCCAAAGGGCCAGCAGTGCAGCAGAGCGCATCTGGTGCGCTGCAAGCACGTCCATGAGGGCGACGGGCATGCGAAAGGCCTCTTCCTTGGACCCGCCGTTCATGGCCATAAATCCGGTTTCGGCTTGAACCACCATGTCATAGCCCGCCCGGCTTTCTTCGGCCAAAAATCCTTTGAGGTGAACATGTATGAGTTGGGGGTGGCGCTGGGCAACGGCATCAGGGTTGAGCCCCAGTTTATCCAATCCACTGGACTTGAAGTTCTGCAGCAAGATGTCGGCACCGGCCAGCAGCATTTCCAATTCTGCCCGGTCGCGGTCCTCCTTGAGGTTGAGCATCCGCACTTCTTTGGGGCCATTTGCGGCGACGTAATAGGCACTGGGGCCTTGATGGGACTCGCCAGCAGCACGCCACTGTCGGGTCACATCCCCACCCGCTGCTGGATTTTCAACTTTGATGACCTCCGCACCAAGCTCTGCGAAAAAGCTCCCGGCCAGGGGTCCTGCCAAAACCGAAGCCAATTCAACCACCCGCATGCCTTTGAGCGGGCGGTCCATTCCAAGGGGGGAGTGGGCATGGTCTTCCATGCCGACAAGTTAAGCCCCTGCCAAAGCGGCTTTATAAGTGTCGATGGCCCGCTGTCGCGCCATTTTGTGTTCGACAATAGGGGGCACATATGAGGGGGTGTCCCACTCGGGAACCCACCGCTTCACATAGACGCCTTTGGCGTCAAATTTCTTCATCTGGCTTTCGGGGTTGAATACCCTGAAGTAGGGAGCAGCATCGCAACCACTGCCCGATGCCCATTGCCATCCCCCCACATTGGAGGCCAGTTCGTAGTCCAGGAGCTTTTCCGCGAAATAGCGCTCTCCCCAACGCCAATCGATCAAAAGATGCTTGCACAGGAAACTGGCCACCACCATGCGCACCCGGTTGTGCATGAAGCCAGTGGCATTCAGTTCGCGCATCCCGGCATCCACAAGCGGGTAGCCTGTGCGCCCCGCACACCATGCTGCGAAACCTTCTTCGTCGTGCCGCCAAGGGATGCGGTCATATTTGGCCCTGAAAGCATCGCTGGCGCTGTGCGGGAAATGGTGAAGGATGGCCTGATAGAATTCCCGCCAAATGAGCTCTGTGAGCCATTTGTCGCTGTGCTTCATTCCGAACCTCATGAGCGAACGGATGGAAACGGTTCCAAACCTCAAGTGGAGGCTCATCCTCGTGGTGCCTTGTGCAGAGGGCGTATCGCGCATCTCCGCATAGCTTTGGACAGTGCCGGGGTCCAGCTTGTGGTCAAAAGCGGCCCAACCTGCAGGGTCAGCACTTTCAGATGCGAAACCCATGCTTTCGATGGTTGGAATGTTTTTGGCGTCAATGGAAGCCCATGAGCCCGAGCCCAGCGAATTCACTGGAGTCAACGGCGAGGCAGCCATGGACTCCAAAACCTTGTGCCATTTCTTGCTGTAAGGGGTAAAAACAGTGTAAGGTGTGCCGTCGTCTTTGAGCACTTTTTCGGGCGGCATGACCACGTGGTCCTCATGCAGTTCAAACGCCACTCCTTGGGATGAGCACCAAGAAGCCACTTCTGCATCGCGCTGCACCGGATAAGGGGCGTAATCGCGGTTTGCGTAAATGGACACAACGTTGTGCCCTGCCTGACCCAGTTCGGCTATGGTGTCTTGCAAGGCTTTCAGAGGATGCCCGTAAGCTGCAATGAGTCCACCTCCTGTTTCGCGGTATTTATTTTGAATGGAGGTGAGGTGATGGTGGATGAAGCCCACCCTCCGGTCCAGCTCAGACAGCCTGTCAAGAATGTGTTGGTCAAAGCAGAAAAAACCCACTACAGGGTGGCCTGACAGGCGCGCGGCTTCCAACCCTTTGTTGTCTTCAAGGCGGAGGTCCCTTCGGTGCCAGAAAAGTGAAACGTCGGACATGTGGAATGGAGCTAAAATGAGGAGGCCCGGGGTTTCCCCCGGGCCGCCAGCAAATCAAACGTGATCATAAACACCTTACTGATCAAGAATCCCTCGCTTGGGATTGAAGGAAGAACCACGGCGATTCCAAAAAGTTCAAGAAGGCGTCGGTTTCAGTCAAAAAAAACTGATTTTGGACCGAAACCGCCTGGTTTTAGCCTGAAATGGCGTTTTGCAATGCTCCGTCCAGGGTGGGGAACTGAAAGGCAAAACCCGCTTCTTGCAAACGGACAGGCTGCACATTGTGCGAGGCGAGGAGGGCCTCCGCTGCTTCGCCGAACCACAGTCGCAGCGCAAATGCGGGAACATTGGGAAAGAAATGCGGCCTTTTGATTGTCTCAGCAAGGGTGCGGCTGAATTCCCTCTGTGCAACAGCTACTGGAGCCACGGCATTGTAAGCGCCGTTCCATTGCGGCTGATCCACGGCATGGATGAACAAGCTCACAAGGTCGCCAATGTGTATCCAGCTTTGGAATTGTGAGCCAGAGGCGAGCGGTGCGCCCAAACCCAGACGGTAAATGGGCAACAGCCGTTCCAGCACCCCACCATTCTCGCTCAGGACGAGTCCAATTCTGAAGACAACATGTCCGCCTCCCAGTTGCCCCAATTTCTCAGCGGCGGACTCCCATTCACGCACCACATCGGCCAAGAACCCTTCACCGATGGGGGAAGATTCCGTCATGATGTTTGGACCGGAACCATAGAGTCCTACCGCACTTGCAGAGACAACTTTAGGTGCCAACGGTCTGTTTTCGCAGGCCGCTTTGAGCAGATTCAAAGCCCCTGTTCGGCTATTCCTAATGCGTGCTCTGGTTGCATCAGACCACCGCTGGGCGACAGGCTCGCCGGCCAGGTGAATGATGTGGCTTACCCCTTCCAAAGCGCCTTCATCCATCCACCCTTCTGACGGAGACCATCCAAAGGCTCTAACCGGACAGCCTGCAATCTGGGCTGCTGTTTCTGGCCTCCGACTTAAGACATGAATGGCTCGGCTCGGCTGCACTTTACGCAGCTGTTTGATTAGCGCAGTTCCGACCAAGCCCGAGGCACCGGTAATCAATATGGGAGAGGGATCGGTCACTTTCGAAGCATAAGAGGATGCAAAAGAGGAACCAATACCTCTTGAATAGGTTCAAAACGAAATACGAACATCATGCGACGAAATACAAGATAGTTCAAATAAATCATCAATTAATCTAGATGAATGCGTATTTTTAAGGCACTGGATAATTCTGTGTTGCGCATTCTCAGTCATATACGTTCTTGGTGTCTAGCCTTGTGTTTGGTGACATGTGCCATGACACATTTGGCCGGGCAAGGAAAGTGCGTCGCAGGCATGATCGACGATACCTGGCCCTGCAGCAATGTGGAATTGATGGCCCACATGCCCAACCTCATGACTGGAGGAGTTGCGGCAAATGATGTTTGGGGTTGGACCGATCCGTTGAATGGCCGAGAATACGTGTTGTTGGGCAAGCGCGATGGGACTTGGATGATCGACATCACCGCACCATCAATGCCAAGGGCCGTGGGTCACATTCAATCATTGGGGTTGGCCAACAGCCTGTGGAGGGATGTTAAAGTGGTCGGGAACCTCATGGTGGTGGTCAGTGAGGTGATCAATTCTCGTTTGCAGGTCTTCGATTTGACCCGGTTGCGCGACCACATAGAACCCGCTCAACCCATTACGTTTTCAACCGATACAATGCTTTTGGGGTTTTCGAAAGCCCACAATCTGGCCACTGCGCCTGATGAGCCGATGGTATATGTGTGCGGGATGAATGGAGTGGGAGGATTGCTCGCTTATGACTTTAGCGATGTCGATGCGCCAGTGATCGCAGGCAGTTGGGATGAGGCATATGTCCACGATGCCCAGGTGATTCGTTACAATGGTCCAGATTCGACCCATCACCAAAAGCTCATCGCCGCAGTGAGTTGTGCGAACGAATTCAAGATCCTCGACCTCACCGATCCTTTGGACATGGAAGCTTTGTCCAGTGCGGCTCACCAGCCCCATGGTTACATACATCAGGGTTGGTTTTCGCCGGATCACCGGTATTTTTTCTTGGGTGATGAGACCGATGAGACAGGGGGGCTTGTGGACCACACCACGACCTACGTATGGGATGTGACAGATTTAGAAAACCCAGTGCTGATCGAAGGGGTAGACCTTGGAACCACAGGTACCGACCACAACCTCTATGCGCGTGGCGATTATTTGTTTCAGAGCAATTACAGCGATGGCTTCAGGCTCCAAGAGTTTAATCCTGATGGGGGTGGTCCATTGCTTGAAGAGAAGGCGTTTTTTGATACCCAACCTGCGGTTGAGGGGCCCGGATTTTCAGGAACATGGAGCAATTATCCCTTTTTTGATTCTGGTACAATCGCTGTTTCAGATCAATCTGAAGGCTTGTTCTTGATCAGGACAGCCTTTACCAGTGCATGGCCAGAATTGCTTTCGGTGTGTCCTTCAGATACCATGAGGATCACGTTGACATTGGACTCTTGTGTAAAGGGGCCAGTGGCCCTGCATTTACCGTCCGGCATCAGTTGGGCATCAGTAGACAGCTTGCCGGGACCCGGGGAATGGCCTGTCGAATTCTCGGGGTTTGATTGGGAAGATATGCAAGGGGTAACGCTTCGTGTTTCGGGGTCTGATATGGTACACGCGTGCCGCATTTTTGTGGATGTCACCGATGAAGCCATGCACTTCCCCGATTTGGATGGGGACGGTTATGGAACCTATGCAGGGGCAGTGGAAGGCTGCAGTCCTGGGCCTCTATACGCCCATGTTGGTGGTGATTGTAACGACAACAACACCGATGTGCACCCAGGCTTGGATGACCCGTGTGATGGACTGGACAACGATTGCGATCAGGGGATCGACGAAGATGGAATCGCACTTCCGTTTTACCTCGATGTCGATGGAGATGGATTGGCTGGAACCACGATATATGCTTCTTGCACATTGCCACTCAATGGGTATTTAGAGCCGGGGCAAGATTGCAACGACCTCGACGCTACCGTTTATCCAGGTGCACCGCCAACGCTGATGGGCGTGGACAACGACTGCAATGGAATCATCTTGGGTTTGGAGCAGCTCGATGGTGGTTGTCCTGGAGACTTTAATGGCGACGATTATGTCAACATTCAAGATTTGCTCAGCTTTCTGAATGATTTTGGAAGCACAGGATTTCTGCAGACCGACCTCAATTTTGACCAGCACGTAGGGTCCTCAGACCTTCTGTTGATGCTGGGGTTGCTGGGCAACGACTGCTGAGGGGGATGACCTCACTTCAATGTGAGGTGGGACCTTCTTGCTTGCGATGCAGTTCTGAATACAGGCCACCGTGCTCAATCAGTTCTGAGTGCGTACCCCTTTCCACTACCCTTCCTTCATCGAGGACCAGAATAAGGTCGGCATCCCGCACAGTAGACACCCTGTGAGAGACAAGGATGGAGGTGCGCCCCTCCATGATGCGGCGCAAGTTTCCAAGAATGACGGCTTCTGTTTCTGTGTCCACCGCACTCAAACAATCGTCAAAAATCAAGATGCGCGGCTGCCTCAAAATGGCACGGGCGATGGATATGCGCTGCTTTTGACCTCCGCTGAGGTTGACGCCGCGTTCACCCAATAGGGTGTCGTAGCCTTTTGGAAACGCAGTGATGTTGTCGTGAACATGGGCGTCTTTGGCGGCTTTCTCAATGACCTCGAATGCAGCATCATCCACTCCAAAAGCGATGTTCGCCGCAATGGAATCGGAAAACAGAAAAACGTCCTGAGGCACATATCCGATGGACCCCCTCAGGCTGGGAAGGTGCAGCTTGGACAAGGGTTTCCCATCGACCTCAACCACACCATCCGAAGGGTCATACAGCCTGGCCACGAGCTGGGCGAGGGTGGTTTTTCCACTTCCAGTGCGGCCAATGATGGCCAACGTCTGGCCTGGCTTCAGGTCAAAGCTCACATTTTCGAGGGCACGGATTCCCGAGTCTGGGTAGGTCAGGCCCACCCCTTTAAACGTGATGCGGCCTTGAACCTCCGTGGGTGTATCGGCAGCGTTCGAGATTTCTGGAACCACATCCAGAAAGGCATTGATGCGTGCTTGGCTCGCAGACGCTTTTTGGACCAAAGAGGTCACCCATCCCACAGAGGCGAAGGGCCACGTGAGCAGGTTGACGTAAAACACAAATTGAAAGATGTGGCCCAATTGAAGGTCACCTGAGAACACGCGCAACCCTCCCACATAAATGGTCAAAATGGTGCTCAGTCCCACGAGCATGACAATGATGGGCATGAACATCGCGTCCACCTTGACGAGGTCCAAAGTCCGGAACTTGTATTCATCCGCGGCCTTCTGGAACCGATCATAGGCCCGCTCTTCGCGCCTGTGAGCCGCCAATATGCGGATGCCAGAAAAGTCCTGCTGGACTTTCGCGCTGAGCAAGCTCTGCTGCGATTGGACAGCATCGCTCTTGCGGTGAATCCGAGCGCTGATCTTGTACACCCCAAAACTCATCAAGGGGAGCGGGGCCAAAGAACAGAGCGTGAGCGTCACATCGATGCGCAGCATCACCCCGACGGTCAGGAACATCATCGTCACCAAGGTCAGCCCGTACATCACCGCCGGACCGAGGTACATTCTGACTTTCGAGACGTCCTCAGAAATGCGGTTCATCAAATCTCCGGTGGCGTTTTGCTTGTAAAAGGCGGCTGGGAGTTTCTGGTACTGATCGTAGATGGCCTCTTTGAGGTCGTACTCGATGAGCCGGCTCATTACGATAATGGTCTGGCGGGTCATGAAAGAAAAAACGCCTTTCATGAGGTATGCCAGCATGTACAGCAAGGCTTGCAGTCCCGCAATAAAAGCCACGAAACGAATCAGTTCGTCCCGGGTTTGAGGGGGGCTGAACAGGCCGTCATCTTGGCCCAGCCATTGTGCCAATGCCGTGAGTGTGGGGGGGGCTTGCAGTTGGTCGGCCGCAAAAACTTCTTCCGCACTCCGACCTTCATCCATAGGGGCGAGAAAGCCTGAATAAGCCTGCTCCAATAGATTGATGCCTTCGCCGATGACCACCGGCGCAAAAACCGAAAAGGCATTGGTCAGAAAGACAAACAGGAATCCCAGAGCCAACCTGCCACGGTACTTCCAAAAGAAGGGGTTGAGTGCCGCGAGTGTGCCCATGGGGCGAAGTTAGAACTTGAAGTTCCAGGTCACCGAAGGCAAAATGGGAAACAAGCTGATTTGATAGGCTTGAATGTCCAAGGTGCCCTCTTCAATGGCGCCTTCATTGCCGAAGTAAATGAAGTAGGGATTCAGTCTGTTGTACACGTTGTACACGGAGAACACCCATTGGCCGTATCGCTTCTTGCCTTTTTTGGGTCTAGGGGTGTGCGTTGCACCGACGTCTGCTCGGTGATAAGCAGGCATCCTGAAACCATTTCTAGGGCCGTATACGTCCAGAAGGTTTCCGTCCACGAAATAACGCTGAGAAGGGACGGTGATGGCATTTCCTGTGCCGTAGATGAAAGTGCCTCCCAGCTTCCAGCGGTCATCGATGGTCCATTCCAAGATGGCGCTCAGGTCGTGACGGCGGTCGTAGCGCGCGGGGAAGGGGTCGCCGTTGTTGAGGTCTGCGAACAAACGGTCGGTCTTGCTCCAAGTGTACCCGAGCCATCCTGTCCAAATGCCGCGTTTGCGCTTCACGAAAAGCTCCATGCCATAGCTGGTACCCGAGCCGAAAACCAGGTTGTTGTCTACGTTGTTGCGGATGTTGTCATCGGGTTGGCTGCCCTCTGCATAGGCGACAAGGTTGGACAGCCACTTGTGGTAGACTTCTACCGAAGCTTCAATGTTTCGATCGGCACCAAAATCACGGAACCAACCTGCGCTGACCTGAGTGCCATCTTGGGGTTTGACAACATCTGAGCTCGGGAGCCAGATGTCTCCGGGAAGTGACGTCGGAGAGAGCGAGGCGAGGTGGATGTACTGAAGGTTCCGACCCACACCCGCCTTGAACGAGCTGCGGGGCCCCGTGGTCAAACGCATGGAGACCCGGGGCTCCAACCCGCCATGGTTAGACACCATTTCTCCTTTGCTGTAGCGGATTTCGTCAGGTGCTGTACTGGCACTCAACGGATCGGTTCCGGAAGGCGGAACGTAACGCGTGAATGGTCCTGTTTGCACAAATCCACTCCAACGCAATCCCGCTTGAACCCGCAATGCATCGGTCACGTCAAATTCGTCTTCGATGTAGGCAGATATTTCGTGACTGCGTGTACGAACGGCCTCTCCCAAGTCAAAGTCAACCCCATTCGATGTGGCGTAGAATTCGGTGGGAAGAAACGTGTGATAGGTGTATTCGAGACCAGCTCTGACGGTATGTCTGGGGTTGGGGTAAAGGGTCAGTCGGGACTTGATTCCTCGGTCGTCAATCCCGCTTCTGAATCCAAAGGTGAAGCTGTCTTGCTGTGCCTCAAAAGCGAATTCATAATCGCTGTAAGTGGCGGTGGTGGTGATGAACGCCTTGTCGCTGATGAGGTGGTTCCAGCGGGCGGTGAGTGTGGAGTTTCCCCATGGTATGCGGCTGCCGAAGTCAGCGGATTGTGACCGGAAGTCAAATACATCCCGTCCGAAGTAGCCGCTCAGGTAAAACTGGTCCCGACGCGAAGCCCTCCAATTGACTTTGGCGTTGAGGTCATAGAAGTAGTAGCCTGAGCCCGCAAAAGCCCCTTCAGGATTCACAAAAGGCCGCGTGAGGACATCGAGGTAGGTCCGGCGTCCACTGATGATGTAGCTGATGGTGTCCTCCTTGATGGGACCTTCTAAGGTGAGCCTCGAGCTGATCAATCCAAGGCCTCCACTCAGTGTTGTATTCCGGGCATTTCCCTCTTTCAAGCCAATGTCCAAGACAGAGCTCACGCGGCCCCCATAGCGGGCAGGCATGGTGCCTTTGGTCACTTCAATGTCCTTTACAGCATCGGGGTTGAAGACGCTGAAAAAGCCAAAGAGGTGAGAGGCGTTGTAGACCACAGCGTCGTCAACCAGAACGAGGTTTTGGTCGGGTCCACCTCCCCGCACATAAAAGCCGCTGTTGCCTTCTCCAGCACTTTGGATGCCCGGCAAGAATTGAATGACCTTGAGCACATCCACTTCCCCTAACAATGCAGGCAATGATTTGATGGTTTCCACACCAATTGCTGCCTTGCCCATATCCGTACTTTGGGTGTGGGCCGTTCGGTCAGCCTCCACCTCTGCGGCGGCCATGGCGACCACCGAAGGCGCCAAATCAACATCTATGGTGGTGCTTTCCTG
>DDCX01000002.1:0-12591 GCA_002336475.1 Flavobacteriales bacterium UBA1995 | reverse complement strand
GAAAGGCTGTAAAAACCATAGATGTTCGTCGCCGTTCCTGTCGTGGTCCCGTCTACCGTTACAGTGGCACCGAGGATGTACTCCCCCGTCATTTGATCCACCACGCGTCCATTGAGCGTGGTCGATTGAGCCCATGCTCCAGGTGCGCTCAGAAGCAACAGCAAAAGGGCATAGCAACGGAGAAAGGGCGTTGGGTAAATCATGTTCAACTTTCGAAGGTAGAACCACTGAATGGCGTTGAGGTTTAACTTTTCGCCGAATCCTTTTTGGGCGCCGCATGCATGTAATGGGTTTTGTTTCGAATAAACATTTGACCGTCAGGCCATGGCACTTGATGCTGGTGCTGTTCATGCCGGTATGTTGGGCATCGTGCAACACGGATGGACCCGCGGGTCATTCGGTGCTGTTCACCTACAATGCATCGGACGGTGTGCGGTCCTTAGATCCTGGAAAAGCCACCGATTTGGAGTCAATGTGGGTGGTTGATCAACTGTACGAGGGGTTGTTGGAGTTGGATGCCCAGCTGGAGATTCAACCCGCTTTGGCCGATGCTTGGAGTGTCTCAGATGATGGCCTCACTTATGCCTTTCGCCTGAGGCCTGAGGCCACCTTTCACAATGGTGCTCAAGTCACAGCTGCTGATGTGGAGGCCAGTTTCAACAGGTTGCGGGATGCAGGGGAGGCTCTTCCGGGCCGTTGGGTACTCCACGACCTCCAGCCCGACGGCATAACCGTGTTCGGCAGAGACAGCCTTCAATTGCACCTCAGCCGGCCCCAACCCGTCTTCCCTGGACTGCTGGCTACACCCCATGCCAGCATTGTGTTCCAAGGGGGGGTTGGTGGTGCTCCCGATACAGAGGATTTGGGCAGCGGACCATTTCTATTGAAGGGTTGGATTCCGGAAACGGCCATGGTGTTGCATCGGAATTCCCGATACTGGATGCGCGACAGCGCAGGCATTGCATTGCCCTATCTCGATGGTGTGCGGATTGAGTTTAACCGCGAGCCAGGGGCAGAATTCTTGGGTTTCAGACAAGGGAAGTTCGATTTCGTCTCCGCTTTGGACCCCGAATGGGCCAGTGCTCTGCGTCAAGAAGATGGCACATGGAAGCCCGAATGGCAGGGGAAATTCGAGGTGCACCAAGTCCCCTACCTCAAGACGGACTACATCGGATTTCTGGTGGATTCTTCAGGGCTGGAAGCAGGCGGCTTTAGCAAGTTGGGACCAAGCGTAAGGCGGGCCATGAGCATGTTGTTGGACAGGGCGTCATTGGTGCGCGAATTGAGGGCCGGTGAGGCCGTTCCAGCCCAAGGCTTCGTCCCTCCGGGAATGCCGGGTTTCGACCATTTGCAGCGGACCTTGAGTCCGGATTTGCGCTGGAGGCCTGAAACTGCGGACAGCATTTTGGCGGATTTAGGTTTTGGTGTGGTCCCTCCACTGCGCCGTTTGAAGGCAGGCACTTTGGGCACCAAGCCTGACATGGCTGATCTCGCAGGAGCTTTACAGCACATTTGGGCGGGCCATGGCATCGATGTTGAGATTGACATTGCACCGAGTTCTATAGATGCCGAACGGGTGGCGCGCAGCCAAGTGCCTTTGTTTCGCAAGTCTTGGCTGGCCGACTACCCTGATGCAGAGAATTTCCTCGGTCTTTTTATGCCCGATCGATGGAGCCCCAACGGTCCCAATTACACCCATTACGCCAAAGCTGAAGTGACCGATTTGCTGGTGCGTGCAGCTTCTATGGTGCCAGGTCAGCAACGGGAAGCGCTGCTGCGAAGGGCAGAGTCTTTGGTCATGCAAGACATGCCTGTCATTCCGTTGTGGCACGACCAAGTGGTGCATTTGGTTGCCCAAAAGTGGGAAGGTTGGCAAGTGAGTCCGACCAACCGGCTGGACCTGCGCAGGGTCCGAACATCCATTGGCCTGCAGCCCTAACTTGAACGCCGATGCTAAAGATTGACACCCACACCCACATCATGCCCAAGCAGCTCCCCGACTGGAGTTCCAAGCTGGGGTATGGGTCATTCATTCACTTGGAGCACCACAGGGAAGGGGCGGCGCGCATGATGCAAGGAGACCGTTTCTTTCGGGAGGTGATGGCCAATTGTTGGGATCCGGTGATCCGCATCGATGAATACGCGAAGTCGGGTGTCCAAGTCCAGGTGGTGTGTACGATTCCCGTGTTGTTTGCGTATTGGGCCAAGCCGGAGGATACTGCAGACATCGCGCGGTTTTTAAACGACGATTTGGTCCGCACCATTCAGGACCATCCCAAGCATTACGTTGGTTTGGCCACGCTGCCCATGCAGGACGTGGATTTGAGCATCAAAGAATTGGAGCGCTGCGCCAAGTTGGGGTTTGCAGGCATTCAGATCGGATCCAACATCAATGGGTACAACCTTTCCGAGCCTCGATTCAACGACCTGTGGGCGGCCTGCGAAAGACTGGGGATGGCCATTATGATCCATCCGTGGGACATGATGGGCAAGGAAATGATGACCAAATATTGGCTCCCTTGGTTGGTTGGGATGCCTGCCGAAACCTCTAGAGCGGCATGTTCCATGGTATTTGCCGGTGTGTTCGACCGGTACCCTAAGCTGCGCGTCATGTTCAGCCATGCCTCTGGCGCCTTTCTCGCCACACTGGGAAGGATTGAACATGGATGGCGGTGCAGGCCCGATTTGGTGGCGGTAGACAATCCCAACAATCCGCGCGAATACCTGGGTAAATTCTGGGTAGACAGCATCACCCACGATGCACGTTTGATGCAATATGTGCTCGAAATGCAAGGGGCTGACCGCATTGTAATGGGGTCCGATTATCCCTTCCCACTGGGTGACCTTGAGTTTGGTCAATACATCGAGACGGACATGGACCTATCCAATCAACAACACGAGGCCATTTTTCATGGCGCAGCCTTGGAGTGGCTGAACCTCGATAAGCAACAATTTCTATGATCTTGGAAAGGGTGGTTTCGACGCGTTCAATCGGGGTTTGGCGCAACTCTTCTGTCCATTTATTCGTTCATTAAATAATGGCGTCCTCCGAGGAACTCATAGCACTGATTGAAGCGTGTAAAGAACAAAAACCCGCTGCCCAGCGGAATCTTTATGCGCGCTTCAGTGGACAGCTTTTTGCAACAGCCATTCGCCATACCAACTGTAGAGAAGACGCAGAGGATGTGCTGCAGGACAGCTTTGTCAAGATTTTCAAGCACGTCAAGAGTTACCGCCAAGATTATTCTTTTGAAGGTTGGATGCGTCGCATCGTCGTGAATACGGCCATTACCCATTACAGGAAAAATCTGAAGCACAGCCACCATCAGGACATTGCAGATGTTCCGGCTACGCCGAAAGATTTGGAGAATTACAGCGATCCCGAATTCACTGCAGAAGAGTTGGACTTGGCCATCGCCCAGTTGCCACTCGGGTACCGCACGGTCTTCTGTATGTATGTGATTGAGGGGTTCAAGCACCATGAAATTGCGGAGAAGTTGGAAATCGATGTCAATACATCGAAGAGCCAATTGAGCAGGGCCAGAAAATATTTGCAGCGTGTGCTTGCAACCCTTTCGGCCCGAGCGCAGTCTACCACAAGCACAGCCGCCGGAATAGCCGGCACAGCAACATGAAGGAGAACAACTTCAATACCAACATGACGGAAGCGGACTTTGATGCCCGCTGTCGCACCTTGCTCGAAGCCAGCACAGCAGTTGCTCCTGAGCCAAGGGCCGACCTGTTTGCCGATGCTGCTCCAAAGGGGGCGGGCATGCGCGGAGCGAAATGGGGAGCCGCGGCCATTGTAATGGTCGGGGCGTTGTCTTGGTTGGTCATGGCCAACCAAGACGGAGAACCAACCCACCCCAGCCAAGGCACGGAGCGAGAAGCCAACAATGAAGCTCAGGATGCTGCAGTGGATGTGGCTGTGATGGAGCCTGCAGCCATTGAATCTAAGGAGGAGGCAGCAGTGAACACTGTGCAAGGTGTTACAGATGTGGATGTCGCTACTTCGGCCATTCCGGCATCTGCGACCACAGTGTCCGCAGCAACCGTCCGTGAAGTATCCATTGAACCTCAGCCGCTTTCAGCAGATGCTGAGCCCCGCGGTCTAGGTTCGGAGCAAGCGGGTGAAGCCTCAATGGTGACTGAGGCAAGTGCCATTCCTTTGGAAACACAGACTTCTGAGGAAGCAGCTGCAGCGCATGGTCCATCTGAGGTCAACACCGAAGATGTTTTGCCACCAGGGTCTTCCAATCCTGCAGTGCAAGAACTCCCAGAAGAAGAGGCTGTGCCGGCGGAAACGCCAGCCAACGGTCCCAAGCTAACCTTGCCTTTGACGCTGCCTTCGGGTGGCGGACAGCGCTGAGTCTTGTGCACAGCGACCTGCGATTCACAACCATAATGGGAAAGCTGGATGGTGCCATTCCAGCCCCTTTCTTTAAGCCGAAAGGCTGGAATACGGTGTTGTTTATTCTGTTCCTGTCCGCCGGGCAGGCACAGGCGTTAAGACCGGTGCACAAGGATACCATCACTGTTGATGGCGTGCCATTGGCGCTTGAATTAGAAGTGTCGCAGGAGCCCATTTCTTCCCCTGATGCACGCAAGAAAGTCCGCAATTTATCTCGGCGAAGCCCCGCTCTGGTTTGGGGCATGGCCCCCGGTGTAGGATGGTCATCCAACAGCGCTTTGGGGCAGCATGTGTCTCGGTTCATTGAAAAGGGCGCACGTCCCTCTGCCACTGTACTTGCTGCCTTGGAATGGAGCGCTGAGCGCATGTTTTTTAGATGTGAGGGGGCTTTTTCTGCTTGGAATGCGTGGTCATATGACGCATCTTTTTTGAACGACAGCCTTTACAAGCTGGAGTCAGATGGGGAAGGAGGGCTGCAACAATTGATCCGCTTCACTTATCCCGACTTGGGAATAGAGCTGGACACTTTATCCCTTCCCGTATCGCTGCATGCTGCTCAGTCGCTTTCACTGGGAATTGGAGCCGGAGGGGTGATGGGCAAAAAGCAAGGGGGCAGGAAGGCGCCTCGCCGCTGGTGGTGCAGTATTACGGGCAGCAGACTTCAATCACGGAGGGGGATCAATCAGGTCAACAGGGTGCTGGATTCAACATTGCCCTCGCCAGCGGGAACCCTTGACGAGAACCGCAACGACTGGGAACCGGCCAAGATGTGGTCCATGGGGCTGAGGGTCGGTGCTTCCTTTCCTTGGGGACGCCAAGGCTGGGAAGGGTTGGTGATCGGCCAATGGTCAGGAGGGCCTGCTCCGCTATCTAGGATCAACTTTGGAATCCAAAAACGCTGGGTTAACAAGCGTTGACACCTTTTGGCAAGCTTAGAAACAACATTTTCGGCCTCGGCTGCGTCTTCTATATGCAAGTGCAGACGCACTGTAGACACAGCGAAGATTTGGTTCAAGTTGTTTTGGTTAAGGTGAAGGAGCTCCGAACGCGGGGCTCCTTCTCGTTTATACTGGTCTCAATTGGTTAATTTGCAGACATGGACCAGTTTTTTAGAGGCGTGAGCCAAAACCGAATGGCAGGGTGTATCCTGTTGCTGGTGCTTGGCATGTCGCATGGACATCGCTCGCATGCGCAGCTCATCAACCCTGGTTTCGAGACATCGACAGCACTTCCATCGGCACCCGGCATGTGGCATTTGTTGCCCGGCTGGAACAACGCTTTGAGTGGCCTTTCTTCGCCAGACTTTTTTCACATGGATGGCACATTGGGAGGTGATTTGCCCGAGACACCTGTGGCCCTTGTGAACCCATACCAGGGGCGGGGAATTGCGGGGCTTGCTGTGATCAAGAGAAATGGCGCAGGACAACCCCTTTCCCGGGAATATCTGGTCCAGAGCTTTGCAGAACCACTGATTGTGGGGCAGCATTACCAATTAAGTTTTGCCTTTACCAATGGGGAGCGCATCGCCACTTCTTGGTCAGGCTTGTCGGTGAATGGATTGGGGGTTGCTTTGAGCACAGACCAACCGTCACAGTTTGGAGATGGCATCTTGGATTTGCCGCCTGTGTTTGCTTTTTCATATGCGCGTTACGATGAGGATTGGAGTGAAGTCATTGTCACCTTTCAAGCCGATGCGCCCTACAAGTTCATGACAGTGGGTGTCTTCTTGCCAGATGATGACGTCGAGGCTTCCATCAGTTCCGGTGAGAACCCGAGTTTGGCTTATTACTTCTTTGATGCCTTTTCCTTGGAACCAGTGCCGCCTCCTGGAGACCCCTTGCCGGCTCAGGATGAGGTCAAAGGTCCCGATCCTTCTGAGGGTTTCGAGGAGGCTGAATTTGGCACGTTTATTCCCAATGCATTCTCTCCAAATGGCGATGGTTTGAACGACATATTCAGGCCTGAGGTGGGCTCTGTTTTGCCCGTTTCATTTCGGATTTTCTCCAGATGGGGGGGCTTGATTGCAGAGTTGGATCCTGGACAACCCGTCTGGGATGGTAAGGATTCGAATGGGCAGTTGCTAGAGCCGGGCATGTACATCTGGATGCTAGAGTGGCCCCGAAACACGCCGCAAGAGCGAAGGAACCAGCAAGGTGCTGTTTTGCTGCTGGATTGAGCACGTTGCACGTCTCAACAACAAGCCATAACCCAGAAAAGGTGGCGCAAGCTTCACGTTTTTCTTTAATCGGAAGTTTGCCCGAAAACCACATCGTCAGACGTTGGTGGGAAGGGGAAATGCCACCATTGACATCCGATGGGGTTTGGCCCCATTGTCCGTCAGAAGGAGCATTCGATGCCAAGCGCGACGCTGTAGGCCGGAAACCCCACTTCGGACCGCTTTTGGTAGAAAGGATAGGCAAGCAATACGCCGCCGCCAAGATGGACCCTCCTGGCAGACTCCTAGAATTGGACCATGCCCAAACCCGGACGGTAACCACCGGTCATCAATTGTGCCTGGCAGCTGGGCCCGCATTTACGTTTCATAAAATTCAAACGGCGATCACACTGGCACACAGGCTGCAAGAGCGCTGGCGCACTTCAGTTGTACCCGTTTTTTGGTTGGCCTCGGAAGACCATGATTTCGACGAGATACGCAGCCTGTGGGACGGTGAGCAGTGGCAAAGTTGGTCTCCCCAATCCCCACAAGGAGGGGCGGTAGGCAGAATGTCCACCTTGGGGCTGGCAGAGGAGTTGTCGTCCTGGACAAGCGCAACGTCACTTGTCCCCGAGGTTTCAGGCTGCCTCGAATTCCCTCAAGGTTGCACGCTGTCTCAAGCCATGCGCCATTGGGTGCATGCCATGTTCGGTCCGGATCAATTGGTCGTAATCGATGGCGATGATCCTGCTTTCAAAGCCACATTCGTTGAGGTGATGCAGCGCGAGGTGCGCGAAGGGTTGACGTACCATGCGGTTTCGGCGTGCAATCAAGATTTGGAGTCAGCGGGCTTCAAGCCTCAGGTGCATGTCCGCCCTTGCAATTTGTTTCATTTGAGTCCCGGTGGCCGCCATCGGCTGGTGTCTTCTGAAGAAGGCTGGGCGTCCCTTGGAGGTGCTCAATGGAAAGGTGCAGAAGACCTGTGTCAAGCCATAGCCTCCCATCCAGAAGCTTTCTCTCCCAATGCATTGCTGCGGCCGGTGTATCAATCCTTATTGCTGCCTGATGTGGCCCTTGTTGGGGGATTGGCTGAGGTGGCGTATGGCATGCAGTTGCCTGGTGTCTTTGCGCGTCTTGAAATGGAACAGCCCATCTTGGTTCCACGTGACAGTGCGGTCATACTGCCTCGCCGTTGGTCGAATGTAGCCGCCAAAACGGGCCTGGATGATGCAGCATTGCTCAAGTCCAAGTCTATGTGGGTGGATGGCCTCGTAGAGCAGTCCGAGGCGCCAGATTTGAGGTCGTGGAAACAAGCGATGCAAGGAGAGGCCGCAGCGGCTGGGGAAGCCCTGTCCAGTGTTGATCCTTCATTGGAAGGCAGCGTCAAAGCGGCATTGGCCAAGATGGAGAATGTGCTGGATCGGCTTGATCAACAAACCGTGAAAGCGGTGAAGCGCAAAGAGTCAGAGTCCATTTCACGGCTCAACCGCTTGGACGATTGGGTTCGGCCCAATGGGCAGGCTCAAGAGCGCGTGGTCCACTTTTTTCACCTCGCGTCCGAATGGAGCCAGCAATCTGAACAAGCCTTGCCGCTAGAAGATGCACTTGCAGAAACCTTCTATCAAGGGCATAAGTCTTCAGATTGGAGCCCGCTGGTTCATGTGATTCGCAGCGGACCTCATTAACTTGGCGTTCCATAAGAGAGGCAATGTTCCTTTCAGTGTTGATCCTGATTCAAGTCCAACACCATGAAAGACAACAAAGAACATTCCCTCCATGCAGCCCAAGATGCCGATGGCCGCGCTGCTTCCCCTCAACTTTCGGAAGAAGTCAAGAACTTCCTCATCGACATTGATGGCACCATCACTGAAGACGTGCCAAATGAGCAGCCGGAGCGGATGGCCACTTGTGCGCCGTTTCCCGATGCTTTGGCCACATTGAATGGATGGTTTGACGAGGGCCACATCATCACCTTCTTTACCAGCAGGACAGAAGATCACCGGGAGGTGACCGAAACCTGGTTGCAACATCACGGGTTCAAATACAACGGTCTGCTCATGGGCAAGCCCCGTGGAGGCAATTACCATTGGATTGACAACCACGTGGTGCGGGCCACCCGCTACGTAGACAGGTTCACCCAGCTGGTCAAGACCACCCGCGAAATTGAAGTGTTCAAGGGCAATGAGTCCGACTGAACGCCAAATCAGCTGCGCTGGTCGAGAAACCGCTGTAGAATAATGGCTGCGGCGACCTTGTCCAGGTTGCCTTTTTCCCGGCGCTTGGATTTCCTCATGCCGCCCATGACCATTGCAGCGGACGCTTCTCGGCTGCTGTAGTCCTCGTCTGCAAAATGAAGCGGGGTGTCGGGATAGCGCTTGCGCAAGGCCGCGGCAAAGTCCTCAATGTCTCTTGAACTGTGCGTCTCATCGCCTGAGATGAGTCCTGGTTTTCCTACAACAAGGCCGGCGCAGGGTTCGGCATGGAAAAGGCGGTCCACAACTTTGGGCCATTCTTGGGGGCTGCACGTGCATTCAGGCGCCGCAATCATGGCCCCACTGTCCGTGATGGCAATGCCGATGCGTCGGGTACCGAAATCAAATGCGATGAAGCGGGGCACAGTGCGAAGGTACCTTGGTGACCGGGTATCTTCGCCACATGGAACTAAAGACGGATGTCATGAGCGCAACAGCGGTGAAGTGGACAGCGGTGCGCCAAACCGTTGAGTCAGCATGGGAGGACCAGAGCCTCTGCGAACAGACGGCCACTCAGGAAGCAGTGGAAGCTGTGATTGCAGCCTTGGATGCCGGGGAGCTGCGGTGCGCAGAACCTGTGGATGACGGTTGGCAGGTCAATGAGTGGGTGAAAAAAGCGGTGGTGCTGTATTTCCCCATGCGCAAGATGGAAATCCAAGAAGTGGGGCCTTTTCAGTTTCACGACAAGATGGCCTTGAAGCGCAACCATGCTGAGGCGGGGGTACGTGTGGTTCCCCATGCGATTGCCCGCTATGGTGCTTTTTTGGGCAGAGGGGTGGTCATGATGCCGAGTTATGTCAACATCGGAGCATACGTCGCGGGAGGCACAATGGTGGACACCTGGGCAACGGTCGGGTCCTGTGCTCAAATTGGAGCAGACGTGCACCTCAGCGGAGGTGTCGGCATTGGCGGAGTACTGGAACCATTGCAAGCGGCGCCGGTCATCATCGAAGACGGGGCATTCATCGGCTCAAGGGCCATTGTGGTGGAAGGGGTCCGCGTAGGCAAGGAAGCGGTACTCGGGGCTGGAGTGGTATTGACCGCAAGCACACCCATCATCGATGTCTCCGGGGACAAGCCTGTAGAGCATAGAGGGGCAGTGCCCGCGCGTGCCGTGGTCATTCCCGGAACGCGTCAGAAGCAGTTCCCCGCTGGAGAATTCGGTGTGCCTTGTGCCTTGATTGTGGGACACCGAAAGGCGAGTACGGACCGGAAAACTTCGCTCAACGACGCCCTGCGTACCCACGCTGTCGCTGTATGACGGAAGGCAAAGCCGACCACGGATTAGACAGCAAGGCGAGGGTCGTGCTGCTTCAGCCGGCCTTTTTAGGCGATGCGGTATTGTCTTCGGCTTTGCTCGAGTCGTGGCACCGGAATTTTCCGGACCACGAGCTTTCTATTGTGGTGCGAGAGGCTGCAGCGGGTGTGTTTCAGGACCACCCTTTCCTAAGTGCCGTCCACACTTGGAACAGGTCTGGTTGGCGCAAATACCCTCGGCTGCTTAGGGTGGCCCAAACCGTGCGTTCCAGCCGTCCTGAGGTGGTCGTCAACTTGCATCGTTTTTCCAGTATGGCCCTTTTGGCCCGTCGTTCAGGAGCTTCCTGTTTGACAGGGTTCGAAGGTTCATTGAAATGGCCATCTCCAAAAGAGAAGTTGGTGGCCCATGGCATTGGCGATGGGCGGCATGAAACCGAGCGCAATCACGCTCAGGTCGCCCGTTTCATCGGGGCGTGGAATCCAATGTTGGACCGGCCAGTGCTGCATCCGAGCCACGAGCACAGGGCAGCTGCTCAAGCCTGGCCATCAGGGGGACTCGTTCTAGCACCGGCAAGTGTGTGGGCGACAAAGCGCTGGCCACAGTCTCATTGGGCAGAATTGGCGGACCGTTGGGTGCAGATGCACCCGGGTCAAGCGGTCATTTTGCTCGGAGGCAAAGGCGATCAAGCTTTGCTCAAGAGCATCGCCGAGGCATGCCGAGTTGTGGCACCCAAAGTGTGTGCAGGCGACCTGAATTTGCTGGGGGCCGCGGCATTGATGGCACAATCTGAACTCGTGGTCAGCAATGACAGCGCACCGCTTCACATGGCCGGTGCAGTAGACACCGCGGTGGTGGCCGTTTTTTGCAGCACCACGCCTCGCTTTGGTTTTGGTGCATTGCCGGCCATGAAATCAAACGGGACGGCAGCAGAAGTAGAGGTGCCTGAAGGTGCTTTGGATTGCAAGCCATGCGGATTGCACGGCCACAACCTTTGCCCAAAGGGCCACTTTCGGTGCGGGAATGACTTAGAAGTAGACCGCGTTTTGGCGGCCATGGAACAGGTCAGCAGCCCTCGAGGCTGAAACCCGACTCTTTGGTGACGCGCAAAAAGCAGGTTGGAGAAACAAATTCCACGTACTCCTTAAAGCTGACGCCGTCCACCACCATCGATAGCTCAGCGCCGATCATTTCATTGGTCTGTGGGTGGAATTGGAAGTTCCCGTAATTCAACCGCACGCCTTGCTCGGAGAGGGTCAACCGCATCTCATTGAGCGCTTCCCGGCTCATAGGGCCTTCGAACACAGTCAATACGGTCTCAGCCTCTGGCGTCACATCGGCTTGGGCAGCTGCAGAAAAAGGCATGCTGAGAAGGGCGAAGAGGCAAGTTGCAATAAGTGGGGACGTGGCGGGAAACTTCATAGCTCCAATGTACGGTGCAGGGCGATGTTCGTCAAAGTCGCCTTGTGGTCGGCTTGCGGTGTATCAGTTGTGAAAAAGTGACGGGTTTTAGGAGTGGTGGGCGATACCCGCGAGGGTATTTTCGATGTCCTATATCAACCGCATGCAGTTTATCGTATCCAGCACCGCTTTACTTCGCCAGCTTCAGGCCATCAGTGGCGTGCTCAACAGCAGCAACACGTTGCCCATCTTGGACAACTTCTTGTTCGACATCAAACCGGGCAAGGCATCTATCAGCGCCAGCGACCTTGAAACCACCATGACCACTGCGGTCGAAGTGACTTCAGAGGAGGAGGGCGCAATTGCGATTCCTGCCAAAATGTTGCTCGACATCCTGAAGACGTTCGAGGATCTTCCTTTGACCTTCAAGGTGGACGCCAAGACTTGTGGTGTGGAGTTGACCAGTGAAGCAGGCAAGTACAAACTGGCAGGCGCACACGCCGATGAGTTTCCCCGAACTCCAGAGCTCGAGGATGCCACTTCTGTGACCTTGAATTCTGACACCTTGGCCGAGGCCGTTTCACGGACCCTCTTCGCCGCAGGAAGCGATGACCTTCGCCCTGTGATGAGTGGGATTTTCTTTGAGCTGCGCAACGACCATTTGAGTTTCGTTGCTACGGATGCTCACCGCTTGGTGCGTTACGCCAGAACCGATGCATCGGCGCCTGAGAATGCTGAGATGATCGTTCCCAAGAAGCCGTTGAACCTGCTCAAGGGGACGCTGCCTATGACCGATGAGGTGGTGGTTTCGTTCAACGAAGCCAATGCCCATTTCAAGTACGGAGAAATGGACCTCGTGTGCCGCTTGATTGAGGGCAAGTACCCCAACTATGAAGCGGTCATTCCGAAGGAGAACCCGAACTGCATGACCATTGACCGTAAGGACTTTCAGCGCAGCATTCGCAGGGTGTCCATTTTCGCGAACAAGACCACTCATCAGGTCCGCCTTTCATTGGCAGGAAGTAGCCTCAAAATCAGTGCGGAGGATGTTGATTTTGCGAACGAAGCCCATGAGACTTTGGCATGCAGCTACGCCGGTGATGACATGGAAATCGGA
>DDCX01000074.1:4635-5340 GCA_002336475.1 Flavobacteriales bacterium UBA1995 | reverse complement strand
GTCAGCAAGTAAAACGTGCATGGCTTGGGCGTCTCTGACATCGGCAATGCGGGTCATCAGCCGGTTTGCAGCACCTCCCAGTCGGGTCCGACACAACAGGCCTAGGTCGTGGAGTGGTGTTTCTGCGATGTCGATGGCGAGCACCTGCTCGGCCCCCCGTTCGAGCGCTTGCATGACGAGTTCCGAACCGATGGAGCCAGCACCGCCGGTGACCAATATGCGGGCTCCCCGAACCTGCTGTGCGATTGAAGAGGCGTCGAGTTCGATGACTGGGCGGCCGAGCAAGTCTTCAATCCGCGTATCTCGCAGTTGTCCGGCACTCAGCTCGCCTTGGATCCAGCGTTGGGCAGGCGGTACGTCCATCACCCGAAGGCCCGCATCGAGGGCGGCATCGATCACCTGTGCTTTGCGGACAGGGTCAAGCTGCTGAATCGATACAATCAGGCGCTTGGCGTTGTAATCCGAAAGGACTTGCTGGGCGCGGTCGGCAGAAAGAATGGGGACGCCATCGATCCGCTTTCCTTGCTTTCCGGCATCGTCGTCGAGAAAAGCCACCACCTTGAGGGGGTCTGCGCTCGGTCGTTCTACAGCTTGCTTGGTGATGATGCCCGCTTCACCGGCACCAAAAATGACCACTGCGGTAGGCCTGGCCGACTGAAACCGCTCATAAACGGACCGCACAGAAATGCGAAAACCGATGAGCAG
>DDCX01000074.1:0-4566 GCA_002336475.1 Flavobacteriales bacterium UBA1995 | reverse complement strand
GGGCATCCCGCGATCCGCTGAACCGAATGATGCCGGCGAATGTGCGAAAGACGAGCATGGAGAATGCGCGCACTGCGATGTAGGCAGGAAGGAAGCGACGGGCTGCTTCGAGCTCATGGGCAGGAGGTGCAAATTCGAAGCGGATCGCAAAGGCCAATCCCAAGGCCACGACGCCCAAGGACAGGTCGATGGAAAAGATGACCCAGCGCGGCACGAGCTGGGGTTTGGATTGGATTGTGCGCAACAGTTGGAACATCCTGCCCGGCAAGATACCACGGACGGCTCCCTGACGTTAATTTTCCGGATCATCGGAATGGACTTTCAATCAATGCACCCGGCGCTCCACAGTGGGCGGTTCTCTTTTTCTTTTCTGGCCAAGGCTTCCGCACTGGTGGTCATGGCTTGCAGCCTGTACCTGCCAACCGCTGGACAGGAAGTTGACCTGGTGGCGATCGAAGGTGCTTTGACGAAGCTCAGCAAAGGCGTCTCTGCTTACGATAAGGATGCCGAGCGGTTTTTGTCAAAGGAGCTGGGTCCCTTGATCCTCGATCCATTGGCGGACCCAGAAGTGACGGCTGCCTTTGTAGAACGGATCGCACAAATGGAAGAAGCCAACCTCGGTGCTTTTCCTGAGCAATTCGGTTATGCGCGCAGTGTGCAGGTGGCCCTTACGGGCGATTCATTGCGGCTTCCATTTGCCGCATGGGATGCCGCAGTAGACCGGGCATTGGAAAGCCGCAAGTCGGCCCGTGCCTTTGCGCCTTTGCTGGTCTTGGGCAAGGACCTCCTGAAGGATGGGACATTCTACGCGACGAAATCAGTCAGTTGGTCGTTTGACGGGCCGATGGCCATTTCCATTCCTGAGAAAGGCGGGGCGCAGTTCACTTTTGGCCCCTCTGGCAGTTTGATGGCGTTGGCCAAGGGCGACACCTTGTTGATCAAACGCACAGCAGGAACATACAACTATGCAAAGGAGCGTTTCGAAGGGCGCAGCGGACGCGTTGATTGGGGGCGTTCAGGGTGGGATCCCGAAAAAAACTTTGCGGATTTCAATGCCTATTCTGTTCGGCTCAAGTCGCCCTCTGTAACGGTGGACTCGGCGCGCTTTACCACAGAGCTCTTCCCAGATCCCCTGTGGGGACAGCTCACTGATAAAGCCCGCGTGCGCAAACGCGACGAAAAAACAGGGGCGGCAACCGACGATGCCCGTTATCCCAGATTCGACACCTACATCAACCGTTTGTCCATGCCAGACATTGTGCCAGGCGTGGACTTTGACGGAGGATTAACGGTGCGGGGTGCCGAGCTTCAAGGAAAGGGCAGTGAAGAAGAGCCTGCGAGGCTGCAGTTTCGAAGGGGCGATACCGCAATGGTCGAATGCTCATCGTCACTTTTCATTCTGCGTGCTGACCAGTTCAGCGGGGAGGGTGTGGAAGCTGTTTTGCACATTGGCACGGACAGCCTGTATCACCCTGAATTGAACTTGCGCTTCAACCTCAAAGCCAAGAAGCTGTTTTTGATTCGTACCGATGAGGGCCTTGGACCCCGGGCCTTTACAGATTCGTACCACAACCTTTTTGTCGATTGCAACGTGTTGTCGTGGGGAATGGAGGATACGCGCATCCTCTTGGAAGGTCCTCCGGGATCTGTCCGCTCGACGGCTGTGCTGTCCAGTGCCGACTTTTTTGATGTTGAGCTTTTTAGGGACATGCAGGGCATCGATCCTGTGCACCCCTTGGTGCGGGTGCGGAACCATGTTAAGGCCACTGGAGACACGACTTTTAGCAGCATGTCATTGGGGAGCAGCATGCGGCTGAGTGAGCAAAAGTCGCGGGCCATGATGATTCGAATGGCACACCAGGGCTACTTGGAAATGGACCTTCAATCAAGGATGGCCACCGCGACGGACAAGCTCTTTGCGGACCTGGCCAATGCTGCCGGAAGAAGGGATTTTGATGTCTTGTTTTTTCGTTCAGAGGCCGAGGGTTCGGGACATGGCGAAATCAGCCTGTTGAATGGGCAGTTGAAACTCAATGGCGTCGCCCGGGTCAACGTATCACGGGACCGTGGTGTGATGATTGAGCCAAGAAACGGAAAGGTGGTGATTGGAGAGGACCGCGACTTTACGTTTGCGGGCGGGGTCAGGGCAGGCAACCTTCAGTTTGATGGCTCTGACTATGCTTTTGACTACGAGGCCTTTTCCATTGAGCTCAATGCTGTGGAGTCATGTAAGCTGCGCGTCAATGAGGAGGAATTGGATGCCCGAGGAAGGCCCAAACGCAAATTGGTGAAGAACCGTTTGGAATACGTGCAAGGCGTATTGAGGGTGGACGTTCCCATCAACAGGTCGGGACGGTTGAGCGAGGCCTATCCCCAGTATCCTGTCTTGGTCACGGACGAACCGAGTTATGTGCATTGGGATGACGTGGCCATCGAAAATGGCGCCTACGAACGCGAACGCTTTCGCTTTGTGGTCGAGCCTTTTACGCTCGACAGTTTGGACGCGTTGGGACGTCGGGAGTTGGTCTTTGCTGGAACGTTAGAGTCAGGCGACCTGCTGCCGCCATTGCAGGAAAACCTCTACGTCATGGATGACTTGCATTTGGGCTTTACAACAGCCACGCCTTCAGGAGGTTATCAAGTCTACGGTGGGGTTGGAAACTTTGACCAAAACCTGACCTTGGATGGAGGGGGATTGCAAGGAGGAGGTTCTTTGGACTTCAGGACATCGCATGCTGAGAGCGACCGGTTTGTGTTGCTTCCCGACAGCACCAAGGGCACAGCACAGGTTTTCATCAACAAGGAGTCCGCCGGTCCTCCACCTGTACCTGAAGTGCAAGGTGAAGAGGTGGCCGTTTTGTTTGAGCCCCGCTCAAACCGCATCTCAGCCCGTACCCAAGGTGTTCCTTTGAGGCTGTTTGAGGGGGCAAGTGAACTGGAAGGAGGTGTGGTGCTGGGAGACCTGGGCATGACCGGTGATGGGTTGATGCATTTTAGTGGTGCCCAGCTGGGCTCGGAGATGTTCCGGTACAACCGGCGACACATTTTGGCAGATACCGCGTCGTTCCAATTGGACCAAAAGGTGGAAGGAGCGTTGGCGTTTAAAACCGACAATGTGCATTGCGACATTGACTTCGATGACCGCATAGGTGAATTCGCTTCGAACGACGGTGAAACCAAAATCGAACTTCCTGCCAATCAGTACATGTGTTTCATGGATGAGTTTAAATGGTTCATGGACGAAGACGAGATGGAAATGACCTCCAGTAGGGAGCCGTTGGATGATTTTGTCATCGACTCGGATGAAGCATCATCGAGTTCCAACTTTTACTCGACAAGAGCGGACCAGGACAGCCTGAATTTCTTGGCGCCAACGGCGGTGTATGATGTGAGTGAAGCCATTCTCAAATGTGAGGCGGTCAAATTCATCCGCACGGCAGACGCCTTTGTGGAACCCGACAGTGGCCTTGTCGTGATCAGGCGCAGGGCGCAGATGGACCAACTGACGCGTGCGGTCATCGTGGCCAACGTGGTCACGCGGTACCACCGTTTGTTTGATGCCGATGTCAACATCATGGGGCGCTTTGATTACGAGGCGAGGGCAAGTTTGTTTTACGAGGATGAGAACGGATTGGAACAGCTGATTCAGCTGGAGACCGTAGAGGTTGATACCAGTGGAGAAACGGTCGGCAGGGGTGTGATCCCCATTCAAGATGGATTTGGTTTGAGTCCCTTCTTTGGTTTTTCTGGAGAGGTGGGGCTGGCTGCAGCACGGCAGCACCTCGAGTTTGACGGCGCGGTTACCCTAGAAGCGGCTTGTCCGGAAACAGACAAGCAGCAGCTCTTGTTTACCTCGGTCATCGACCCCAAGGATGTCAGGATTCCCTTGGATACGACGCTCAAGACACCCATGATGTCCCACTTGGGGGTGGGCGCTTATTTCCGCGATGTAGACGAGCCTGGAGGCGGCCCATACGGTGCATTTGTAGATGAGGTGCGCAGCCACAATGAATATCGGATTTTGGCCGCGACAGGAGAGCTTAGGTACAACAAGCGCGATGCAGTGTATCAAGCCGGTTCTCCCGAAAAAATGCTCCAACCCAATTTGCCAGGAACGCTCATTGAGCTCAAGGCAGGCGATTGCAGTGTGACCGGAAGTGGCCCGGTGAGCCTTCCCGTAGATTATGGCTTGGTGACCCAGCGCTCGGCAGGTGAAGTCAAGGTATTCCCAACAGGCACGGGGATCGAAGCGGCGGTAACGGTGGGGATGGACTTTCCGTTCGACGAACAGCTGTGGAAGTCTTTCGCCGAGAGGCTCCAGCTCTATGCTACGGCGGCCCCCTTGGACATAACTGAAACCACTTTTGAAGCGGCGACACGCGAGTGGTTGGGGTTAGAAGGCGCCGATGAGGTGTTGGGTGAAATGACCTTGATGGGGGCTTTCAAGAAGACGCCAGAGTCCATCCAGCACCGCTTTCTGTTCACCGGCCTCGATTTGACTTGGGACCCTTCTGAGGATGCATTCGTGAGCGGGGAAAACGGCATCGGCATCGTGTCGATGGGCAA
>DDCX01000128.1:2677-2980 GCA_002336475.1 Flavobacteriales bacterium UBA1995 | reverse complement strand
GGACCAGCCTTGGGTCCAGTCGGATCCGGAACCCTGACCTCCTTCGATGTAGAGCTTATCGGTGGCCTGTTGGCCAGCGGCGTCGAAGGCGAAGGTGTAGTCGATGGAGAGGCTGTTGTCGACCACGACACCGTTTGCGGCGGCGTAGGCGTCGAGCTGGGCATCACCGTCGGCGACTTCGGAGCCGTCGTAGTCGAGGGCGTCATCGGTTCCCATGACCTTGATGAAGGGATCTACCTTTCGAAATTCACTTTTTCATCGTAGTACAGACGTTCAGGAGAGGTTAGCCTTCGATGAAAACCA
>DDCX01000128.1:0-2563 GCA_002336475.1 Flavobacteriales bacterium UBA1995 | reverse complement strand
CCACCGCGGCTTCTTCAGGATGGTGCTGAACATCGCCAACACAATGAAGGGCAAAGGTGACATCCAGGGAAGGATGGTCCACACCTCCACTTTGGGGCTTAACGCCACAATGCTGGATACATATACTGCGGCCATTGCGATGAGGATACCGGCGACCCATTTCCGTGTGGCATTGCTTCCAAATTGGATGGGGATGGAGTTTTTCCCGGCCACCCGGTCGCCGGGTTCATCTCGGGCGTCTTTGGCTATTTCTCGGGCCATCCCGATTCCAAAGGCCATACCGCCAAAGCCGAGCAGGGGCCACATCAATCCCCAGCGTTCACTTCCTAAGGTGTGGAAAGGAGACTCTAGAATACCCATCCAAATGGGAACCAGCCCCAATAGTCCTGCAACGACCAGGTTGCCAATGAAGGGTCGGCTCTTCCACCGGGCACTGTATCGCCAGAGCAGAAACGACACCGTGACCGGGAGCAGTAAATGACCGAGTCCGCTGTACTTCCATGCCAGAAAGCAGGCGATGCCGATGCCGACAGTGTTGAGCGCCTGGTGGGCGATGATCAGCACGCGCCGTTTCACCAAACGGTCTACGATGGCACGTTCTGGCTTATTGATTCGGTCTTCGGTGGTGTCGAAGTAGGCGTTGATGACGTTGCCTGCGGCCATCAGCAATACCACAACGAGCACCCCGAGAAGAAAGTCGATCAGGGGCAATTGGGTATAGCTGCCTTCCGGTGTCCAGCGTTCCATCCAACCATAGCGCAAAGCCCCCATGGTGCCTGCAGAGATGAGCAGGTTCAATGGGCGGGCCAGGCGCACCACGCCCATGAGGTTGCTCCGTTTGCTGGAAATGGGTGGGCGGGGCATGGACATTCAGCTGCGGAATGGGGCATCGACCATGCCGGTTTCACCGGCCACGGTTCTGGCATAATTGAAGCCACCATGAATGGCACAGGAACCCGCTTGGCCGGTCGTGTCCATGGCCAGATAACCAACCTGCAGGTCGCTGACAGGCATCTTGGCCATGATGCGGTCTACCGCTTCCTCGCAGGCCGCTTGCGGTGCGCGGCCTTGACGGATGAGCTCTACAACCAGAAAAGATCCGACGGTTCGCATGACCGCTTCTCCGAGGCCGGTTGCGGTGCATGCCCCGAAATCATTGTCCACAAACAACCCCGCTCCAATAATGGGGCTGTCGCCGACGCGCCCCCGCAATTTGAAACCGAGGCCACTGGTGGTGCAGGCGCCGGCCAGGTTGCCATTGAGGTCCTGGGCAATCATCCCGATGGTGTCGTGGTTCTCCACGTTGATGATGGGCTTGTATTCGGCACTCTTCCGCCAATTCTGCCATGCTTTTTCGCTGTCGGGTGTGAGCAGGTTGACCTGTTCAAACCCTTTGGCAATGGCGTAATCTCGGGCACCGTCTCCAGCGAGCAATACGTGGGGGGTGTCCTCCATGACGGAGCGGGCCACTTTGACGGGGTGGGCGATGTCTTCTAGGAAGCACACACCTCCTGCTTGACCGTCGGGTCCCATTACACAGGCGTCGAGGGTCACCTTTCCCGTGTGGTCCGGGCGACCACCAATGCCCACGGAGGTGCCGGTAGGGTCGCTTTCCACGAGGGCCGTGCCGTCGACTACAGCATCCAAGGCGGTCCCACCTTGTTTCATAATGCGCCAGCCTTCCGCATTGGAGACCAGCCCGTGGTTCCATGTGCTCAGCATGTGCCCGCCTGTGAAACGTGCTCCACCTGATGGCCCTGTTAGGGGAGTGGGCGTGGTGTCCATGGCTTCGAGCATGCGCCGCGGCGCTACGCCGAGCAAAGTGGCCATGGCTGCAGCACGGCGAAGGAATGATCTGCGATGGAGCATGAGCCCAAGTTAAGCGCGGCGCGGCAGGAGGAGGAGGGGTAAGACGGCCAGATCGACCAAGACGGCAAATGCCAAGGTCAAGGAGACGAGCAGACCGATGTGGAAGGTGCCTTCGAAGCTGCTGAGCATGAGCGTGGCAAACCCGCCGCACAGGATGATGGACGTGACGATGATGGCTTTTCCCGTGGAGATAAAGGTCCTGCGCAATGCCCAGAGGGGGGAGACGCCTTGGGACAACAACAGCTTGTATTTGGCCAAGAAGTGGAGGGTGTCGTCTACTGCAATTCCAAAGGCAATGGTGAAAATGATCGAAGTGGAAACCTTGAGGTCGATGCCCGCAGCGCCCATGTAACCCGCAATGAAGAGCAGGGGGAGAACATTGGGGACCAGCGAGACCAGCACCATTCGAATGCTGCGAAACAGTATGCCCACAATGAGGGCCACCACCGCAAAAGCGATCAACAGACCCAACACCATGTCCGAGGCGAGAAACCGGTTGTTGAGGTCGATCAGGTTGGCGGTTCCCGTGGGTTCCAACTCGAACGGGGGGCTGTCGAACCGCGCTGCCAACAAAGCCTCGCTTTTTTTCATGAACCGGGCATTGCGCCGGGCGATTTCGGTCGCACCGAGGTCGGCTGTGCGCGCTGCAATGCGGGCGAGCCCGGCTTCAACATTGACCCAATCCCCCCAGCCT
>DDCX01000072.1 GCA_002336475.1 Flavobacteriales bacterium UBA1995 | reverse complement strand
AGTTGGGTGCAGACCCACCCATCCTCCGGAATGGGCGGTTTCAATTCAAGTACAAGCCCGTACATTAAAATGTGACCGAGCATTGACTTGATTTACTCAGCAGCTGTGGGGGATATGCAGGATAAGGTACTTCAATCCGCTGCCATAGGGGCCTTCGAATTGGATTCGGATCACCACCCGTTCCACCACGACGCGAGCATGACGGGGGCTGGGCTCCGGGCTTCCGGGCAGCACGTCGCCGCTTCCGCAGACGGCGGCAAAGGCAGCCTGAAGTTCTTCTTCTGTGTAGGAGAGAAAACGCGCGTCATCGCCGGGATTCAGTGTCTCGGTCTGGAAGAAGCCTTCTTCGCCATGCAAGTCGGACCAGGGCGAAGTGTAACGCTTCCATTCGGTGAGTTCACAGGTGGTGCCGTCACCTGGAAAGGTCATCACATTCTCATGGCGCTGGGCAACGTTGGCAATGGAATAGCTGTCCCTGGGTTTCAAAAAGAACGATCGGCGCTGCCAGTCCGCGCCGTAGGAGAGGGGAATGGCGATGGTGTCGTGTGAATCCATGTCGCCATGGGTAAGGTGGGTCTCGGGCCAAAGGGCGCTTTCTGGTTCGCCCGCATGGTGGAGGGTGAAGAGGCTCAATTCATGGAACTCTACCTCATGCTGGATGGGAGGTTCCTTAGAGCGGTGGAACATTCGTTTTCCGGTGGTTTCGGAGTATCGGAGTTCGATGAAACCCTCCCCGTTCACGGCCACTTGATGAAAGGACTGGTGCTCCACGGGATCTTGACTTGGCTGTTCCAGCGTGGGGATGGGCTCGTAGCCGTACATGAGTTGATAGAAGTCGAAGGTGCCCTCGGCTTCGTTGTAGTGAACGGGATCGTCCAAGGAATACGCCCGGTGGTTCTTCTCGTAGAGGTACCCGTATCGGTCGTGCAGCAGAAAGCTTTGAATGGGCTGCCCTTCCCGGGTAAACGTGGCCAATCGAACCTTCCATCCCTGGCGTTCGTGCAGCAATACGACGGCGAGGCGGTCGCGCAGTTCGACCACATCTTCCGTCACGAGCGGTCGGAACCGATGCAGCGGGACGTGACCGTCTTCCAGCCCTTCTCGTTCGTGCGCATTGAAGAATGCCCAGTCTGGCGCGTCGAATTGCACGGCGGAGATGGTCCCCAGACCGTCTACCGCCAAAGAGTCGATGCCTCCGTCCATGAGGCGGTTCAACTGCTCGCCAAAACCTCGAGGGGCCGTGGATTGGGCCTGCACCAAGGAGGCGCTCAAAACCAGCACCGCCAACAGGGTGCACAGGGGGCTTTTTTCAGCGAGGCTGCGCCAAAGGGCCGCCGTTCCAGTCATGATTCAATACGTCTCAGAATGACATCCCTAGGCGGAGACGCATCTGATTGAGGGGGGCGATGGCGTCGGCGCCGGCTGCGACCCAATCGTTCTTGTCGCCTCCTCCCACAAAGACACTCGACCAGGAAAGGCCCGTCACAATGGCGCCGATTCGATAGGTAGCTCCGACGGAGGCCGCATGGGGTGCAGCGGCCACCGATACGGGAGTCAGGGTGGGGCCCAGTTCGCTGTTGGGCGTGAGCCCTTGGCCGCCAAAGAGCGCGGCGGAACGGGATTCCAATTCGCCGTTCAATCCCAAGGTGGTGCCCAGGCTGGCGGTCCAACCCAAGCCGTGGGCGAGTTCTTGTTGCACGACGAGCTCCATGCGCCACCCGGCGATGCCTTCGGTGAAAGTCCCGTTGTTGGAGAACTGCCAGGAGTTGCCATTGTAGAGGTCGTCATAGTAGACGTACTGGTCCACCAGATCGGCGAAGCGCACTTGGTTCCAACTGGCTACCGTGGTCTCGCCATCGGCACGGGTGCATTCGATGTAAGCGGGAGACCATGCGCGGCCCACCTGAATTCCCGCTGAGATGCCTTTCCAGACTTTGCGGGATGCGCCGATGCGAATGGCATTGGGTACATACCAACCCTGCCATCCCACGGCATTGCTGAATCCGGAACTGGACATCTGGTTGACGGTGCCCGTGAGGGTGTTGTTGCTCCATTCCGGATGTCCGAGGGTGGCAGCGCGCAGGATGTGGTTTTCTGTGTTGTCCTCGAATTGCTCCAGGGTTCCGAGGTCGAAGTCAATCCACACGCACCAGGTGCCGGCTTCACCAGACGTCCAGTTCCAGTTGCGCGGGGCCGCGTCTCCGGTGTTGTCCATCAAGCTTTCGTCGAGTTGCTGGGCATGCAGGGAAGAGGCAGCGGTTAGCGCGAGGACCCATGCCAAGGCTGTTGCCCGGACGGAGGCGCGGAGCCTCTTCATTGAGGGGGCGCTCATTTTTCGGACTGATCGAAGACGAGATGACCGCCGTATCCCGCCACCTGAACGGTCACGGTGCGGACAAAGGGACGGCGCTTCTCTTGCACGAGGTACTTTGGATTGACCATCACATCGAAATCGGTGTCTTTCAAGGCCTTGTGAATGGCTGCCTTGCGCTCTCGCATCCCCGGGCCGCGGCGAAAGACCATGCCGGGGTATTCGGCAAACTCGCTGTCTCCGGAGCGGAACATGCCCAGGATGGTGCGCGTCTGCGAGACGGCCTGCAACGTGGCGGTGGTATCGACCACGACGTGGGCTTTGACGGGTTCAATGGCCATGAGCGCAGCGCCTTCCGCCAGTTGCGTGCTGCGTATGGTCGATGTGGTACAACCGGCGGTGAGGACAGCAGCCACAGCCCACAAGTAGAGCATCTTTTTCATGCCATAAAACTATGGGTTGGCTCCAAATTGTCCTGTCTCCAAGCCAACTTCGGGTCAACCTTCCTTGAAGGTCTCCTGCTGTGTGGGGAGCGCAGCTGCGAAGTGGCTTACAACGAGAGCACCCTGCGGCGGTCGATGATTTCTCCGTCGAGGGTGGTCGTCATGAACAAGAGTCCTTGGGGCAGGTGGTCGACCGAAGTCTTGCGGGCGGCCCCGGAGGAGACGTGATGCACCAGTGCTCCTGTTTGGTCATGGAAAGTAATGGTGGCACCAGCAGGGATGCCTTGCAGGTTCAAAGTGCCTGAAAAAGGGGATGGATAAGCTTGGATTTCGCTGATTCTGTCGGTCTCCAGTCCTGAAAGGGCATCGATGGTTGCCCACCAGGTTACGGTGTCTTGAGCCGCGCCATTGGTGGTGATGAGCATGCGGATATGGCCTTCTCCTGCGATGCCGTTGGGGTAGACATGGCAGTTGAGGTACTGTTCGCTTGCTGCGGGAAAGTCGGCTGATGCCTGCAGGACCCCGATGGCGTGACAATTGGGGAAACAGAATGAATACTCCCAACCTTCGGGAACGTCAGTTTCTATGATGGACCAGTTGACCTGTACCGCATCGATGGCATTGAAGTAGGTGTTGATGGAAATGTCTCCGTCTTCTACATCCCCTGACATGTAGAGGTCATGCTCATCAATGGTATGAGACTGTCCGAAAGCAAAGCCTGCCATCATAAGCAGGGAAACGAGGATGGAGGAGCGCATGGATTCGTGCTGTGATGTGTTCAATGTTGAATGTACGGCAATGCATGCATGTGTTGTAGCCAATGCCCTGGCCATGCCCCACCATTCAGTCTGCCTCTTCTTTTAATGCGTCAAGAAAGTGAAGACCGAATTTGGCGATTTTGACCTTGCCGAA
>DDCX01000123.1:20851-23001 GCA_002336475.1 Flavobacteriales bacterium UBA1995 | reverse complement strand
CGTGCGGTCGCAAAAGTAACGCGGGGCAAGGTTCATTCGGAAAGGGGCAAGGGCTAATTTGCCCCCATGCCTGCACATCCCCTTGACGGCACCACGATTTGCGCCTTGTCTACCCCCCCAGGACGCGGTGGCGTTGCTGTTGTGCGTGTCAGTGGCCCTGAAGCTTGGCTTGTGGTCGACGCTTTAAGCCGTGGCCGACTCCAAGGTTGTACACCGGGACGCGCTGCACTGAGGGTGCTGTACGACGGCGACAAGCCCCTCGACGAAGCCCTCCTGCTTCCTTTTCTTGGTCCAAAGAGCTTTACAGGAGAAGACATCGTGGAATGCCACATCCACGGCAGCCCTTTCATCGCACAGCGGCTCATGGAGTGCCTGGTGGATGCGGGGTGTCGCCCAGCATTGCCGGGTGAATTCACCCAGCGCGCTTTTTTGCACGGCAAGCGAGACCTCGCGCAAGCTGAGGCCATAGGTGACCTCATCGATGCCGAGCACGCCGGCGCTCACCAATTGGCGATACAACAACTTGGAGGGGGCTTTAGCGACGAGATCAATGCCTTTCGGAAAGCCCTGATCGAATACGCTGCCTTGATGGAATTGGAGCTCGATTTTGGCGAGGAAGATGTCGAATTTGTAGACCGCGATGGTTACCGAAAGCACGTCACCGGCTTGCTCGATCGCATGGCCCAATTGCTCAACGGCTTCTCCACCGGACGCGCCATTGCTGAAGGGGTTCCCGTCGCCATACTCGGAGCACCAAACCGGGGCAAATCCACCTTGCTCAATGCGCTCCTTCGCGAAGACCGAGCCATCGTTTCGGACACCCCAGGAACGACAAGAGATACACTCGAAGAAACGCTCACACTAGAGGGCATTCGGTTCCGGTTCATCGATACGGCAGGCTTGAGGGACACCACCGATGACATCGAAGCAGAGGGCATTCGGCGCGCTTGGGCGAAAGCAGCTTCGGCGCGGTTTGTTTTGTACCTCTTGGACGCACGCGACCTCTCCACTCCGGAAGGACGCACTGGTGCTCAGGAAGAGGTCCAAAAAGCGGCACAGCGGCTTGCAGAGGCTGCAACAGGCTTGGGCGAACCCCCCGGAGTGGTGTTGGTATTGGCCAACAAAACCGACCTCGCTCCTGCCCCGTCAGGATGGATCCCTGAAGGTGCCGAAGAGGTTTTGGCCATCAGTGCCGAGGAGCGTAGCGGTTTGGATGCACTTGAGCAAAGGCTCGGCCGTGACTACAGAAGTGCATTGGCTGAAGACCGCATCCTCGTGACCAACCTCCGTCACCGAGAGGCACTTCAGCGCACCCGCGAATCCCTACAAAGGGCTTTGGATGGGCTTGATGCGGGTCTCAGCGGCGACCTGTTGGCCGTCGACCACAAAGAAGCCTTAGAACAGCTCGGTCGCATCACTGGTGCCGTCACACCAGACGACCTGCTCGACCACATCTTCGGGAACTTCTGTATCGGAAAGTGAACCTGCCTTGCCCTTGGTGGGTTGAAGAGGTATGTATGCTCTGTTCTCGAATGCCATGTTGGCCTTGGCTTTGCTCGCTGCTGCCAGCACCAACCCAGAATCTTTGATGTCCCCCCCCGTGCTTGACTTCGGTAAAAACGACCTCTCCTCTTGGCGGGGGCTCAACGATGACGTTATGGGAGGAAGGTCCCGTTGCAATGTGAAATACAGCAAGTCCACCCTCTCTTGGGAAGGCACGGTCTCATTGGAAAACAATGGTGGCTTTAGCTCTGTGCGTTCACCGTGGAGCGAAACTGACCTGTCGGATTACACATCCGTAACACTGCGCTGTAGGACCACCACAGGCCAACCCGACGACTTCACGTTGACCATGGAGGTGTCCCAAAAATGGTGGATGCCCTACTGGAAGACCAATTTTGAAGTCCAGCCCGAATGGACCGAAGTGACCATCCCCTTTGATCAACTCAAGAAGAGCAGTGCGATGACAGGAGAGCTCCCCAAATTGTGGACATGGGGCGATCTATCGGCCATCTTGCGCATGGGCTTCATGAAGTACGACGGTAAAGCCGGGGACTTTGGACTCGAAGTAGACTGGATGCGCTTCGCTGGTGCGGAGGGCGTCAAAAACTGAGGTTGAATCCGCCCGTGACCGTGCGGGGCATCCCTGG
>DDCX01000123.1:7031-20743 GCA_002336475.1 Flavobacteriales bacterium UBA1995 | reverse complement strand
GTCCAACGGATCTTGACCTGCTTCAGTGCGCATGGCCTGGGCACTGCGGGCCGCTGCATCCAAGGACCAAGACGCCCGGGCCCAACCCAAGCGCAGCGCTCCTTGGTGTCTAGAGAGGTAGGGCAACTGATCGCCGACTTCGACCGAACCCCATGCGTCATAATCGCTCTCGAATGCCGTGGTGAAGCGCCCATCCGTGAAGGTGTATGTGCCCCCCAATTCGAAGCGGTGGCCCTCTTGGGGGTTTACGCCATTGGTCAGATTCAACATCGCTTCCACCCCGAATACCTCCGTGGATCCTCCGGTGAATACGTCGCCATCACCGGAGCCGCCACTGGATGCAAAGTCAGACCCTTGAAGGTTGCGGCCAAAATGACCGAATCCGACCAGTGAAAGTTCGGTGCGGGACCGAAGCCAGCGCGCTCCCAGCTCGTGGCTCCACGCATACTCTGGCTTGACTTCCTCAGCATTTCCCGGAGGCAGAAAACCACGGTGTGCCCCTCCAAAGAGGCTCCACTCTGGACCCAAGTTCTTTTGAAACCCAAGTCCTGGCAACACAGCGGTGGTGGTATTGCGGCGTTTTTGGAGGTCCGTTCCTGCCCGCTCCACATCAGACGTACCGTAATCGTCCCTGCCAGCGAGGATGTGCTCCAGCCGCACCCCCGGAATCAATGACCACCCCTTCTTCTCCCATTTGGCGCGGGCGTATCCTGCGGCGGCACGGCTCCATTCGATGCGGTTGGATTCCGTCCCGGGGGTGCCCCGTTCTGGCGATACCAATTGCCCCGACACCATCTGCCAGTCGTCCACCCATTGAAAACGGTCCATGCCGTCCCCGTGTGCACGAACAGAGGCCTCAAAACGCTGCCAACCAGAACCGGTTCCGTCCCAACTCAAGCGAGACTCCAGCCCTCGAGAATGGTACGCGCGGTTGTTGGCCTTGAGCCTGACCACCCCTGCTGCACCATCTCTAAAGACACCGATGGCTTCCGCCTGTGCGTTCGAGGTGTCATCACCCGACAGCAACGCTCCCAGCTTTACCCATTCTCCAGACATGCCCGCTGCACGATCAGCTTTGTACCAATTCCTGTCTACCCGCGTCGCATAAGCGCGGTTGGTCCAACGCCATCCCGAGCCAAAGTCCAGCACATGTGTCAGCAATGCCTGCTGTTGTTGCGCGTCCATCTGGTCTCGGCGACTGCCCGCATATCGGCGGTAGGGTGACGCCTCAAAATCAGAGGGCAACAGCCCCGCGTATGTCTCATGACTCTCCTCGCCCACTCGCCCAAGTTTGAGCTCAATGCGCTGCTGTGTTTGGGCCTTATCCGCCGATCGCCAGCGCAGCTTCCCCATCACATCGAGCTTGTCGAAGCCCGTTGCACCACCGCCATCGAGCACTTTAAAACCGCCGCTGCCTGCCTGCAAGGCCTCGACCATCCATCCAATGCGGCCAGAACCGTCGCCCACATGAACGTGAACGCGCCCTGTCCCAAATTGCCCCAGACGCGCATCTACGCGGCCCGAGAGTAACGAAGGAATCGGCGTGCTGATAAAGTTGATGGCGCCGCCTACGGTGTTGGGCCCATGTGCAATTTGGCTGGCCCCTTTCATGACCTCGATGCCGCTCATACGGCCGACCGAGGGGAAATAGTAGGCACTGGGTGCAGTGTAGGGTGCAGGGGCAATGGGTATGCCGTCTTCCAACACTGAAATACGGCTGCTCCGCTCAGATCCGCTTCCACGCAACCCAATGTTGGGACGCAGTCCAAATCCATCTTCCTCTTGTATGTACACCCCTGGAACAGTGCGCAAGGCCCTGTTGATGTCAACATCGCCCTGCCGCCTCAGGGCCTTGGCAGACAATACCGTGACTGACCCGGGAACCCCCATGGGTCGTCCGCCCGTGAGGGACACCGCCTCTACCAGCGCTTGTGGAAGGTCCAATACAGCTTCCTCCATGCGAAAAGTGCCTCCGCGCTGTATGTCTTGCGCTGATAACCTTCTGTCACCAAAACCCAAGCACCGCAAACGCCACGCGCTGGATTGTCCCAGGTGGGCCGTGTCATCCAAAGCAATCAAGCCATTGGCGTCCGTAACATGACCCGCTCCAGCGTCGGAGATCAGTGCCGCACCTGGAATGCCGCGGCCATCAGCATCGACAATGCGAATCTGCAATTGGGCCAAAAGACCCCATGCAGGAAACACAAACATTACCAGAAGTGCGGCGAATCTCAGGAGGGGAAGTGGCATGAATCCTTATTTGGACGCGTTCTAAATAGCGTCACAAACCTCCTATGAAACTTGCAATTAGGCCCTCCCCTTTTCGAGGTATTTCTCTATCAATTTTACCGACAAAAAGCCGATCAATCGAGGTCTGGATTCCCTACATATTTCCTTACGAAACTCAAACGGACCACGGAGTCCGGCAAGTAGACCATCTCCAGATCAAAACTATTGAGCATGCATTGACCATAGGTTTCGTTCCCCAAGTCAAACTCGTCGTAGGTGGATTCATGGATGTAAGCCTCGGAATACCCCACGGCATCAATTTGCTCTAAAATCCATCCATGGCTGGCCACGTTGACGACCTCCCAATCACACAAAGTGGCTTCAAAGGGAGGATAGACGTTGTACCCGCTCAACAAATGGGTCAGGTCAGCAGACCCCACAGCCAAGTCATTGGGCCAACTGAGGTTCATGGGATGCGGGCCGACGTGGCCATAGGCCCCCAAGAACGTGATGAGCACTTCGATGTTGCCCGTGTATTGCACATGCGTTTGACCGGGAACAAACCGTGTCTTCTTGAGCAGCAGGTATGAATCTGCAGGGAGACAATCACACAATTCTACCCCTGTAGCTGCGCCATCTGCGACTTGCCCGTGAAGGCTTTGGGTGTGAAACAGTAGAGATACTACTGTCACGAACAAGCAAAAGCGAAACATGACCTGAGTTCCATATAATTTAGCCTTCCAAAGGCGCAATACCGCGGCGTACACAAATTCTTAGTTTCTATTCCGCATGACCCAATCTACACCCCACTGCTCCATGTCAACCCTACGCTTCATCGCTGTTTGCTTCCTGTTCACTGTGCTTTCGGTGCAGGCCACCGGTCAACTTGCCGTACCGCAGGTCGAGCAAGCCGTCATGGCCAGCGACGAAAATCCTCTGGATACGGTGGAGACCTTCAAAGGTACACTTGGGCTAAACCTGAGCCAGACCGCCTTGACCAACTGGGCAGGTGGTGGTGAAAGCTCCGTGGCGTTTACTGCACTGTGTAACCTCTCCGAGAGCAGAGAACGGGGTCCACGGAGTTCAAGTTGGGGATTTGATGCGGCCCTTGGCTTGCTCCGTCAGCAAGGAGGTTGGCGGAAGACCGACGACCGTCTCATCCTCACAGGGCAATGGAACACGGCCATGCAACACGCCATCAAAGACGCCCGACTGTCCATGCTGGTTGATGCCCGAACGCAAATTTTACCTGGATACAACTTGGTCAATGGATTGCCCGATCGAGACCAACGGATTTCTGACTTTCTGTCTCCAGGCTATTTGGTTGCGGCAGCCGGTCTGGCGCCGAAACCAGGAAAAAACAGCAAGGTTTTCTTTGCTCCGTTTACTGCCAAACTCACCGTCCTCATGGACGACACCCTGTCCGCTGCTGGGGCATTTGGAGTGGAAGCAGGACAGCACACCAGGCTGGAGCTCGGCGGCTATATCCGCTGGAATCTCACAACAAAGCTGATGGAAAACATCACTTGGACCCACCAAATTGACCTCTTTTCCAACTACCTCAGCCAGCCCGGCAACATTGACATCAACTGGACCGGACTTTTGGAATTGAAAGTGAACGACGCCCTGCGCACCACCATCAGCATGCACTTGATTTATGATGACGACGTGGTGCTCGAAAAAGAGGCTGCGCGAACGGTAGTCAATGACCAAGGCGTGATCACCACCATTCCTGCCATTGTGGGACCAGGAACCCAGTTTAAAGAGGTGCTCTCCATCGGAGTATTGTACACTTTATGAACTTTGAGGCCCGCGCAGAAGGGGGCGGAAGGTTCGAGACTGTAATTTGGACCCCATGAAAATCATGGTTTTCCCTGGGCAGGGCGCCCAGTTCTCAGGCATGGGTCAAGACCTTTTTGACGGCCATGCCTTTGCCCGCGACCGGTTTGCAGAGGCGGCTGAAGTCCTTGGGTTCAATATTGCAGAGGTCATGTTCTCAGGATCTGATGATGACCTGAAGCAGACAAAAGTCACCCAACCCGCCATCTTCCTGCATTCTGTCATTCTCGCAGAAGGCATGGGCACTTCTTTTGACCCCGCGTTCGTTGCTGGCCACAGTTTGGGTGAGTTCAGCGCGCTTGTTGCTGCCGGAGGGCTCAGCTTTGCTGAAGGACTGAAGCTCGTGAGCGAGCGTGCATTGGCCATGCAAGAGGCTTGTGAGCGCACTCCGTCGACGATGGCGGCGATCCTGGGGCTCGAAGACCACGTTGTGGAGCAGGTCTGCGCAGACACAGAGGGCATTGTGGTGCCTGCAAACTACAACTGTCCGGGACAGTTGGTCATCTCGGGTGAAGTGCCTGCAGTAGAAGCGGCTTGCGAAGCCCTGAAAGAAGCGGGGGCTCGCCGTGCGCTAATGTTGCCGGTGGGTGGCGCATTCCATTCGCCCCTCATGGAACCTGCACGTGAACGCCTGGCCCAAGCTTTGGAGTCCGCCTCCATTCAGCAACCCAAGTGTCCCATCGTGCAAAATGTCAATGCCACACCGGAGACTG
The DNA here is from genome assembly GCA_002336475.1 of Flavobacteriales bacterium UBA1995. Lineage (GTDB taxonomy): Bacteria > Bacteroidota > Bacteroidia > Flavobacteriales_D > Sanyastnellaceae > UBA8752. The sequence goes on along the minus strand of DDCX01000123.1, from coordinate 15,962 downwards.
ACCCTGAGGTTATCCGTCAAAACCTCATTGCCCAATTAACAGCACCCGTGCGCTGGACACAAACCATGGAATGGTTTGTGGGTGAAGGCGTAAAAGAAGTGGTCGAAGTTGGGCCGGGCAAAGTGCTCCAAGGCCTTTTCAAAAAGGTAGACCGCAGCTTACCAACGGCCTCTGCAGCCGTCGCTTAAGCCTCGGCTTTCCTTCCCTCTACGTAGGAGAAAAGGTTGGTGTAATCGGTCTCAATGGCCGCCAACCGCATCTGCAAATCCCGGTTCTCGACAGACAGCCGATCGCGCTCAGCACGCAATTGAGAAATGGTGTGTTTGAGGGTGACGAAATCACGGGCCAACTCGCGGCGCATGGACTGAACCTCTGCATTATCGGGCAGCTGAATGTCCAACGGGCTCGTGGCCGTAGCGCCGGTAGAAGTGGTGTCTACTCCCCCGATGGAATTGACTTCGATGGACTCTTGCGTTGGCATGTCTTTCGTGCTCATGTGGTCAATCTACATTTCCACTGTCCCCGAGCGCCCTCTTGAAACCGGAGTTTATCAAGGTTCCATTTTTGATGAACTTGAATTCAAGACCTCCTTCCCCTTAACAGGGGCAGAATCAGTGCGAAAGCGGTCAAAAGAGCGCCGGCGGCTGCCATGTAGTACAATTCCGGTAATCGGCCCACATCACCTTGGAAGTGCATCCCCGATGCGATAGCGCCACATCCAATGCCGATTTCAAGGGACATCAGCATGGTGCCCAAAGCCACGGCAATGCGCCCTGGTTGGGCAAGGTCGGCTGTCCAAGCAAACACAGTGGGCATGTTGATGCCAATGCTGGCTCCATAGACCAAGCCACCAATGGTGGCTGCAGCCTTGGTCTCTGCGGAGCCCAGCAGGAACATGCCCAAGGCCAACAACAAAGTTCCAGCCAGCATCATCGGAATGCGGCCATAGCGGTCGCTCATCCGTCCCGCTATAAAACGCATGGAAATGGAACTGGCTACGATGATGGTATTGAAGGATCCTTTGTAGACGTAGCCCAGGTGGTCCACAAAGTCTGGAGTGATGGTCAGGTAAACACCAAAGGCCAATGCAACGGGCAAGAGCACCACCGCAGCCGGCCATGCCTGTGGATCTATAAGGGGGCCATTGAGCGGATTCAAATCCGAAGAACGCACCGGACGTGCTCCGGGCAGGGTCTCTTTTAAAGGCAAGGTGAACAACATGCTTGCCATCCCCAATATGGCCGAAGCCACAAACATCCATTCAATGCCCCATTCTACAGTGAGCCAACTTCCCAATGCCGGACCAGATGCCATCCCCGCATTGCCAGCCACCCCGAGGTAACCCAATGCCTCTCCCCTTCTGTTTTTGGGGATGCGGTCGGTCAGCATGGCGCTTGTTCCTGTGGGCCTGAACCCGGTTGACAGTCCATGGAAGAAGCGCAAGGCCATAAACGCGGCAATGCTGGTCGCCACAATGTACCCGAAGCCCGCCACTGCCGTCACCGCTGATCCGATGAGCATGACCTTCCTCCGGCCGGCTCTGTCTGCAATGCGCCCGCTCAAGAAGCGCGACAAAAAAGCCGCCAGCGTAAACATGCCCACAACGCCTCCCAAATACTGCTCTCCCCCCATCTGCGCCAGGTGCGCCGGCAATTCGGGCAACAGCATTCCAAAGCTGGCCATGAACAGCACCGTTCCTCCGCAAAGCAGAAAAAACGCACGGTCATAAACCCTGGTCTCTGGCTTCGATTGGTGGGCCAAAGGAGGCGGTGTTGAAAGGGATGCGTCCATGGTTTCGCGCTCCCGATTCGTGCAGGTTCATGGGCAGCTTCACAAAAGAACCCCACAACCCCACTCGGATGTTTCCCAAATGCAGAAAAGGTGGCAACTTTCACATCTCGATGAAATCCCCTCAGCTGCCAGCTTATCCCACAAAAGTGCTGCTCGCATGGACAGAAGCCATTTCTGGACAAGAGCCATTGCGCGATTGGCTCATGGGATCGGAGTATCCAGAATTGGGGGTATTCTGCCATGCCTTGCACAACGAGCCCACCTCGCGCGCGTGGCTGCGGCACCATGGGCACCCCTTCCTGATGGCCTTGTTGGAGGGTGCAGAGGGAGAAAAGACGGCGGTGGATTGGCTTCGCCACAATGGCGGAACCACATTGGCGGACATGGCTTTGATTGCCGACAATGACGAAGAAGCCCTCGCACGATTGATGAAGGGTGATCCTGACGTGAACGGCATCTGGGTGCAAATCGCCTTGCGGTTGCGCCACGTGAAAAACGAGATTGAGGAATCCAACAACGACGTTCACCGGATCGACCCCAACTGACCGCCATGCCCGTCAACACTGTATTCAGTTGGTTCATCCGAAAGCGCCTTCACCAAATCGCGTTGTTCAAGAAGTACCCGAAAGAAGTTCAGGAAGAAGTGTTTCGGGACCACATCGCCGCTGTGTCGCAGACGCGGTTCGGCGCGGAACACGGGGTGACGGCACAGATGGATTTAAACGCTTACCGGCAAAGCGTCCCCTTGCGGGACTACAACGGGCTGAAGCCATGGCTGGAAGCGGCGCGAAATGGCGAGCCCGATGTCATGTGGCCGGGAGCCGTGAAGTGGAATGCAAAGTCCTCCGGAACCACAACGGACCGCAGCAAATTCATTCCCGTCACCGAAGACGCATTGGAAAAATGCCACTACAAAGGCGGCAAAGACCTGCTGGCCATGTACGTCGACGCCGTTCCCAAAGCACGTCTTTATGGGGGGCGACACCTCATTGTGGGGGGCACAGGCCGCGCTGAAGAGGCCGACAACGGGGTCCTTACTGGCGACTTGAGCGCCATTATCATCAACAACCTTCCCTGGTGGTGTGAGTTTCGCAGAACCCCTGCACGGTCCATCGCACTTCTGGCTTCTTGGGAGGAGAAGATTGAGCGCATGGCCGAGACGACCATTGCTCAAGACGTGCGCATCATCGCAGGTGTGCCCAGCTGGACGCAGGTGTTGTTGGAGCGCATCCTGGAACGCACAGGCAAGTCTCATTTGGGCGAGGTGTGGCCGCATTTGCAACTCTACATGCACGGTGGGGTCTCTTTTGAGCCCTACCGGCATGCTTTTGACCGGATCATGCCTGAGGGGATTCATTACATCGAAACCTACAATGCCAGCGAAGGGTTTTTTGGAATCCAAGACCGGCTGGGAGCCGATGACATGCTGCTCATGCTCGATTATGGTATCCATTATGAATTCATCCCCTTTGCACCAGGAGACGACATTCTGGCCAACCCTCATGCAGAGACGTTGGGCTTGGACGCCGTGGAACTTCAACGGGATTATGCACTTGTGGTGTCTACCAATGGCGGGCTGCACCGATACCTGATGGGAGACCTGGTCAGGTTCACTTCCTTGACTCCTTTTCGGATTCACGTGAGTGGAAGGACCCAGTCCTTTCTCAACCTCGCAGGTGAGGAATTGATGGTGGGCGATGCCAATGCCGCATTGGCCCATGCCAGCCGCCAATTTGGCATGGAAATCCGCGACTGGACGGCTTGCGCGCGCCCGGGAGAGAATGGAGCATTGGGGCGGCACCACTGGGTGATCGAGCCTGGGAAAGGAACCACAACTGTGCCCAATGCGGCCCTTTTTACTGCGGCATTGGACAGCCAACTGCGTGTCCTCAACTCTGACTATGATGCCAAGCGCACCGGCAACCTGGTCCTTGATCTTCCACTGGTTGAGTGGGCTTCAACAGGGACGTTCGAAAACCTGTTGAAACAGAAAGGAAAACTGGGCGGGCAGCACAAGGTTCCGCGCCTGTCCATGACTCCACGGTGGGTTGAGGAGGTTTCATCCATGCAAATTGGCACAACAGAGGTGCCTGCGGCGCATCGCTAATTGTGGGAAGCCTTGGCTCCCCCTACCTTTCCCCTCCCAAACGCACGAACATGCACCTCGCGATCGCAGGCAACATTGGCTCCGGCAAAACGACCCTCACCAGGCTCCTCGCTCAGCACTATAAGATTACTCCGCACTATGAAAGCGTGGATGACAATCCATACCTGAACGATTTCTACAAGGACATGCAGCGGTGGTCGTTCAACCTCCAGATTCACTTCCTGACGTCGCGCTTCGGGCAGCTGCACGCCTTGAAGTCCAGTGGACACGACATGGTACAGGACCGGACCATTTACGAGGATGCTTACATCTTCGCACCAAACCTCCAGTCGATGGGCCTCATGACCTCCAGGGACCACGAGAACTTTCTCAAGTTGTTCGAGCTCATGGAGAACTTCGTGACCCCACCCGATCTGCTGATTTATTTGCGCAGTAGCGTCGGAAACCTGGTGGAGAAAATCCAAAAACGGGGACGAGAGTACGAAGAGTCCATTCGTCTGGACTACCTGAACCGGCTCAATGAGCGCTACGAAGCCTGGATTTCTACCTACACCAAAGGCAAGGTGCTTGTGATCAATGTGGACCACATGGATTTTGAGAAGAACCCTGAGGAGTTGGGGGAGATCATCACCAAGATCGATGCCGAATTGAACGGATTGTTCTAATATTCTGAGCCAACATCCTTCAACGAAAAACGGCCCTCAAGGGGCCGTTTTTCGTTCAGAGATACCGTACAAGTTGAACTCAGTTGCTTTTTCTGAGGTCTACGTCTTCAACCAAAGCGATCTGGAGGGACACTTCGTCTGCAATCAAATCGTCACCCAGGTTGTCAAAAAATGAACCACTGCCATACCGGACATCGAAATCCGCACGGTTGAAGGTCATGTCCACCGTTGCTACCACAGGGTCTGACGAGCCAAAGGAGAGGTTTCCAGAAACGGGCTTGCTGATGCCCTTGATGTTGAGTTTTCCATCAAACACAAGGCCACCACGGCCATCGGTTCTTCCCGATTCGAAGCTGAAGGCTGCCGTTGGGTGGTTCTTTACGTCAAAGAAGTCATCGCTTCTGAGGTGATCGGTGAGGTTGCGTGCGGCCAATCCCTCTTGAGAGGTTGACTTCATGCCGTTCATCTCAATGACCACGTTGCCAGAAACCAGCTGTCCGTCTTGAATGGAGATGGTGCAGATGCGAATGGGAACCGTTCCCATTTCTGTCATGCCCAGCTTCTCGCCTTTCCACTGCACTATGGTGGCTTTGGGGTTCATGGTGTACTGACCATCACCCGGCATCTTGTCAATGGCGCTCACACCAACGACCTCTGAAGTGCCACATTTGCGCAACGCCTCCAAGAAGGAAACATCCCGCTTTGACTCTCTGCAGTACCTCAGTTGTCCGCGACTCAGACCTTTCTCAAAACAGGTGCAGGGGTCTTCAACCACCACAGCCTTCACCTCGACACCGTCGGTATTCTCAGTTGAACCAGCGGCTTCGTTTGAAGACGCTGGATCGGATTGCCCCTCATCAGAGGAACAACCGATGAGCAGCGCCGCAAAACAGACAGCGGTCAAGGCCGCATTCAGGAAGCTGCCCCCCTTCATGCGTCCTCGAGTGAGGTAACCGCTGCGACAGGCGCCTCGGATTGCACGGGAGCTTCAATAGAACCATGGTCGTGGCCTTCATGGTCATCGACGCCATGACCACCCAAGATGGGGGCGATCACGAGCCCTATCAAGCAGGTCAACTTGATGAGAATGTTCATGGACGGCCCTGAGGTATCCTTGAAGGGATCGCCCACAGTATCGCCTGTTACAGCCGCCTTGTGGGCTTCGCTGCCCTTGAAGGTCATTTCACCGTCGATTTCAACACCAGCCTCGAAGGACTTCTTGGCATTGTCCCAAGCTCCACCAGCATTGTTCTGGAAAATCGCCCAAAGCACACCACTCACAGTGACACCCGCCATGTAGCCTCCGAGGGTCTCTGCCGCCCAAGCTGGGTCAGCACCGAACAACAGTGGCACGAGGCCAATGATGAGCGGGAACGCAATGGTCATGGCACCAGGGAGCATCATCTCCTTCAAGGCAGCTTGTGTAGAGATGTCCACACACTTGCCGTATTCAGGTGTACCTGTGCCCTCGAGAATACCGGGGATTTCTTTGAACTGCCGGCGCACCTCTTGCACCATTTCCATGGCGGCCTTTCCTACTGAGTTCATCGCGAGTGCAGAGAAGACCACAGGGATCATGCCACCAATGAACAATGCAGCCAGGACATTGGCCTTGAAGATGTTGATGCCGTCGATGCCTGTGAACTCCACATAGGCAGCAAACAGGGCCAATGCGGTCAAAGCAGCTGACGCGATGGCGAAACCTTTACCGATGGCGGCTGTGGTGTTGCCCACACTGTCGAGGATGTCTGTGCGCTCGCGCACTTCCTCAGGCAACTCACTCATCTCAGCGATGCCCCCTGCATTGTCTGCAATGGGACCGAAGGCGTCAATGGCGAGCTGCATGGCCGTTGTGGCCATCATGGAGCATGCCGCAATGGCGACACCATAGAAGCCGGCAAACTCATAAGCGATGTAAATCGCAGAAGCAAACAACAGGATGGGTCCAAAAGTGGAAATCATGCCTGTCGCCAAACCTGCGATGATGTTGGTGGCGGCTCCCGTAGAGGACTTCTGTACGATGCCAAGCACAGGCTTCTTGCCGAGGCCCGTGTAGTATTCCGTCATGTAAGAAATGGCCGCCCCCACAACGAGGCCGACGATCACCGCATAGAAAACGTTGATGCTCCCAAAGGTGCGGTCAGCTTCACCGAAGAACGCCATGGTGAGCGTGTCCGGGAGCATGTTTTTAATCAGGAAATAACATGCGATGGCGGTCAAAACGATGGACCCCCAGTTGCCCCGGTTCAATGCCGCTTGCACCTCAGACTCCTTGGCCCCATCCTTCACATTGATGACCCAAGACCCTATGATCGAGAAAATGATGCCGAGGGCAGAAATGAGCAAAGGCAACACAATGGTCGACATGCCACCGTAGTTGTCGGTGATGTCCCCTCCCATGTCCTTGATCACATAGTTGCCGAGCACCATGGCTGCGAGCACTGTTGCCACGTAAGAACCGAAAAGGTCTGCGCCCATTCCGGCCACGTCTCCTACATTGTCTCCTACGTTGTCTGCAATGGTGGCGGGGTTCCGTGGGTCATCCTCTGGGATGCCAGCCTCGACTTTACCAACGAGGTCAGCACCAACGTCAGCGGCCTTGGTGTAGATGCCTCCACCGACTCGGGCGAAGAGGGCAATAGATTCCGCACCCAAGGAGAATCCTGCAAGGGCTTCCAAGATCATGGTCATCTTCTCTACTCCTGCCCATTCGCCACCGGCGAACATGTTCAGCAGAACGATAAAGAGCACACTCAATCCGAAGACCGCAAGACCCGCTACTCCGAGACCCATGACCATGCCTCCACGGAAGGAGACCTTGAGGGCTTCAGCCAAGCTCGTCCGGGCGGCCTGCGTGGTGCGCACATTGGCCTGCGTTGCGATGCGCATACCAATGTTGCCTGCAAGGGCGGAGAAAACCGCTCCAATCACAAAGGCCACGACGATAAACCAGTGGGTCGTGGGTACCATCATGGATACCACCCCGAGCAGTGCACCTGCGACCACCACGAAAATGGCGAGGATGCGGTACTCGGCACTCAAGAATGCAAGGGCGCCCTCGTGGATGTGCTGGGCGATTTCGGCCATACGTGGTTCTCCAGTGCTCTGGGCTTTGACCCAGCGGGACTGAACAAACATGTAAATGAGGCCAACGATGGCCAGGGCGGGCACGAGATAGAGGATCGTGTCTAGCATGTAAAAAAATTGATACCGAATTTTCGGTAGGTTGTGGTGTTTCGGAGCGCGAAGATAAGTTGATTCTTACGCCACGTAGTTGACTTCCTTGACGGTACGAACAATGTCTGCGACCTGCGGAAGGGCCTCCTCAATCAAAGAAGTTGAGAAAGCAAAGGGGGTATCCGATTGGCAAATGCGGCGAATAGGCGCATCGAGGTAATCAAAAGCATGGCGCTGTATGCGATAGCTCACTTCTGAGGCGATGGACGCCACAGGAAAGCTCTCCTCTACAATCACCAGGCGGCCTGTTTTCTTGACGCTTTCGACGATGGTGTCGAGGTCGAGCGGTCGGATCGTCCGGAGGTCAATGATTTCCACCTCGATGCCCTCTTTTACGAGTTCGTCCGCAGCTTCGTGAACCGTCTTCAGAATCTTGCCGAAACTGACGATGGTGCAATCTGTTCCAGCCCTGCGCACATTGGCCTTGCCGATGGGCACGAGGAATTCCCCTTCTGGAATCTCTCCTTTGTCACCGTACATTTTTTCAGACTCCATCACGAGCACTGGGTCGTCTTCGCGGATGGCCGCTTTGAGCAATCCTTTGGCCTCGTAAGGGGTAAAAGGCGTCACCACTTTCAAACCGGGCATGCTGGCGTAAAGGCTCTCGTAACTCTGGCTGTGTGTCGCAGCCAATTGTCCAGCCGGACCATTTGGACCGCGGAACACCATGGGACAGCTGAATTGACCACCGCTCATCTGCAGCATTTTGCTGGCGTGGTTGATGATTTGGTCACTGGCCAAAACGGCAAAATTCCAAGTCATGAATTCGACGATGGGACGCAAACCATTCATGGCTGCTCCTACCGCAATGGCACTGAAGCCAAGCTCACTGATCGGCGTATCGATAACACGCTCAGGGCCGAATTCGTCGAGCATCCCCTTGGATGCTTTGTAGGCGCCGTTGTATTCGGCCACTTCTTCGCCAAGCAGGAAAACGCGGTCGTCTCGCCGCATTTCTTCGCTCATGGCCTCACACACCGCTTCACGAAATTGGATGGTACGCATGATGGTCAGCTGTTTCTTTAAGGGCGGCAAAGTTACGGCGCGAAATGCATGTATTCCCCCCTTTCGGAATGGCAGTGGATCCGGGATTAACTTCGCGGCCTCGAAGGACGATTTTTACTCCTTCAC
>DDCX01000123.1:0-6965 GCA_002336475.1 Flavobacteriales bacterium UBA1995 | reverse complement strand
TTCAATGAAGAAGGGGTTCAATTCATCGTCAACCCTTATGACGAATGGTACGCACTGGTCAGGGCCCTCGAAATCGTAGAAGCCCAAGGAGGTAAAGTCGTTATCGCTGCTGTGGGTGGCGCAGACTGCGATCCAATTCTGCGCAAAGCGTTGGCCATTGGAGCCCATGAGGCTGTGCGCATTGATGCGGAACCGCAAGATGCCATGCAGGTCGCTGCGGAAATTGCAGCCTATGCCAAAGGCCAGTCCTTTGATGCCATACTCTGTGGCAAGGAAACCATTGACCACAACAGCAGTGCTGTCCCCGCCATGATTGCCGAGCACCTTGATGTGCCCTGCATCGCCTTGGCGACATCGCTCGATTATGCCGACGGCAAAGCGGTCATGACCCGGGAGACAGCACTGGGCATCGAGAAAATATCCGTGGGTGGCAGTTTTGTCTTGAGTGCCGCCAAAGGCATGGCAGAGCAGCGCATTCCCAACATGCGGGGAATCATGGCCGCCCGCACCAAGCCTTTACAAGTGGTGGCTGCCCAAGGTGCTGCTCCAGGCACCCGCATCGAACGTTTTGCCCTCCCTGACGAAAAGGCCGGTGTCAAATTGGTCGACGCAGAAAACCCTGCGGAACTCGTTCGCCTGCTCCGCGAGGAGGCCAAAGTCATCTGAATTCCGAAAGCGAAGAAATCATGAAGTGTATTGCATTCATCCAAACAAAAGGAGGTCAAGCCACCAAGGCCAGCCTCGAAGCCGCTGGATTCGCCGCTGGAATTGGTGAAGCTGTAGCCGTGGTATCCGGTGACCTCGATGGAGATGGAGGACTGGGAAGCGTCGGCATCCAACGCGTGCTCCAAGGCGCCGGAGATTTGGACGACAGCCAGCTCGGCCGCCTCGTTTCGGCAGCAGCCGAGCATGAAGGAGCTTCGTTGGTGGTCTGTGCTCAGGACCACCTTGGCAAGTCCATTGCTGGCCGCGTAGCGGTTCGCATGAATGCCGGGCTGATTGCGGGTGTTACCGTTGCCCCTGATGGCGACAACTACACCCGCAACGTCTTCAGCGGCAAAGCCACTGCGCAGGTCAAGGGCGCCACAGACAACCTGGTGATCACCACCACACCCAATGCCATTGGCATGCCAGCAGCTTCAGGTGCAACCGCATCCATCGAAGCCTTCGACACAGAGCTTGGCGAACGCAAAGTGGACATTCTTGAAGCAGCCTCTCCCAGCACTGGCGGCCGTGCGCCCCTGCCCGAGGCTGAGTTGGTCGTGTCGGCAGGCCGTGGCATGAAAGGCCCAGAAAACTGGGGCCTCATCGAGGACCTCGCCGATGCAGTTGGCGCCACAACAGCCTGCTCTCGACCAGTTTCAGACATTGGTTGGCGCCCTCACCATGAGCATGTTGGTCAAACCGGCATTGCCATTCGCCCCAACCTTTACATCGCCGTTGGCATTTCTGGCGCCATACAACACCTGGCAGGTGTGAACGGCTCTAAGGTGATTGTGGTGATCAATAAAGATCCTGAGGCGCCCTTCTTCAAGGCGGCAGATTATGGAATTGTCGGTGATGCATTTGATGTGGTGCCCAAATTAACGGAGGCGTTCAAAGCGCTCTGAACGAATCGACTACCTTGACGGCGACCGCATTTTCATCATGAACAAATCCCTGCTTTCGATATTTGATATCAGGCCGAGTGGCGCCACTACAGGCGCTTATAATCTGGTGCTCGAAGAAGTGGAAGGCAAGCGCAAGCTGCCCATCGTGATCGGCATGCATGAGGCCCAATCCATCGCCATCAAGATGGAGAACATGACGCCAAGTCGGCCCTTGACCCACGACCTGTTCAACAGCCTGTGTAAGTCCTTTGACATTGAATTGAAGGAAGTGGTTATTTACGACCTGGTCGAGGGCATCTACTTTGCCCGGCTGGTCTGTGGCAATGGAAAAACGGATGAAACCATTGACGCCCGGACATCTGATGCTGTAGCCCTGGCTGTGCGCTTTGGCTGCCCCATATACTGCATGGAAAAAGTGCTCAAGACTGCGGGCATTCCGCCGGAGGGAGAGGAGCAGGTCAAACCCATGCCCGAGGAGAATCCCGATGACCCCTTTGGACTGGAAGAACCCGTTGATCCTGCAGAGAACTTCAGCGCTTTGAAAATGGAGGAGCTCAAAGAGCAATTGGACCGTGCGATTGAGGAGGAGGACTATGAGCGGGCGGGCAAACTGCGCGACGAAATCGAAAGCCGAAGCAACACATAATGCGGGCCATCCTGGGAATTCTTGTCTTCACGGCAGTGCTGTGGCTGTTCTCTTCAGCACGGAAATCAGTGGCTTGGCGCACCATCATTGGAGCCCTCGGTCTTCAGTTCATCATGGCTTTCTTGGTACTGAAGGTCCCTTTCATTCGGGCGGGTTTCCGTTGGGTGGCAGAGACCTTTGTTCAAGTCATTGGATACACATGGAAGGGGACGGACTTCCTGTTGGGCCGGTTCTCTGATGGTCAAGTGGGCCCATACCTCGAGAACTTCGCCTTCCGGATTCTGGCCACCATTGTGTTTTTCAGCGCCTTGAGTGCACTGCTCCACCACCTGGGGCTCTTGTCGTTTTTCATCCGTGGATTTGCATGGGTGATGCGCCACACCCTCCGGCTCACAGGCCGGGAAAGCCTGTCTGTCGCGGGCAACGTGTTCTTGGGTCAAACCGAGAGCCCTTTGCTCATCCGCCCCTACTTGGACCGCATGAGCCGTTCTGAGCTCATGCTGGTCATGACCGGAGGAATGGCCACCATCGCCGGATCCGTTTTTGCCGCTTATGTGGGCATTTTGGGGGGCACAGACCCCGAGACACAGGCCTATTTCGCCACGCACCTGCTCACGGCTTCGCTGATTTCCGCCCCTGCGGCGGTGGCAGCGGCAAAGCTGCTGGTGCCCGAGACGGAGCCCCAAGTAGCAGGAGACGCGAAAATCGTGAAGTCCAGCGCATCTAACTTCTTGGAAGCGATCACCAATGGCACCCGAGACGGGCTGTCCCTTGCGGCCAACGTGGGGGTGATGTTGCTGGTTTTTACCGCTTTCGTGTACATGTTCAATGACCTGCTTGGATGGGTCGGCGGATGGACGGGCGCCAATGATTTCTTGGCAGCCAACACCACTTTCCAAACCCTGAGCATGGAGTGCATTTTGGGTTACATCGGCGCCCCCATTGCATGGCTGGTCGGTGTCGCCTCTGAGGACATCGTCGTCGTGGGACGGTTGTTGGGGGAAAAAACCGTCATCAATGAGTTCTACGCCTACGAGACCTTGGGCAAACTCAAGGAAGGCATGAGCGACAGGAGCGTATTGATTGCCACGTACATTCTGTGTGGCTTTGCCAATTTCGCTTCGATCGGCATTCAGGTCGGTGGAATCGGGGTTCTGGCGCCTTCGCGCCGCGGGGAATTGGCCCAACTTGGATTCAAGGCCTTGGTTGCTGGAACAACAGCTTGCCTGCTCACCGCCTGTGTGATCTCCATCATGCACCCTTGATGGGTTGGGGCCGAGGGTGGCCCTGTATCTTTGCACCATGAAAGTGGGCATCATCATGGGCAGCAAAAGCGACTTGCCCGTTCTGGAACAAACGGCCGAAATCCTGACGGCACTCGGCGTCCAACACGAGATGACCGTGGTCAGTGCGCACCGCACGCCTGACCGCATGGTGGAATACGCACGCGCTGCGAGGGACCGCGGAATCGGTGTGATCGTGGCGGGTGCCGGTGGCGCGGCCCACCTCCCGGGAATGGTCGCTTCGCTCACCAGCCTGCCTGTCGTCGGCGTCCCCGTCAAGAGCAGCAACAGCATCGACGGATGGGACAGCATTTTGAGCATCCTGCAGATGCCCTCTGGAATTCCCGTGGCCACGGTGGCACTGGACGGAGGCCGCAATGCCGGGCTGCTCGCAGCCCGCATTCTTTCCGCATCCGATGCCGCCCTTGCTGAGCGCCTCGACAAATACGCAGCAAGCCTGCGCGACAAAGTCATGGACACGGTGCAAGCTGTGGAGGCCAAAGGAAAACAGATCCAACAAGGATGAGCCAAAGCCGCACCATGCGGACGATGAACCCGTCCGACTTTGCCGTAAGAGACCGATACGCCATGCTGGTGGGCACTGTGGCCCCCCGTCCCATTGCATTGGCGAGCACTATAGACGCTGATGGCCGCCGCAACTTGGCCCCATTCAGCTACTTCAACGTCTTCTCCATCGACCCCCCGGTCATGGTGGTCGGCCCCACCTTGAGGGGACGCGATGGCACCGTCAAGGACACCTTGGCCAATGCCCGAGAGAATATGGAAATCGTGGTCAACCTGGTGGACCATGCCATGGTGCAAGGCGCATCATTGAGCAGCAGCGATTATCCGAACGATGTCGATGAATTCGCCAAGGCTGGATTCACGCCGGCTCCATCAGAAGTGGTGGCCCCATTCCGGGTCGCAGAAGCACCGGTGGCCTTTGAATGCAAGGTCACCCAGATCGTGGAGTTGGGCCAAGGACCGGGCGCGGGCCACATGCTCGTGTGCGAAGTTTTGCGTGTGCACATCGCGGAAGAAGTCTTGGATGCTGCAGGCAAACCCGATGCCCATGCGCTTGACCTGGTCGGCCGCTGCGGAGGAAACTACTATGTCCGGGCCTCCGGCGATGCGTTGTTTGAGCTCCCCAAACCCGCGGCAGGCGGACTTGGAATTGGCGTTGACGCGATCCCCGCAGAGGTTCGGAATTCAGAAATGCTTTCGGCCAACCAATTGGCATTGCTCGGCTCTGCCCACACCCTTCCCGATGAGACCGATGTCAATGAGCACAAACTGCTCGAGCTGGCGGACCTCTTCATGGAACACGAGGACGACGCAGCAGCATTGGAGAAAGCGCTGTTCGAAGAAGCTGGAAAGCGGCTTGAACAGTCCGATGTGGATGGAGCGTGGATGACCTTGCTCGCGTACAACCCCGGTTGACGTCCGGAGGTGCGATATTCGCCGTATGAGTTATGAGATGAAAGGGACTGTCAAGCGTCTGTTCGACGTTTGGAAGTCCGACACGAGCGAGTTCTACAAGCGCGAGTTCGTGGTGACCACTGCCGAGCAGTACCCCTCCGACGTGAAGTTCTCCGCATTGAAGGAGAAGTCTGACCAACTGGGTCAAATCAAAGAAGGCGACCAAGTGCTGGTCAAATTCGACGTCCGCGGCCGTGAATACAACGACCGCTACTATGTCGATTTGAACGCATGGCGCGTAGAGAAAATGGGAGCTGAAGCTCCTGCTGGCGGCGACGGCGGACAGGCGCAACCTGAAGCAGCAACTGCGGATATCCCTGCGGCCCCAGCGTTTAACCCAGGAACGCCAGCGGCTTCCGACGACGACCTCCCATTCTGACGGCCGCCGCATGAACGCGGCTCCTCAAAGTCAACCCGAAGCGGACCGTTTCGCTTGGGTTCCTTCACCGCTCGCCATCGCCCTCGGTCTTACAGCCGTCACGGCGGTGGCGGCGCTGTTTTTGGGCGCAAACCCCGAGACCATTGCGACCTCGTGGCGGGATGGCTTGTGGAACCGTCCGCTGCTGGTTTTCGCCTTTCAGGCTGCCTTCATGCTGGTCCTGGGTCATGCCCTTGCTCTGACCCCTGCTGTCGACCGCATCATCGGTAAGGCAGTGGCCCTCGCTGGCACCACCAATGCCAAGGCCGCTGCAACAGTTGCATTGGTGGCCTGCCTTGCTGGCTGGATCAACTGGGGACTCGGCCTGATCGTCGGAGCAGTGTTGGCCAGGAAAGTAGGAGAGCGCGCCAAATCACAAGGCCTCCCGCTTCACTATGGACTCATTGGGGCAGCCGGTTACAGCGGCCTCATGGTATGGCACGGCGGACTGAGTGGCTCGGCCCCCATCAAAGTGGCGGAGAAAGGGCACCTGGCTGACCTCGCAGAGATTGCAGGCATTGCTCCAAACCTCTTGCCGGACACCCTGCCTTTGGGCCTCACCGTTTTCTCAGGCCATAACTTCATGATGACAGGGGCCCTCGTCCTGGCTGCGGTCGCCACGGCCTTCTTCCTCGGGCGCAAATTGGACCAGTCGGGGCATCAGGGTCCAAGTTTGCCCACCACCATGACCACCGAAAGGAAAGGGCACATTGCCGGGCACCTCCGCATTCTCCCCACCCTCTTCGGCACCATTCTGCTCGTCCTTGCCTTCCGAACGGCTGTGTTTCATCCCGATGCTGCCCGCCTCGGCTTCATTGACCCCGACTGGACCAATCAAACACTATTGGGCCTCGCATTCCTGCTTCACGGCAGCCTTCAGCGCTTTCTCACGGCCATTGACGCTGCCATTGGCGGCACCTCTGGCATTCTCATCCAGTTCCCCCTTTACTTCGGCATCATGGGCATCATGTCGGGAACCGGCCTTGTGGAGGCCCTCTCCATGGCCATGGTGCGCCTCTCCACCCCCGAGACTTTCGAATTGTGGACGGTGCTTTCAGCGGGCATAGTCAATGTTTTCGTGCCCAGCGGTGGCGGTCAATGGGCGGTGCAGGGCCCGTTGCTGATCCGCGCGGCACTGGACCTCGGCGTCCCGCTGGACCGCACCATTTTAGCCATGGCCTATGGCGACGAACTCACCAACATGCTGCAGCCCTTTTGGGCACTGCCGCTCTTGGGCATCACCGGCTTGGCCGCCAAGGACATCCTTCCCTACACGGTCCGATTTCTGGCCGTTGGCTTGGCCACCTGTCTTATCCTGACTGTACTCTGTTAGAATACAGAATGATAGCAATCAGGAAGAAGAATGAGATGCCTCATTGTTCCTGACAGAGTATTCCTACACATTGGATTTGGGCGCTTCTGCTCTACTTCAATTGAATTCTCCTGCCATGAATCTTCATTATCTCGCATTTCGACGAACCAATTTTGGCTTACACAGTACCGGGTCGTACTTAAGAGAAGCCCAAATT
>DDCX01000038.1 GCA_002336475.1 Flavobacteriales bacterium UBA1995 | reverse complement strand
TGGATTGCACGCAATAACAACGCCAACAATGCACAGTCGAGGGTGCCGAAGCTCTCTACTTTACTGAAGACCTCACCGCCAGTAGCTTTTCGAAGGGTCAAATACGCCTATTTCGGAGGCCAACTCGACGAATCAAAGCTCTTCGAGGAAGACCCTATTCTGGCTCAAGAGATCATGACATTTTGGGGAGACCTAGAACGCAGCTCCGCTTCACTGCATCGGAAGTGATCCATAGAATCCCAACAGCTCCGTTGTTGCAGACTCCCAATTCAACTGAGTCTGAAAGGCTTGAAGCCCCGCAGTCGAAAGGGCTTCATAGGTGCGCGCATCTTGGGTCATGGCGCACAGCGCGTCTGCAAAAGAATCCGCCGACCCTGCCTCGTGCACCCCGCCACATGACCACTGCTCCACCACGGCCACTTGTGCGGGACAATCACTCAACAATATGGGCAACCCATAAGCCAAGTATTGAAACACTTTATTGGCATATGTCGTGTCGTGGTGGGGATTGCGCAGAATGGGACAAATGCCGATGTGGGCCTTCTCTAAGAATGCGGGGAACACATCTGGACTCACCCATCCATGAAGGCGCACCCTTGACACCAATCCCATGTCTTGGACGTACGACTCCAACTGCAGCTGAAAACTGCTCGTACCTAAAACATCGAGCTCAACCTCAGCCAAGCGCAAATCGGACGCCATAGCCTCCAAAGCCGTCATGATGCCCCGCCGTTCGCCGGTATCTCCGATGTACAAGAGTTTCACGGCCTGCTGCGGCATGCTCTTCGGGTGCCCATTGGGGTTGAAGGCCAAAGGCGTATAGTTGGGGACAACAGCAAAATGTTCCTGTCGAATTGCTTGCTGATCCCGGTACGCAACAGCAGCCTCTTCTGTGACGATCACCACACCGTCAGCAGCATTGATATATCGCGTTTCGAAGCGCTTCCAAACTTTCGGGGAAATCAACCATCGGCCCAACCCTCGCTTGAGGTGGGGGTATTCCTTCATGATTTCAGGCCGGTTTTCATGCAGATCAAGCACAGAACGCACGCCCACCGGAAGCGCATCAAACACCGCCCGTGCCACCTTCAAGTCATGGATGTGCACGGCGTCAAACCCTGACGACAGAAAGGCCCGAAGGTGACCACGCAACTTCATGTGATAAAAAGGCAGGGTGTATGCCAGTGCCGAAAGCTTGTACCACAACTTACCCAGCGCCACCTGTGTGACCTTAATGCCATCGTGATCGAATACACGGTCCTCTTTGGCGCGGGCATTGAAATTGAGCAAGTGAACCTCGTGCCCTTGGCTCAATAGTGCCTGCGCCTCACGTTCCACCCTGAGGTCAGGAGGAAAAGGGTCGTCCAATATCATCGCAATGCGCATGCTTGCAAAGAACGCCATCAAACCCTCTTCTTCTACTCAAAAACCACAGAGCCGCCTTGTCCCATCTCAACGGTTTCGGTGGAGAGTGGTAGCTTGTTGGCATGAACCTGAGACTGCTACGATGGGGTCTGCTCCTGACGGGGTGGGCGCTGATGCTGCCGATGATGGGCCAAGAGCCCGGAACGCTGGATACGGACTTTCAAGACGGGGGCATGCTCCTCCTCGCACCGTTTGGAGAGACCAGCTTTGAGAACGCCCAAGATGTGATCGCGCTGGACGATGGAAGCATCGTCTTTTGCGGGGTCGTCGGAACGGTGAGCAACTTTGATGTGGCGGTGCTGAAGCTCGATCCAGAGGGCAACCTCGACCCGACGTTTGGGACGGACGGCGCCTACGTTTTTGAGAACGGCCTCTCCTCTGACCAGGCTTACAGCATGGCTGCGCTGCCCGACGGCCGCATCGTCGTTGGTGGCGCGATGGGCTTCGGCGCATCCGACTACCGCGCCACGGTGTGGTGCCTCCTTCCGGACGGAACGCCCGACCCTGATTTCGGGACGGAAGGGCGGTTCCAATACACCTTCGATGACGGCGAGGAATACATCCGCCGCGTGCTGGTCACCGAGACCCACATTACCATGGTCGCCACCGTGAAAGTCCCCGGATTCAGCTACGACCGCATTGGCCTCGCACAGTGCACCCACGATGGCCAGCTCGACACTGGTTTTGGACAAGACGGTGCGATCATCCACACCATCGACGAAACCACTGACCTCTCAGTTCGGGATGGTGAACGGATGTCCACTGGCGGCATTGCGGTGTGCGGTTACCATTACAACATGTCCGACAATACCGAATACCCCTTCATCGGGTTGTTTGATGCCAGTGGTCAGCCACAAGTCGATTTCGGTGCCGGCGGCATCGTCATCGCGGACACCCAACCCGGCGAATACTTCGCGGCCGCCACCTATGGAGACATCCTGTATTTCGCAGGGCGCACCAACGGCGATGCCCAAGACTTCATGATTGATGCCTTGGAGGTAGACGGTACGACCTACACCCCTTTTGCCCTCTACGGCCACTTCGAACTGGACAATGCCATGACCGATCTCATCCTGGACCTCGTCATAGATGAGGAAGGGCGTCTACTCGCTTCCGGCACCTCCGGTATCCCCGGCTTCTTTGGAGACCGCGACTTCGCACTGCTCCGCCTCACGCCAGACGGATGGCCCGACCCCCTCTTTGGAACAGACGGAATCAACACCACCTCATTTGGCACGGCCTTCGACGACGCCAATGCTCTGGTCATCACGCCTGAGAACAAGGCCGTACTCGTCGGGATGAGCGCCCAGACCAACAACGAC
>DDCX01000113.1:2675-18405 GCA_002336475.1 Flavobacteriales bacterium UBA1995 | reverse complement strand
AACAATTACAGCCTTTGCTGTGCAGGATATTCCGTGCGTTGTGTGTTGGATCCTGATTGAGCTTCCTCTATGAGCAGAGGATGCAATAAAATGGAAAGTCACGGCGTTCAGGTGGCATGAAAAAAGGGGTGCTGTTTGTTGCATTGCTGTTCAGTTTCACATCACTTTTTGCCCAACATGAGGGCGTGTTGAAGGTCAATTTGACCGATCCTTTGGCCGGCCGGTACTCCATGGGTTACGAACGCGGAGTCTTGGGCGCGTTGTCAGTGGGTTTGGATGTCGATTACTTGTCTCGGGAAGTGTTCCTCGAGTCGTATCACCCTTGGTATGAGCCTTTGAATACGCAAAAGCAGGGGGTGATCTTTGAGCCACAGCTGCGCTGGTATCCAGGAGGTGAGGCACTGAAGGGCAGCTATGCCTCAGTGGGCGGTTTCTTTGGCATCGCCCGATACACACCTGCCGAAGGCGGTCTGGACAATGACGATTGGTCCTCCGTGGGTGCTTCACTGCAGTTGGGTCACCAGCTTTCGTTGGGACGGTTCGTACTCGATGGCTTCATCGGTGGAACCTGGGCTGAGGACCATTATCCCGGACCTTACGTTGAATCCTCGGTGCTGTTTCCTCCGCCGCAGGGCTTGCGGTTTACCGGAGGCCTGCGCTTTGGGGTCCGGCTGTAAGTGCTGTTGAAGGACCACCTTTTATGGGGTCGGCATTGAAGGGTACTTTGAGCCCATGAAAGCCCGCTTCTTCTCGTCGCCCGTTTCTGCTGCGCTGTGCAGCATGTTGGGCGCTCTGGTCCTGCTGCTCACCCCTCTTTCTTTGTCTTCTCAAACCGATGATTCTGGCATCGGTGCCTTGGAGGAATCGCTTCAGTTTCGGTGTGTTGGACCGTTTCGCGGTGGCCGGTCTGCTGCGGTGACGGGCGTGCCCAATGACCCCATGACCTTTTACATGGGTGCCACCGGAGGTGGCGTCTGGAAGACGTCCAATGGCGGTTCTAGTTGGAAGAACATCAGCGATGGTTTTTTTGGGGGGTCGATGGGTGCCATTGCGGTGAGCGCATCCCACCCTCAAGTGCTGTACGTCGGTGGAGGAGAGGTCACCGTCCGTGGCAACGTGTCGCCGGGAACAGGTGCGTATAAAAGCGTGGATGGAGGCCGCAGTTGGTCGTCCGTTGGGCTCGAGAACAGCCGACACATCCCGCGCATTCGCATTCACCCCGACAACCCGGATATCGTGTATGCTGCCGTGCTCGGCGACCTGTTCAAGGACAGCGATGAACGGGGGGTGTACAAATCCACCGACGGCGGAGAAAGCTGGGAGCGCGTGCTCTTTGCAAACAGCCGCTCTGGTGCCGTGGACCTTGCATTTGATCCGGTCAACCCCGATGTCCTCTATGCGAGCACTTGGAATGTACGGCGCACGCCCTATGACTTCTCTTCGGGCGGAGAAGGATCGGCACTGTGGAAGTCAGAGGACGGCGGTGACACTTGGGCCTCGCTGATGGAACAGGAGGGCATGCCGGAAGGACCATTTGGCATCATCGGTGTAACGGTTTCTCCCGTGAACCCGGACCGTGTGTGGGCCATCATGGAAAACGACAACGGGGGCGTCTACCGTTCGGACGATGCTGGTGAGACCTGGAAGCTCACGAACTCCGACCGCAGCCTGCGCCAGCGCGCTTGGTACTACACCCGGATCTATGCCGATACCGAGGACGCCAACAAGGTGTACGTCATGAACGTGGCCTACCACGTCTCGACCGATGGAGGCGTCTCGTTTGAATCGAACTACGCGCCGCACGGCGACCACCACGACCTGTGGATCGCCCCGGACGACGCCAACCGGCTCATCATCGGAGACGATGGTGGTGCGCAAGTGAGCTACGATGCGGGGGCGAGCTGGTCGACTTACCAGAACCAGCCGACGGCCCAATTCTACCGCGTCACCACCGATGACCACTTTCCTTACCGCATCTACGGGGCGCAACAGGACAACTCGGCCATCCGCATCGATTCTCGCTCGGGCGGGCGGTACATCACGGATGACCACTGGGAATCCACGGCCGGTGGCGAGAGTGCGCACCTGGCGCCGGACCCCACCGACAACGACATCGTTTATGGCGGCAGCTACGGCGGATTCCTGACGCGCTACAACCACGATACAGAAATGAGCCGGGCGATCAATGTTTGGCCCGACAACCCCATGGGTTATGGCGCGGAGGGGATGAAGTACCGCTTCCAGTGGAACTTTCCGGTGTTCTTTTCGCCCCACGATCCACAGAAGGTCTACACGTGTTCTCAATTCTTGCATGCCTCGAGCAACGGCGGAGAAAGCTGGGACATCATTTCGCCGGACCTCACCAAGAGTGAGGGAGAGAAGCTGGTGTCCTCAGGTGGACCCATCACCAAGGACAACACGGGTGTCGAGTATTACGCGACCATCTTCGCCGCAGCCGAGTCGCCGCTGGAAGAAGGGTTGCTGTGGTGTGGATCTGATGACGGCCTTTTGCACGTTTCCCGCAATGGTGGTGCCGATTGGACGGATGTAACGCCCAAGGGCCTGCCCGAGGCCACGATGATCAACAGCATCGAAGTGGATCCCCACCGGCCCGGCGGGCTTTATGTGGCGGGCACCCGCTACAAGTTGGGCGATTACGCGCCGTACCTCTTCCATACGGCTGACTACGGGCAGACTTGGCGCAAGCTCATCAAGGGCATCGATGGCGGGCATTTTACCCGCGTCATCCGTGCCGACCGTGAGGTGCCCGGATTGCTCTACGCCGGCACGGAATTCGGGCTGTACATCAGCACGGACGACGGAGCGACGTGGGCGCCGTTCCAGCAGAACCTGCCACAGGTGCCGATCACGGACTTGGCGCTAAAGGACAACGACCTCATTGTGGCTACCCAAGGTCGGAGCTTTTGGCTGCTCGACGACCTCGATGTCTTGTGGCAATCCTTGGGCTCACCGCTGGCCGCCGGTGATCTGCGCCTTTTCGAACCCCATCCTACGGTGGGCTTCGGCGGCGGAAAGGGCGCTGCGGGTGCCACGCAGGGAACCAACCATCCCGCAGGCGTGCGCGTCCACTTCTCCGTGCCTGAGGGAGCAGAGCAGGGGGCGCTGACTTTCCGTGACGCAGATGGGATGGTCATTCGCAGGTTCTCCACGGATGCAGGGGAGGCGGAGGACAAGCTCCCGTTGGAAGCCGGGCTGCAGCATTTCCATTGGGACTTGCGCTACCCCAAGGCCGATGACTTTGAAGGACTCCTCATGTGGTGGGGCAGCCTTTCGGGCCCGGTGGGTCCTCCGGGGACCTATACTGCGGAGCTTGCCGTCGATGGCGATACGCTGTCAACGGTGTTTGAAATCTTGCCCGACCCGCGGGCTGAAGGCAGTGTCGAGGACCTTCAGGCGCGGTTCGATTTTCTGAAGTCGGTGCGGGACAAGGTCGATGAGACCCATGATGCGATACGGTACATGCGGGCGATGCGCAGCCAAATTGCGGCACTCTCTGGACGACTGGATGAGGAAATGCATGCCGAAGTGGTGGCGCTGGGCCAGGCCTTGGACTCTACCATGACCGCCATTGAAGAGGTGCTCTACCAGACCAAGTTGAAGAGCAACCAAGACATGTTGAACTATCCCATTCGGCTCAACAACAAGTTGGCCCACGTCGGTTCTTTGGCGGGCATGGGCCTCTATCGCCCGACGGCACAGATGATGGGGGTGCGGGACGAGATGACGGCCCTGATTGACGTTCAGCTCGAACGCTGGTATGCCCTGCGCGATGCGGATGTGCCCGCACTCAATGCGGCCATTCGGGCCCACGAGATCGACTTGATCGCGGTTCCAGAGGAGTGATCAACGAAAGATGGTGAGGGTGCCTTGTTTGACCTTGGGGAAGCCCAACTGGTCGCGGTAGGTCACTTTCCAGTGGTAGGTTCCATCGGCCACAAAGTGTGACCCGTCAGCGACTTGACCGAGCCAAGGCTCTGCGGCATCTTCAGTGGACCATAAGAGTGCGCCCCAACGGTTGCGAATCTCCAACACATAGGAGGTGACTCCGAGGGCGATGGGCTTCCAGGTATCGTTGACCGCATCACCATTGGGCGTAAACGCCGAAGGCGCATGGAAAATGGTGCCATTGACCACCACCTCTGCTGAAGCGGTAGAGGTGCATCCATCGGGACTGATGACGGTCTGAACGATGTCGAAGGAGCCCCCGTCATTGAAGATGTAAGTGCCATCCGCTTGGCCGACGCTGCCTCCGTCGCTCATCCAATAGCTCACTTGGTTGAGGGGGGAGACGAGCGACTCGATGTTGACTTGGGGTTGCAGCAGTTCGACCACGGTGGGATCCACCGTGAAACCCACTTCAGGATTGGGCAGAACAGTGACCGTTTGTGGGATTTCAAAGCTGATGCTGGCTTCGCAAGTTCCCAGAGATACGGCCGATACTGTGATTCCAAAGGTGCCGACCTCCTCGTACAAGTGGGAGGGTGCATCCGTTAGGCTGGAGGTGCCATCTCCGAAGGTCCAACTGTAGTCCATGGGAATGGAGGGGGCCGGATCCGCGAAGTTGACGTTGAGGGGAACGCATCCAGAATCGGGCCAAACCTCTACGGGGAACGGAGCGAGTACGGGGGGCAGCTCGACGAAGATGGAGTCTACGGTGCTGGCGGTGCAGCCTATTTCGTCGAGGGTCAGGGATACTTCGTGCCAACCGCCTGTACCGAAGTTCACGCCTGTTGCAGCCAGCCCCTCGGCGGAGGTTGGGGCGGCATTTTCAAAGTCCCAGCTGTAGGTTGCCCCTGCATAGACAGCGCCTTCTGCGGTGAAGACAAAACTGTTGTCTTCCAGGCATTGGGAGGGTGGTGGTGTGAAGCCGGGGTCGGGGAGGTGGACATCGAGGGTGTAGGCTGCTGAAGACAGCAAGCATTCGAGGCCTGTAAAAGTGACCTCTAGGGTGTAGAGGCCGGCATTGGAGAGGGCCGCATTGGCGATAAATGCGGAGGCGGTCGCACCGGTGAATTCTTCTGGACCGGTCCAGCTGTAATTGGCCAGGGATTCGGCCAAGGGGTTGTTCGTGAATTGGGGAACGGTCAAGGTGACATCATCGCCCAAGCAAGTGGTGCCGGTAGGTTCAATCAACACAGGGGGACACACACCTGTCTGTACATCCAGTACTGTCACCCCCTCCACGGGGCAGCCATTGGCATCGACAAGGCCGCTGGCCCCGTCATTGGTTTGGGCGTTTCCAGAGATGTCTCCTGCGCCATAAATGTTGGCTGCGCCGGTGAGGGTCCCATCGCATTGTAGCAGCAAACAATCATCGGTCAGTTGCACTTGGAATTTGAAGGCCACGCTGTCCAAGCCGAGGGGGTCGTTTTGCAAAGTTCCTCCTTGGTTCATGTCGGCTCCAATGCCCACCCGCACGCGGACCATGTCTTCGGCAGCAATGAATTCACCGGGGTCGTCGCCTTCAGCATCCGTCATGGTGCCGGTCAATGGGCCAGAGATCCACTCGAGGCTGCCAGTGACGAAGTCTGTTCTGAGGTCGAGCGTTTCGGTGATATAGACCGCTGTCGCTGCATCTGAGCCCAGGTTCTTTCCCACGACCGTGTATTCTAAAATGTCTCCAGGCTCTGCGACCCCACCATTGATGTCTTCGATGAAGACGGTGGCCCTGAGATCGGGCTCGTAAACATCAATGACAGAGGTGATGACTTGAACGGTGATGGACTCACCTCCAGTGGTCACTCGGATGGATGCATCCGTGGCGTTGTTGGGCAGGAATTCGAAATTGCTGTTGTCTGGGATAAAGACATTGGCGTCATGTCCCAAGGTGTTGTTGAAGGCAGGTTGGCGCCAGGGGTTCATGGTGCCGTTGGTGCTGTGCGTGCTGTTAAAAGCGTTGTTCAGCTCATGGGTGGCGTCGGAGATGTATTCCACGGCACCCGTGCCGTTGAACCCGAGCTGATCGCCATCTTCACCGCGGTCTCCATCGAAGGCCACCACACCCAGCTGCAAGTCTACCGGACCCAGTGGTGGCGTCAAAAAACCAGAGATGGGAACATCCACGACGTTGTTGTTTCCTGAACCGGTGATCATGGCCAGCCCATCGAATAGCGTGAGGTTGCGCATGGGGGCGAGGGCATCTTCGTAAACGATGACCAGCACCCAACCTCCCCAGCACGAGGACGCTTCGCGGGCGATCACATTGGCGACTGTGTAGCGCGCATTGACTGGATTTCCCGAGACCCAGTCTGTGATGTCGGCATAGCAGCAATAGTTGTTTACTTGAGAGGCATTGAACTCGATTTCTTGCTCTGCAAAGACGTCGATGTAGGGGTCGGTATCGCTGGCTCGGATCTTGACTTGGTCGCGCATGGCTGCATTTGGAACGAAACCATTTCCCAGCCTTCCAGCCCAATAAAGTCCAGCAAAACTGACCTCTGCGCATGGTCCCAGTGCGAGGCTGTCCGAAGACGAGCACCACGTGTCGGGGTCATTGTCGCCGTCGAAATATTCCATGCTGTGCCCGTTGTTGTTGTCTTGGGGCCAACCCGTGATCGGCATGGCCTGTTGGGCTGCGGTGCACGCCGACCCTGTGCCGCAATACATGGTTGTGTTGGCCAGGAATTGAATGCCGCCGTTTTGCTGGGCTTGGTAGCGTATCTCAAAATCCTCCACGACTTGTGCCTGCGCGTGGCTGCAAAAACATGCCAGCGCGATCAGGCAGCGTATGATGGATCTGTAGATTCCGGGGGACATCAAATTCAGAACGTCGGCAAGGGCCAGATGGTTGATTGCAATTTCGGGTTTTCTGAACAAGGTTTTGATGGACTTGGCTTTCTGATTAATAAATGGCCGGCGTAAATTTCAGCATGACTGATTGTGTGTGCCTTTCCGGAAGGAATACTCTGAGGATTTCTCTTGCATTGTTAGGGGTTCAATGTGCACTGATGCTGCCATTGTCATTGGGCGCTTCTCAGCATGAAGTGGTGTTTCGGGTAGACATGTCCGACCCTGCGATGGATGCCGTGGTTGAAGTCGAGGGTGCGGTGCATGAGATGACAGATGGGGCCTGGGGCGCCAAAGAAGTGTCCGTTCTGGTGCCGGGCAGTGCTCCTTTTAGTTATCGTTTTGGAATTCCAGCGGGTGTTTTGGGCACAACTTGGGAAGAAGTGCCCAGCAGCTGCGGCATTTCGGGCAGCCGTTCGGCTGCTGCTTCAGCCGATATGACGCTCGAAGTGGTCTGTTTTGGTGGGTGTGAGCGGTGCTCAGGTTGCAACGATCCTTTTGCGTTGAATTACAACCCTCTGGCTCATCCTGATTCACCGGAAGGACTCTGTGTCGGCAATGGTGCAGGAGGATGCACATACCCTCAGGCCAGCAATTTCAACCCTTTGGCGCAATGGGACGATGGTTCATGTGACCTCGAATCGGTGGTTTCGGACTGTCCAGACCACAACGGTGACGGTATGGTTGGAGTGGGTGATATGCTCATTCTGCTCTCTGAATTTGGCGAGGCTTGCGCCATTGTGGCGGCATCGGATGGCAACCCCTTGGAGGATTTGATTCAGCAGCAGATCGATGCCATGAATTGGTCCGAGAAAATTGCCCAGATCCACCGCAATACATTTTGGACCACAGCCGACAATGCGGCGCCGCCCATTCCAGGCTTTACCATGTCGGATGGACCCCACGGTGTGCGGTTTGTGGATGCGACGTCTTTTCCCGTGGGATTGGGCATCGCTGCCTCGTGGAACCGAACCCTTGCCTATGAAGTGGGAAGTGCCATGGGGGTAGAGTTTCACGCCTATGGCAAGCACCAGCAGTTGGGTCCAGCGCTCGACCTGTGCCGCGACCCCCGCAATGGCCGCAGTCCTGAGACGGGAGGCGAGGATCCTTTCCTCGTGGCCCATTTGAACGTTGAGGTGGTCAAAGGCATACAGAATCAACCCGTGATTGCGACCATCAAGCATTTCAACGGGGTCAACAAACAGGAAAACCGGCACAATGTGAACCACACCATGAGCCAGCGGCAGTTGATGGAGCACTACGGATACAACTTTCGCCGTGTGATGCAGGATGCCGGCGCGATGTCGGTCATGAATGCCTACAACTTGGTGAACGGCCACAAGGCTGCAGAAAACGACAACCTGCTCAACGGCATTCTCAAGGGGCGCTGGGGATTCCCGTTTTATGTGGTTTCCGATTGGGGCTCGGTATGGGATGCCAGCAAGGCCCTCAAGGCAGGTTGCGACTTGGAAATGGACGTGGATGAGTCCGCCTATGAGCAGCAGTTGACCAACGACTACATCAACGGAGCCATCACAGACGAGGACCTCGACCGGGCTGTGCGCAGGGTGCTGCGCGTGAAGTACCTGACGGGGATGATGGACAACATGCCGCAGGGCAATCCCGTGACAGATGCGAATACCCCAGAACATCAGGCGCTGTGCCTCGATGCTGGACGCGAGGCCTTGGTATTGCTCAAGAACGAGGATGACATATTGCCGCTTGCCACAGGCGCTTCGGTGGCCCTGATTGGGCCCAGTGCTGCAGTGGCTCAGCTGGATGGATTTGGCAGCAGTTGGGTCGACCCGCCCTATGCGATCACTCCCTTGCAGGGGGTGCTCAATAAGATCCCTGCAGAACAGGTCACGCATGTGCAGGGATGCGCCATCAATACCAACGATACTTCTGGTTTTGCTGCCGCGCGCGCTGCAGCATTGGCTGCCGATGTGGTCATTTTCGTTGGTGGCCTTGACCAAACGCAAGAGGGCGAGAATTACTGGCCAGGACCTGTCGACAGGACCAACGGCTCTGTAGAGCTGCCCGGAATGCAACAGTTGCTCATCCAAGAATTGGCCGAAGCCAACCCCAACGTTGTGGTGGTTTTGAAAAGCGGCGGCATTTGCTCGGTGCCTTCAGCATTTGATGACATCAAAGGATTCTTGTACGCGTTCTACCCTGGAATGGAGGGGGGCAACGCCATCGCGGATGTGCTCTATGGCGATGTGAACCCCAGCGGTAAGCTCCCGGTGACCATGCCTGTAGATGACGCCCAAATGCCCGCTTGGAATGACGATTTCTCAGACGATTTCAATGGAGGGTACCGCTACTATGACGAGATGGGACTGACGCCCCAGTACCCTTTTGGCTTTGGATTGAGCTACACCAACTTCAGCATTTCAGACCTCGCACTGGACGCATCCACTTATGCAGCGGGTGCTCCAATTACTGCGACAGTGCAGGTCTCCAATACGGGAGATGTAGCGGGTGCAGAGGTGGTGCAGCTGTATTTGGAAAACGAGGCGGCTCCAGTTTGGATGCCCACCAAGGAGCTCAAAGGTTTTGAGAAGGTCTACCTCGAACCAGGGGCCACTGAGACCGTGACCATCACCTTGGGGGCCAATGAGCTGTATTATTTTGATGAGGGTTTGGACCGCTACGAAGTGGCAGTAGGAGCCTATGCGGTCCGTGTTGGGGCGAATTCTGCCGACCTCAGTGCACCGGTTTCATTTGAAATCACCCCCGGAACTGCGGCTCCGGACTTTGAAGTCACCCGCATTTACACCTATCCCCGGTATCCGGTTTCTGGCGACAGCCTCATGCTGTGCGCCTTGGTCAAGAACCAAGGCACTTCCACGGTTACAGCGGACCAACCGCTGTCCACGTCTTTCTCTGTGAACGGCATGGAAGTGGCGGTCACGGAAACCTTGATGGATACCCTGTTCATCGGGGGAGCCACGCTGCAGTGCGCCAGCACTTCGAGCTTTACGGTGCAGGGCTTAGATGACCTGGTGGTGACGGCTGAAGTCGATGCTGATGGAGCGTGGAGCGAACTGATGGAGGACAACAATACCCTCTCACATACCGTCGATGTTTTGGATCCCGATTCGGAGATCGTGCCCAACCTCTGCTACCTCAAACCGGCCACAGCCACCTCTCAAGAATCGGGTGACTTGGGAGCATCTGAGGCGGTAGATGGGGATTTCTCGACGCGCTGGAGCTCGGATTTTTATGACCCACAAACCATTTCGGTGGACTTGCTCAACGTGTACAATCTGGAGACGGTTGTGCTGGCGTGGGAAACGGCGTACAGCTCTGAATACAAGCTCGAGGTTTCATTGGATGGCAACGAATGGACCACGTTGGTGCACGAGTTGCAGGGCGACGGTGGCAACGATACTTTCTATCCAGATGTTGCCGCACGCTACATCCGAGTGGTGGGAATGCAGCGCGCTACCGAATGGGGCCATTCCCTCTGGGAGATCCAAGCTTTCGGCGATTTGATGGGCCCCGCAGGCATTCAGCAACCGGCCATGTTGGACATTCAGGTGATGCCCAACCCTGCGCAGGACGCCTTGAGCTTGCAAGGTCTTCCTGGACCGGCAGAGATGGAGCTGTTTGACATGAATGGTCAGCGCCTTTGGGCGGGGACGGTGCGCAACGGAGTGTCCATTGAACTTCCGCGCTTGCGCATGCCGTCGGGGTTGTACGTGATCCGTTTGGAGGGTGCCGATTACCGTTCTTCCCTCAACCTCGTTGTCGATTGATGAGAAACGCTGGGCGCGTTAACCTTTGAGCTGTCCTGCCACAAATCCTGTGGTCCAAGCCGCTTGGAAATTGAAACCGCCGGTGATGCCATCTACGTCGAGTACTTCTCCAGCGAAGTAGAGTCCCGGCACCACCCGGCTTTGCATGGTCTTAAAGTCGACCTCTCCCAAGGCCACGCCACCACAGGTCACGAACTCTTCCTTAAAGGTGGTTTTTCCCTTGACCTGGTAGGTGTCATTGAGCAGGATGTTGACCAACCTGTTTCGGCCTTTTTTGCCCAATTCCATCCAGGGCGTGTTGGTGTCCAGGCCTGACTTTTCGAGCAGAAATTGCCAGAAATTCTTGGGAAGGTCAAAAGGACAGGCATTGACCAATTTCTTCTTGTGGGCTTCAGCGGCCGTCGCCGACATGAGTTCCGACACCTCAGATTCATTGGACAATCCCACCCAATTGACTTGGATGGCAAAGCTGTAACCGCGTTGCTCCAGTTCGCGTGCACCCCAAGCCGACAATTTGAGCACAGCTGGCCCGCTCATGCCCCAATGTGTGATCAGGACAGGGCCCTGGTGGGACAGTTTGGTGCCTTGGATGCGAACGATGGCGTCTTGGACCACCAGTCCCATGCGCGCAGTCACCGATTCCTTGGGCATGTTGAAGGTGAACAGAGAGGGCACGGGCTCACTGATGGTGTGTCCCCATGCACGGATCCAATCGAATCCGGTGGGTTTTGGGCTGCCGCCAGAGGCTACAATAACGCGGTCGAACCGTTCACCATGAAGGTCAAAGCCTCCTGTATTTGACGTTGATGGCTTGATTTCACGAATGGGCGAGGACATGCGAATGTCGATTCCGGCCGAATCTGCTTCGCGCATCAGACAGTCTATGATGGCTTGAGAGGTATTGGCCTCTGGGAACATGCGGCCGTCTTCCTCCGTTTTGAGCGGAACGCCGCGTGTTGTGAACCATTCCACAGTGTGTGTAGCGTGAAATTCTGAAAAGGCTTTTTTGAGTTGCTTCCCTCCTCGGGGATAGCTTTTGGCCAGAACAGCAGGGGAAAAACACGCGTGGGTGACGTTGCACCGGCCGCCCCCTGAGACTTTGACTTTGGCGAGCAGTTTATTGGACTTCTCGAACAGAACGACTTCGGCGTTGGGATGGTGTTGGGCCGCAGACAAGGCCGCAAAAAAACCAGCAGCCCCTCCACCAATCACGGCGACATGTTGTGTGCTGTCCATGCACGAAAATTAAGTCAGTCCACGACGGCAAGACCTCAGGGAGTTGTTACTTATTTCGTGTGGTGAAAGAAATCAACGTCCAGAAAGGAGAGGTATTGATGGAGGCAGGCGGCCGCCCGAGCCAAGCGTTTGAAGTGGTCAGTGGCTTGTTGCGCTCATATTTCATCGACGAATTGGGCAAGGAGCACACTTTTTTGTTTGCTCCCGAAGGTTGGATTCTCGCTGATTTGGAAGCCGCTGGGTATGGGGTCTCAAGCAAGCTCGCCATTGAGGCTTTAGAGGACAGTGTGGTGGTGATGCGGCCCATTTTTGAGGTCGAGGCCAAGATGTTAAAAGGTGACATGCAGATGGAATGGCAACGCATGTTGCGCAGGGCTGGTGTACTTCAGCGACGTGTTCTTATGATGATGAGCACCAGTGCTTTGGAGCGTTACGAGTACTTTTTGGAAACCTACCCGGAGTTGTCAGGGCGCATCACTCAAAAATTGATTGCTTCTTATCTGGGAATCACACCTCAGGCATTGAGCAAACTTCGAAGTGACCGGGTCAAGGACGACAGAAAGTAATCTATGCGAAGTGCCGACGGAATGCTGGGGATGAGCTTTACCCCAAACATTTATTCTGTCATGAACAAAGCAATTCAAACCCTGGCCGCACTCTTGTTGGTCAGTGGCTCCATCTTCGGACAATCCGTTCGCATTAACGCTCCATCTTCAAGCATTCGCTGGGACGGAGGCAATGCACTTGGCAAAATGCACAATGGCAACATCGCCGTCACATCGGGTGAACTTGAATTTCAATCTGGTGCTTTGGTAGGGGGGTCTTTTACCATAGACATGAACAGCATGACCAATGCGGACTTGCCCGAAACTGTAGGAGCGAACCTCATGGGTCACTTGAAGTCTGCGGACTTTTTTGACGTGGAGAAATTCCCGACGGCCAAGCTCGAGATCAAGTCTGCAACACCGTTTCAAGGGGGCAAGTCCACTGTCAACGCCGAAGCCACCATCAAAGGCGAGACCAAGCCGGTCAACTTTGAGGTGGTGGAGCTAGATGGCAGGTATGATGCTGTGCTGGTCATTGACCGCGCGGCATTCAATGTGCGTTACGGCTCGGGCTCCTTCTTTGACAACTTGGGTGACGAGGCCATCTTGGATGAGATTACCCTTACTGTGCATCTCGAGACCAAGTAATCTAGGATATGGATAAGCCAGAATCTGGGGGTACGGCTCCTGTTATGCAAGACCTCAAGGAGGGTGCCACCTACGCATGGTGCTCTTGTGGTCGGTCTGAAAACCAACCTTGGTGCAACGGTGCCCATCGCGGAACACAGTTTGCACCCCATGTATTTGGGGCCAAGAAAGACGGTAAGGCTGCCCTGTGCGCGTGCAAAAAGACCAAGAACCCTCCTTACTGCGACGGGTCTCACGTTGGGGGATAATGCCCTCAAGGCAAATGCAACGGCTGCGGTCCTCCTCAACGGGGTCGCAGCCGTTTTTGCTGGGACAGGTTATTGGAATACCCGCACGTAGTCGACGGCCATGAATTGAGGGAAGGTGGTGGTGGCGTCGGGATAACCTGGCCATTGTCCCCCCACAGCCACATTGAGGATGAAAAAGAAGGGGTTGTCAAAGGGATAGGGCTGGCCCCCGGTCACCGTTGAAGTGACCGAGTAAAAGGGCTGGTCATCGATGAACCAGGTGATGCCGTCTTCATTCCAATCGATGGAAAACACATGGAATTCATCTGCAAAAGTCTCGCCGGAGGGAAGGCTGGTCCCTTGTCCGACGTAATTGTGCTGCGTCCAGTCAGCGCCAAAGTGGATGGTACCGTGCACCGTACTGGGGGAGGATCCCAACAGCTCCATGATGTCAATTTCACCGCAAGAGGGCCAACCCGAGTTAGGGAAGTTGGCGCCCAACATCCAGATGGCTGGCCAAATGCCTTGGCCGAAGGGGAGGATGGCGCGAACATCAATGCGGCCATATTGGAATTCTTGCAATCCGATGGACTTCATGCGGGCCGATGTGTAGTGGATGCCCTCTTCTTTGGCGACGATGAACAGGTTGCCGTTGGACACGTATGAATTCTCGTCGTTTGAAGTGTAATTCTGAAGCTCTTGGTTGCCCCATCCGCTGGCCCCAAGGTCGTAAGTCCAGTTTTGCAGGTCAATGGACGTCTCGTTGAATTCATCGGACCATACCAATGATTTGCCCGGGTAGCTTTCTGCTGAAACGTAACCGGCGTCAGTGACACCGATGAGGGTGTCATCGTTGAGGATGGTGCCGGTGGCTTCTTGCACTCCGCCAACGAGGAATGCTCCACTGGTGCCTGTGATGACCACTCGAAATTGCTCGTCTTCTTCTGTGAATTCATCGACTACGATTTCTACGGAAATGGTGGCTGAGGCTGTGCCACAGCGGATGATCAATGAGTCTTGTACTGGGATGTAATCGGAATTTTCTTCCGCAGTAATGGGACGGGTTTCGAAGTAAACAATGACGTCTCTGGTCGTCGATTGGTTCATGACCAGTGGAAACTCAAAGAACCGGTTCTCCTCGTTTTCCAAGCCGCTGATGTCAATGGGAAACTGGATTTCGGGAACGACCACGGGGGCTTCATCTTGCTTGCATCCCGAGAAGAAAATCAAGCCGGCAACAGCGGTTAACGTGAGTATTGTTTTCATTTTCCTAGCAGCGTCGGCAGCAAAGATAGACTTGTGTAGGCGGGGTGGTGATGGATTTGTGTGGCTTTGTCCCCTTGAACAACCCGCCTGTAATGTTGGGCAAGGACATAAAGTGTGTTTTCTACACGAACCTCTTTCGGAAGCGTTATTTTCGACCTATGGTTAATCTCCACATTGTCTTGCGGCATGGTGTTTTTGCTGCACTGTTTATTGCGCTGATGGCCCCCTTGTCTGTCGCCGGCCAGCACCGACTTTCAACCGATGGCCCCTTGATTGTGAATGAAGCCGGAGATGCCGTTTTGTTGAGGGGGATGGGACTTGGAGGATGGATGCTCCAAGAGGGATACATGCTTCAAACTGCGGGTTTTGCCAATGCGCAGTTCGAAATCCGAAATAAAATTGAGCAACTGATTGGCGAGGAGGCGACCGACGATTTCTACACCGCTTGGCTCCAAAACCATGTGACGAAGGCCGACATCGACGCCATGAAATCATGGGGGTTCAATTCTGTGCGTCTGCCGATGCACTACAACTTGTTTACCCTTCCCATCGAGGAGGAGCCTGTACCGGGCGAAAACACCTGGCTCGAGCTTGGTTTTGAATTGAGTGACAGCCTCATTTCTTGGTGCAAGCAAAATGAGATGTATGTCGTGCTGGACTTGCATGGCGCCCCTGGAGGACAGGGGTACGATGCGGCCATTTCAGACTATGACCCCACCAAGCCATCGCTCTGGGAGAGCGTGGATAACCGGAATAAAATGGCCGCCTTGTGGAAGCGTTTGGCCGAACACTACGTCGATGAAGATTGGGTGGCGGGTTATGACCTGCTCAACGAGCCCAATTGGGATTTACCTGGAGGCACAGCGCTGCGCAGCTTGTATGTGCAGTGCACAGACAGCATCCGTTCCGTTGACCCCGATCACATCATCTTCATTGAGGGCAATTGGTGGGCCAATGATTTTTCAGGTTTGACGCCGCCTTGGGATGACCAGTTGGTGTACTCACCTCACAAGTATTGGAGCTACAACGATGAGGGTTCCATGAATTTTGCCACCAGCATCCGCAGTGCTTACAACGTTCCGCTGTACCTCGGTGAGAGTGGAGAGAACTCCAATGTCTGGTTCCGCGATGCCATCCACTTGCTGGAGGATTTGCAGATTGGATGGGCGTGGTGGCCCTTGAAAAAAGTGGCGAGCATTTCCGCGCCGCTCTCCATTGAGAAGAGTCCTGAATACCA
>DDCX01000113.1:0-2669 GCA_002336475.1 Flavobacteriales bacterium UBA1995 | reverse complement strand
TGAGCATTGCGTCAAGCAGCTCAATGTGGTGGACGCGATGTTCCGTCAGGTTCAATTGGACACGTCTATTCCATTTGACGCTGATCAACAGGTGCCTGGCATCATTCACGCTACCGATTTTGATATGGGCGTTGTGGGGGCTGCATACGGCGACATTCAGGTGGCGAACTACCATGTGAGCTCTGGCAATTACACCGAATGGAATTCGGGCTGGCAGTACCGCAACGATGGTGTTGACATCACGTTTGCAACAGACCCTGTTCACAGCAATGGCTACAAGGTGAGTTGGTTGGCTACAGACGAGTGGATGAAGTACACCGTTGATGTGCAGTCTGGCGGGCTCTTTGACATCCGGATGCGCGTGTCTGTAGGTGAGACCCCAGGTTTGGTGCATTTTGAAACAGAAGGCGGCGACGTCTCGGGCTATGTGGAGTTGCCACTGTCTGGAATCCCCGGCGGATGGCAAACGGTAACCGTGGAAGACGTGTACCTCGAGGAAGGTCCTGTGGGCTTGGTGTTTTGGGCCGATGAAGGCGGGTTTGAGGTGAGCCACTTTGACTTTTCATTTACTGGAACACCTGCTGCCGATGTCGACTTGAACATGGTCAACGCCAAGACTCTGGGGCCACAACAGGTGGCGGTGACCTTGAACAAGCCTCTGCAATTGCCCTTGTTGGATGCTGTTGAGGACTTCACCTTGTATGCGGACGGCACGCCATTGACCTTGTTGGCCATGCAGGCGGATCCGGAGGCAGATCGTGTGATCGTCTTGGATGTGCAAGAGGGCATGGACGCTACGATGGAATTGACATTGTCGTACAACGGCAATACGGTGATGGAGCCGGGCGGAGGTGACCTTGCGGCATTCGTAAATGCAGAGGTATTCAACGACCTCGATTTCCGTTTTGCGATTCCAGGTTGGATCGAGGCGGAGGAATTCAGCCAGCAGACAGGGGTAGAATTGGAGGCGACCAGTGACAATGGAGGAGGCCAAAATGTGGGTTTCCTTGATGCTGGTGACGTGATGGAATACAAGGTCAACGTCCGCTACTCCGGCGATTATGACGTCAACATCCGCACGGCATCAGAAGAGTCGGGGGCTTTGTCCATGGAGTTGGTGGGCGAGGACGGTCAGGTAACCGGCCTTGGCAATTTCCAATTGGCTGCCACAGGTGGATGGCAGACGTGGTCCACATCGACCCGGGAGGTCAACATTGACGCTGGGATTTACACGTTGCGCGTCATTGTGCAAGAGGCGCCGTTCAATTTGAATTGGTACGAATTCGATTACAAAGACGAAGTGGATGAGCCTGGTTTTACCTCATTCCAATCGGTGCTGGCCTATCCCAATCCCGTGCAAACGGGTCAGGTGACGGTGGCATTCTCAGTCTTCTTTCCTCAAAATTTGACCCTGTCGATTTACGATGCCCAGGGCCGTCCGGTTTTTGGAGAGACTTATTTCGATGTGGTGAACATCGAAGAGACCCTGTCACTGCAAGGGCTTGCAGCAGGAGTTTATGAGGTGTTCGTGCACCGTGAGGATGGAACCATCAATACGGGGCGGTTCCTCAAGCCCATTCGCTGATCTCCTTTAGCTTGATTTCGGCTTGCCGTAACGGTCTTTGGTGACGGTTACAGCGTCCAGGTGTTTCGGGGTCTACTTTGAGGAAACGCCGGGAGCTCCAGCATTGAAACGCCTGCTGCTCCAGCATTGCAATGCCTGCTGCTCCCCCAGTGAAACGCCTGCAGCACCAGCAGTGAAATGCCTGCTGCTCCGCCAGCAATAGGCTTGAAGTCTATTTGGCACGAGGACCCTTTGCCAAAAGTTGGGGCATGAAAAAAGGGAACCGGTCAAGACCGATTCCCTTTCCAAAGAGGTTGAGTACCTGCGCTTATTGGGCGATCAGGCGGAAAGTCCAATACGCCTCCTCTGGGTTGGCCCCATAGTCGACGGTGATGGTGACCTTCTCTTCACCATTGATGTTGCTGTATTCAAACACCTCGTAAGTGATGGTGCTGACCGGCGTGCCCGTGGCATCGTTGGGCAATTCACCTCCATTGTAGGCTTTGTTGAATCCAATGAATGCACCGAGTCCATTCACAGTAACCTCTGAATCAGTGGCGGTGAAAGCGTGTGTTCCAGCGCCAAACACATCAAAAGGAGATGCGAGCAAAGTCTCGTCAAGACACTCGCCGCTTGCGCCCAGGTAGTTTTCTGCCCAGACAAATCCTTCTGTGGTGTACTCCATGGTGCCATCGTCAAAGAAGATCCACTCGTCGTCCAATTGGCAAGCGCGCTCAATGACACCGTTGGCGTCAATGCCACCCCACCAATCGTTGCAGCCTTGGCAAGGTCCGACATAGTAGCTGGCTTCTCCGTCGAGCCTCCATGCTTTGCCGTCGGCGTCTGAGAGTACGTCTGGGCTAAAGATGGCTGAGCTGATGGCGACGTCCTGAGAGATGGAATTGCTTCCACCGGCATCATCATAGGCAGTGAGGGTCACTGTGTAGTTTCCGTCCGCGCCGTAAGTGTGCACAGGGTTGGTCTCCGAGCTCATGGCCCCGTCTCCGAAATCCCAGCTGTATGAAGTGGCATTGGAAGAAGAGTTGGTAAAGGTCACGGTGAAGCCATCGGTGACCGACGAGAAGTTCGCGGTGGGCACGGATGA
>DDCX01000131.1:981-3101 GCA_002336475.1 Flavobacteriales bacterium UBA1995 | reverse complement strand
GGTGTCTCCATACTATTCTGCGGCCCGCCTTTGGGTAGACGCGATCATCGACCCGAGGGACACCAGACAGTGGATCTCAGAAGGCATTGCGTTGGCGGATGGCGCTCCTCCCGAAGGCCCATACAGAACGGGCGTTATGCAAACTTGACGGTCACGCCCGCTCTCGCTGCATCAATTCTGCGAGCATCAACTTGAGCATCTCCTGCTCTGCGGTTGCATTTCCTCCCTGCAGGGCCGCTCGGCCTTGTTGGAGAATGAGCATGGCATCCAGTAAGTCAGCTTCATCATCCAACCATTCAGGCAATGCCTCGAACAGCGTCAAAGCTTCGACCATGACGGCCATTCCGTGCTCTACCGCGCGGGTGGACAATGTGCGCAACTGGCCTTCGGCGCTCCCCCCACATTCCCATAAGAAACCCAGCAAATCGGCCAATTGATCGGCATTTTCAGGAAGCAAAGCCACTTCCAACAAGGTGCTGCCAGCCCCCTCGAGCTTGAGCCCCCTGAGTAGCTTGCCCACTTGCTCTTTGACACTGGCTTCATCGGTTTCGCCCCGCAGGCGAACGAGCTCCGCGATGGTCTCGAGCTCACCGAGTTCGGAGACACCCTTTAGGGCGGCATCGCGCTGCTCCGCAATTGGTGAGTGCAATCCTTTGTGCAATTTCGCCAGTGACGCGGCCTTCTCTGCTTCCATGCGACAAAGTTACATTGATGAGCGGGCGACGGCCCACTGACCATACCACGCGGCCACCTCAGAAAGCATCAATGCCGTTGCCCCCCAAACGAAAGGCACCCCCGGCAATGCAAAACCAGGAGCGGTCCATTGAAAAGGTGCCGAACCCGGCATGTGAACATGAACAGGCTGCTCAGTGCGGTGGCGAGCCCCCACAAGATCAGAGACTTGGATGCGATGAACCACAGCCACCTCGATGGGGTCTGGCGCCAATATTTCCGGCAGTTGAACCGGTGCTACGAAGGGCCGGACAATAAAATTACTCGGAACCACATGAACCTCTGTCAGCGCCACTGGCGGTTGCAAGGGCCGGCAAGATTCTGGCAACCCCAACTCTTCCCTCCACTCTCTAATGGCACAATTCACCATACTTTCTCCAGGCTCTCTTGCACCACCAGGAAGAGCCATCTGACCTCCATGGGGACCTTTTTCTGGAGTCCGTTCAATTAAAGTGATGGTCCCATTGGCCTCCAAACCAATCAAAACTGCCGCTTCGCGAAAATCCTTACCCGCTTGACCTCTACGCCTGGCCTCATCTGCAGAAGACCGAGCATAGGGCATCATGGAAGCATGAGCTTGTTCTCCTGGCAATGGATGGCCCGCGGCTTCCCAAGCCTTCCAATCCATACTTGACCCCTGTGCTTCCTTCTCCGTCATGCTTCGTGCTGCTTGGTTCGCTGGCCCTAATTTCGTCATCACGTGTACCAATTGGGATCAGAGTGTTGGTTTCCGCCAGCGGATAAGTTTCGAGAGGATGGCCTGGTGGCCATTGGTGGCGATTTGTCGCCCGATCGGCTGCTGCTCGCATACGAGCGGGGCATCTTCCCATGGTCCGCACCCGAAGACCCTTTGTTATGGTGGTGTCCCGACCCCCGCGCTGCGCTGCGGCCCAAAGACATCAAAGTGAGCAAAAGCATGCGTGCTGTCCTGCGCAAAGAAACGTTCACCATCACAACCGACACCCACTTCGAAGGGGTCATCAATGGCTGCGCGAGACGCCCGGAAGAAGGAACTTGGATCACCGATGATTTCATTCAAGCCTATATCGCTTTGCACAAACTGGGTTTTGCGCACAGCGTTGAAGCATGGAATGCTGCGGGCGAATTGGTAGGTGGCCTCTACGGTGTTTCTCTTGGGAGCATGTTTTTCGGAGAATCCATGTTTGCTCAAGAATCCAACGCAAGCAAGGCGGCCTTCATCACACTGGCCCATCACCTCTGCGGACTAAATTTCGATTGGATCGACTGCCAAATCATGAATCCTCACTTGGCCTCAATGGGTGCCCACCACATCTCAAGACAGACGTTTTTGGAGGAGTTGCAATCGGCCATGGAGACACCGACCCGACGAGGCCCATGGAACCTCACGACGCCCTTATGAGCCGTTC
>DDCX01000131.1:0-919 GCA_002336475.1 Flavobacteriales bacterium UBA1995 | reverse complement strand
GGGTCATCAAGCCTTACTGATTCTGGGGCCAGGACTGGATGCTGAGAAATGGGTGACTTCTGTCGTTGAACACAAGTTGAGTTTCTCGGGAATCTGGGCGGCGGTTCCATTCGGATCCATAGAATCTGCCCCACTTCCCCTGCACGACTTGATCCTCGTTGACTACAGAACAGAACACCTTGTGCAACTCATTGATCAAGCGCATGCGCGTGGAATTTCCATTCAACTCATCCGAGTGGCACGACCAGAAAAGCGCATTCGCTGCAACACGCCATTTACACCCAGCAAATTCCCTCAGCGCGACCTCGCGTACATCAGTCGGGTGTTTAGTTACAACAATTGAACCTGTGTTATACAGAGCCGGCTTTGGCGTTGACAATTTGTCCATATCTGCCCCCTGAAAAATTATTTATTCATTGACGCCATGGAGTACTTTGCCGATGTCAGTGGGGAATTCCCTCGAAAGTTTACAGCATAGAAACATCGCTACTCATGGACAAGCACGATTTGATGATCCTGGACATCGTTCAGCAGCACAAAAAAGAACTGCAAGAGCACATTCGTTTGTCTGCGCTAGAGCGCAACTTTTGGAAGCGCATCGAAGGTGATGTTACCCTGAGCGTGGGTCAAGCGCGCATTGGAGAGCGAATCACCCGCCTGTATCTCGATGGTATGATTCAGAATAAGAGCGGCTACATGTTGACCAAGAAAGGGCGTGAAGCATTGAACCTCGAGAGCGAGCGCATCGCACAAATGGCCTGAGTCGATCAACGCCATGAAGCATGAAAAAGGCCATCCCGTTCGGATGGCCTTTTTCATGGAAGCTCTTTTTTATATGGGCTGCTAGCGCCATGTAAGAGGGGCAACCTCTTCTTCTTAGTTCTCTTCGAGGATTTCTAGTTTGGGGTACTTCTCTCTC
>DDCX01000088.1:4367-13012 GCA_002336475.1 Flavobacteriales bacterium UBA1995 | reverse complement strand
CCGAAGTTGTCCGTCTCCACCACGCCGCGGTAAGCCGGAAAGAAATAGGGATACTGGCCATTGTGGTTTTCGTCCACTGTAGCGTAGTAGGCGTAAGTGCCCTCCGGGTATTCCGGTGTCACGGCAAAACGTCCGTTGAATTGATCGAGGTGTCCGGAACCCTCCACATATTCATGGTCTTCGATGTAAGCACCGAGCACCGCTGCGATGGGCGATGCGCCCGGAGGAATCGGAGGCGTAACCATCTCCCCCACGTCTGGACCGTACTGGTTGGGCGCGAGCTGCGTACCATCGGGCAGGGTTTGGCGAACGGCAATGTCCCGCAGCTGCCAGCTGGTGGCGATGCGGGCCAAGCCCCCGGTGCCGTCTGCATTGGCGTAACCGTAGGGGCCATAAATCGGATAACCGTCGAACGCATATCCAATGAGGGGGCTGTGCGCTTCCATGTCGATGGTGAAAAGCGCCCCGCTGGGGTAATCCTCGCAGACATCACTTGTAGGCGCGAAGCTGTCGTCAAAAGCGGTGGGCACCTGGTGGTGGTGGTATTGCCCCATGGCCGGGTGGCCTTTGGCGCAGTCAAAACCATCGTTTTCGAAGAACCCTCCGTTCTGGTGCCAAACGCCTTGGTTGTTGTAGCTGAAGGCGTCCTGCGCATTGAAAATGACCACGCCGTTGATCAGCACTCCGGTATGCCCCAACCCCGTCGCTGTGCCTCCTGTGGAACCTTCAACCGGGTTGCGCGGGATCTGAAACAGGTAGTCCTGGGCCGTGGCCTGGGATGGATTCCCATCGGGGAAGGGAGCGGTGGGGTACCTGGGTATTCCAAAGGCATGAACGTACACAAAGTCGTTGCTGTATTGGACCAATTGGACATCGCATTCGTCCTGCATTTGGACGAGGTTGTTGCCATTCCAATACTGACCGGTGGCGCCGTCAGTATTGAGCAACCAAGCTTGGAGTTCAGGTTGTGATTGAACAGAAAGTGACAGGAAAATCCCAAGACCAAAGACAATGAATCGCATGTATGTATGACGTGTCCGCAAAAGATGGGTTTAATTGCCACATGCTTTCCAACGACGAGAAAGAAAACATCAAGGCGGCCATCCACAAGAAGGCCGAAGAGTTGGATGCTCGGATATTGGAATACCGGGAACTCACCAAACCCATCCCTCCCAGTGAGGCGATCGGAAGGGTCAGTCGGATGGACGCCATCAACAACAAATCCGTCAACGAGGCAGCGCTGCGACAGGCAGAAAAATTGAGGGCGGGATTGGACCGCGCACTGCAGAGGCTGGGCGAAGACCGTTTCGGACTTTGCACCCGGTGCGGAGAGGCCATTCCAACTGGGCGTTTGCTGCTCATGCCTGGCGCACTCACATGTGTGCGATGCGCCGGTTGATTTTGATAGATTTTATGATGGTCTAACGGCACATTCTGACGACCTTAATGGGATGCTCATTGACATCCATCCCGAAACGCCAGAAGAGCGTAAAATCGCCCAGGTTGCGGCCCTTTTAGAAAAGAATGGGGTCATCATCATCCCCACCGATTCCGTGTACTGCTTTGCCTGTGCGTTGGGCTCTTCAAAGGCCTTGGAGAAAATGGCCCGCATCCGTGACATCTCCTTGTCCGAAGCCAATTTCTCCTTGATATGCAAGGACTTGAGTCAAGTCAGTGACTACACAGCTCCTGTACCACAACCCACTTTTAAACTCATGAAGCGCTCCCTTCCGGGTCCCTTCACCTTCATTTTGAATGCGGGCGTTCAGGTGCCCCGTTTGTTTAGAAAGTCCAAGCGGGAAGTGGGTGTTAGAATCACCGACCACAACATCCCGAAGGCACTGGTGGAAGCCTTGGGAAAACCGCTTGTTGTGAGTTCGGTGCACGGAGATTCAACGGACATCGAATACATGACCGACCCGGGCCTGGTCCACGAAAAATATGCTGCTCAAGTCGACGCTGTTGTAGGCGGAGGCATTGGACACATTGAGGCCTCCACCGTGATCGACTGCACAGAAAACGAAGCGGTCATCGTGCGCCCAGGGAGGGGTGTTCTGTGATGGCCGATCCGTGCCCAGGTGACATTTGTCACCGATGGTGAGAATTCATGGCATCAGGGTTAGCTTGGATCTCATGGCATTCTCCCGTTGCATTCTTTTGTTTTTCTTGGTGCTCACTGCAAACCTCTCCGCACAGGAGTGGGTCAATCCAGTGGACTTCTTGGATGTCAAAACGTTGCCTGCAGCACTGAGCCCCACCTCAGAAGTTGCAGCCACACGCGGCTTGAAATTGGATGCTTCGGCCTTCACAGCCTTTAAAGCTGCAGCACCCGAGAGGTTTACTTGGTCCGTGCCTTTTCCAGATGGAACCGTCAGAACCCTTCGCTTCAAGCAGTTCGAGAACCGCTCGGAACACCTCGAAATTGCCGTTACGGATGACTCGGGATTTCATACCGTGGAGATCACACCGCGTCTGGTCACCTATGGCATGGAGGGAAACGATGCTCAGGGCACCCTCATCCTAATGAAGGACCATGTGCTCTGCAGTTTTTCCCTTGACGGTCGGCGATGGGAAGTCAATCACCGCGGTGATGGCTGGCACGCTCTTTTCCCCGTGGATGCATCAATGGACGACCGGGTGTTTACCTGTGGTGTTGAAGACGCTGCCCCCCTTCCCAATGCGGACGGCTCTGCAGCACAAATGAGGAGCTCCTCCCTGTTGGAATGTGTCGAAGTCGGCATTGAAATTGACCAATTCACCTACAATGCGCTGGGCTCGGATGTCACCGACGCCGTGGATTGGGCCCTGGCCATCATGGCCTCAGTAGACGAGATTTACCGCAACGAGCTCAACGACCTGGTCACCCTTGAAGCACGGTTCATTCACGTTTGGACTTCTCCTGA
This sequence comes from Flavobacteriales bacterium UBA1995, assembly GCA_002336475.1. Taxonomy (GTDB): domain Bacteria; phylum Bacteroidota; class Bacteroidia; order Flavobacteriales_D; family Sanyastnellaceae; genus UBA8752. The sequence goes on along the minus strand of DDCX01000088.1, from coordinate 10,109 downwards.
CCCTTATGCTTCTGTCGTCAACGACGGCGGCGGACTGCTCGGCGCATTTAATTCAGAGTGGAACAACAACCCCAATTTCAACAGCATACCGCTGGACCTGAAACACTTCTTGACCATGCGGACCAACATTGGGACCGGTGGCATCGCATACCTCAATGGCCTGTGCAACAGCTTCAATGCTGGTGTCAGCGGCAACCTTTCCAGCACCACGAGCTACAACATCAACACCTACGCCTGGAACCTGGACGTGGTCGCCCACGAGATGGGTCACAATTGTGGAGCCAACCACACCCACTGGTGCGGCTGGCCCGGTGGCCCCATCGACAATTGCGGCAGTTATGAAGGCGATTGTACCGGCTTTACAAACAACCCCACTGGTCAACTGGGCACCATCATGAGCTACTGCCACGCCATTGCCGGCGGCAGTAAAAACCTTGTTTTTCATCCGACGGTAGAAAACAACGCGCTCATTCCCACTTTTAACAGCGCCTCCTGCATCGGAACATGCGGGGACCTTGTCACCGAAACCACCAGCCTCTTTTGCGGAAACCCACAAGCGTGCAACTACACGCCTGGAGACACCAATAACGATGGATGCATCTTTCCTGACGACTGTTCTGAATGCGGAACAGACGGGGGATTAATCGGAGGGTTTGCCGTTCCTGAAATCACAACTGCTCTGGCTGGAGGAGGTGTTGAAACCGCCACATTTAGCGCTTCAGGCACCGCCCTTGGCCTCAACATTACCCTGGACTTCAACAATGCACAGAGCAGCGGTTCATGGGCTGGGGACATGTTGATTGGACTCTGCTCTCCTTCCGGAGAATGCATAGAAATCGGAGGGTATGACCAATCGCTGGGATACACCGGTGCAGGCACATGGCCCGGCGGCTGGAACGTCTCTGCATCAGGCACGTACAGCGCCACCATCAATTTGGCTTCATCACCTCTCACGGGGGCAGGCAACTGGACCCTAGAGGTGGTCAACGCTTGGTCTACCTCTGGCATTGTGAATTACACCGCCAACATTGAATTGCCAGGCTTGTGCAACGACAGCGCTGAACTGTTGGGGTGCACTGACCCATTGGCCTGTAACTATGACGAAACCGCCACCACCGACGATGGTGGATGTCAGTACGATGACGCACTCGACATTTGTGGAGGAAGTTGCCTGGCAGACGCCAACAACAACGGCGTTTGTGACGACGAAGAAGCTTGTGGCGAGGCGGCTTGCGGCGCCGGAACATTCTGGAATGTCGCCACGGGATTGTGCCTCTCTGTCCAGTTGCAATGTTTAGGTGATGTCGATTACGATGGCATGATCACAGTAACGGACATCCTCACGACGCTGGGGAGTTTTGGCAATGTTTGCACTCCACTGCCCACGCCCCCCTCGGCATGTGGGAGCATCATGTGCTGTGACGGAGATGCCTGTGGAACAGGAACGGTTTGGGATGCCGCCCTCGGGCAGTGTGTGTCCAACCTCTTGGAATGCCCAGGAGACATTGATTTTGACGGCATCGTGACCGTCTCTGACGTGTTGGGGGTACTGGCCGGCTTTGGCGAGCTGTGTGATTAACCCGAATGGCCCGAGCGGGCTGCGAGCATGGGAACAAAGGCAAAAGTGCCATGCGTTTGTCGCGTGAATGTCGCTTCTTCTACACGCCGAACTTCCGTCATGATCTGCTTTCCTTCCCCCGCGTTGGGGTCGTCCAAAGGAATGATGAGGCGTCCCCCGATGGCCAGCTGACCCAACAACGCCTCAGGGATGAAGGGCGCGCCGCAGGTCACCAAAATCCCATCAAAAGGCGCGAACACAGGCTTGCCTTTGAAGCCATCGCCATAATAACAGTGCGCCCTGAAGCCCATCTTCTTGAGGAAAGGCGTGGTCGAATCGTACAGCGCTTTTTGCCGTTCGATGCTATGCACTTTGTAGCCCATGGCCGTCAGTACGGCACATTGGTAGCCGCTGCCCGTTCCGATTTCGAGCACATTGGACCCTTTGGGTAAAGCGAGCAGTTCTGTCTGGCGCGCGACCGTATATGGATGGCTGATGGTCTGGCCCGCGCCGATGCGAAAGGCCTTGTTGTCGTATGCAAAATGGATGAACGCGTCGTCCATGAAATAGTGACGCGGCACCCGGTCCATGGCTTCGAGCACCGCTTCGTCAGCGATGCCCATGGCCCTGAGTTTGCCCAACAATTCACGGCGAAGGCCTTTGTGGCGGTAGCTGTCGGTGAGGTTGGCTGCTGATGCGGACATGGGCTGACCAAAATACCCAACCCCGAACCGGGATTCGATGTGGAAATTGTGCCTTGCCAACATGACGCCCGGGGGAAGCACACCGGGTACCTTCGTTCGTCCATGTCTTCCCCATTGCGCATAGGAGTGATCGGAGCTGGCCATTTGGGCCGCATCCATCTGCGCTGTCTGCAATCTCTGGCAGACCGTTGGGACACCGTGGGGTTTTACGACCCTGACGAAGCCGCATTGATCGAAGTCAAGAAGGCGGCAGAGGACGGACTGTGGCCCACCACCCCTGTGGCCTACCCCACTGCTGAGGCTTTGCTCGACGCAGTCGATGCGGTTGCCATTGTGACCCCAACCCCCTTGCATGCGCGCATGGCGGAGTTGGCCCTTGACCGGGGCGTGCACTGCTTCATTGAGAAGCCGGTGACGCATCACCTGCAGGAGGCGGAAGCCCTTGTTGCTGCGCGGGACCGTGCACAGCGCGTGGTCCAAGTCGGCCATGTGGAGCGCTTCAACCCGGCCTTCGAGGCCGCACGCGCCCACCTGCAGACCCCCCGCTTCATCGAGGCGCACCGGCTTGCGCCCTTCAATCCACGCGGCCTCGACGTCCCTGTCGTCATGGACCTCATGATCCACGACATCGACCTGGCGCTTCATGTTCTGGAGGGCGAGGTGACCCGCGTGGCGGCCAATGGCGTGGCGGTGGTTGGTGACAGCGTCGACATCGCCAATGCGCGCTTGGAATTTTCCTCCGGTGCCGTCGCCAACCTGACCGCAAGCCGGGTGAGCATCAACCCCATGCGCAAGGTGCGGCTCTTCCAGCCCGACGCCTACCTCTCTGTAGACCTGCTCAACCGGAGCGCCCAAGTGATGAAGCTCGAGGACGTTGCCGAAGGAACCGAGCGCGACCCCTATGGCCTCTACCTCGACGTCCCTGGCCGCAATGCGCGGAGGTTGCACATCGAAGAACCCGAAGTCGGAGAAGCCAACGCCATTGCGGATGAGCTGGCCGACTTTCACGCTGCATGTAGCGGCCAAACGCCCTGCAGGGTGCCCCTCGAAGACGGCCTTGCGGCCCTTCGTGTGGCCACCGAAGTCATGGAGCGCATAGAACAATCATTGAACCCATCAACATGACCAGAAATTGGTTCACCTGCGTGGTGAAATACGTGCGCCACGGCGCCGACGGAAGCGAAGAAAAGACCACCGACCAGCTGTTGCTGGACGCCTATACCTACACCGAAGCTGAGGCGCGCCTCGTGGGCATCGTCACGGATGTCTGCACCGGCCCTTTCGAGGTGCAGTCCATCACCAAGAGCAATTATGCAGAGGTGGTGCGCTGGGACACTGGCGACAAGTGGTTCCGCATCAAGGTGGCCCTCACCAGCTTCGATGAACGGAGCGGCAAGGAGAAGGAATCCAACCAGTACTTTTTGTTTTCTGCAGACGACGTGAAGGATGCCTATGACAAGACCAAGGAATTCCTCAAGGGATCCGGAATTGGCTTCTTGATTCCGGCCATCAACTACACCAAAATCAGCGAGATCTACCCCCAAGGTGAGGAAGGCTCAACCAACATGACCGCTGCTGATGGATACGGCGCCGTGCCCGCCGACCACCCCTCCATCGCCAAGCCCGCCGCCGAGGAGGCGGTGCCCGCTGGCGTAGATCCGGACACAGGCGAGGTCGGTTGATCCGCCACGGTAAGGCATCGGTTGCTGCAGGACCGCATCAAGCCCATTCCCAGCAGGAACGGTAGGCGCCGTCAGCCTCGCATTGCGCGGTGAACGCAGCGTAGAAGTCATCGCTGCCCAAGGTGGCGCTGTCTCCGACGATCAGCAGGTGCATCTTGGCGCGGGTCATGGCCACGTTCATGCGCCGGTATTCAGCAAGGAAGCCCACTGTACCCGTTTCATTGGAACGGGTAAGCCCGATCACCATGATGTCGCGTTCTTGACCTTGGAACCCGTCCACAGTCTGAATGGTCAAGCGCCCTTCGGCCTCGATTCGTTCACTGTGGAGCAACGCTTCGAGCAGGGTAACCTGGGCGCGATATGGGGCAATGACACCGATGGTGGCCGTCGGTTGTGCTTTCAGCAGTTCGCGCACCCGGTCGACCGTAAAGCCCGCTTCTTCTGGGTTGCATACACTGGCGTGAGAGCGCCCGGTCTTGTCTGCTTCCGGCGATGACCGCTCTTCTTCCCATCCCCTGCCTGCAGTATCGATGAAAGTCAATGGCGGAAGGTCCCCCAGCGTGGCATCGGCAACACTTTCGTGTGCCATCAATTGGCCGCCGTAGAAGCGGGCATTGGGGAACGCCATGATGTCGGCGTGCATTCTGTACTGCGTGTCGAGGAGGTGTACGTTTCGGTCGCGGCCGATGGCCTTTTCGAGCAGGCTCACCCCCAAGCCCGCCTTGATGGCAGCAGGGTGTTTAACCGTAGGGGGCAATTGTGCGGCGTCACCAGCCAATACCACGCGATCCGCTGCCCGAATGGGAATCCAAGCCGCCGGCTCCAGGGCCTGGCCGGCCTCGTCCAAGACGAGGGTCCCGAATTTCCGCCCAGATAAATGACGGTCCGCAGCACCCACCAAGGTGCAACAGACCACTTCAGCAGCATCCACAGCCCGTTCGGCCAGAAAGGCTTCCAAATGGTTGGCCTCTTTGCGCAATGCCCGTGCCTCGGCATAGGCCTCACGGCGGGCGGCGCGTTGATCTGCGCCAAAGGAGCGAAATTGTTTTTCGGCCTCGCGGGCGGCCTCCTCGGCCTGCCGACGGTACAGCTTGACCTGCTTATGGTCAGGGTCGGCCTCGACCAGCCGGTCCAAAGAACGGTCTACCACAGCGGGATCAATCCGCATGGGGTGGCCAATGCGGGTCACCTTGAGCCCCACCGCGCTGAGCCGTTCGACCATGAGGTCCACAGCGGCATTAGAAGGGGCGGAGCACAAGACTTTCTCTCCGCGCCGGACCAGCGATTTGACCAACTGCACCAAGGTGGTCGTCTTGCCCGTCCCCGGAGGGCCGTGGACCGTGGTCACCTCGCGTGCGGTCAGGGCGAACGCCACTGCTGCGCACTGGGATGGATTCAGATTGGGATGCACAAAAGGCTCAGGCGTCGAAGGTTCGGGCTGGGCGTATCCCAACAGCACCTCCCTGAGTGCTGCGAGCCGACTCGGCTTTCCATCCCGGCCGGCATTGAGCACGTCGGATAAGGCCCGGGCCATTTCCTTGAAACTGCGCTCATCAAAACGGGCGTCCATCACCCAAGCCCTGTGGGTGGCTTGATCGGGGATTTCTTCACCGTCCAAGACCACTTCGGCGTCCATGCCCCTTGCGGACCGCACAATGCCGCGGTAAGAGGCGGTTTCGCCTTTGCCGTCATCCGAGGTGAGCTGGACGGCAGAGCCCGACCGAAATGCACCCGGCGCGCCGGACTCGCCTGTCAATTCCAAAGTGGGCCTGCCCCCCAAAGTGAAAGACGTCCGGTT
>DDCX01000088.1:0-4282 GCA_002336475.1 Flavobacteriales bacterium UBA1995 | reverse complement strand
TCTTCTACCAGCGCCGCCGTCAATGCGGAAACCTCCGCGATGCTGTCGCGGTGTGCCATGGGGCTTATTGGCGGTTCCTGAGGATCTGCAAAGACCCGACGTAACGGAACCCATCACCCATCTCGGTAATGACGCCGTCGTGCTCGATTTCTTCGAGGGGAAGCGAGTACGAATTGATGTCCAAGGTGAGGTAGTATACCCCGCCTGAGACCTCATCCTCGTTGGGCGACCATGTGTTTTCGTAGTCTTGCTCGTAGTGGATCAATTCACCCCAGCGGTTGTACACTGAAATCGTGGGGCCAAGGGAACTGATGGCATTGCCTTTGATTTCGAAGGCGTCGTTCTCCCCGTCGGCATTGGGCGTAAAGACATTGGGAATGCTCTCAATGGCACAGGGGCCAAAGTTGACATTGAAACTCATCGCATCGGTTCCAATGCAGGGCGGCGCCATATTGACCACGACATCATAATTGCCGGTGCTGTTCACCGTGAGCGAACTCCCCGTTTCTGCCAATGGGCCATTCTCTTGAGAGCTCCAAGTGAATTCTAAATCCCATTCTGAGGGCGCCAGTTGCGGCACCAAAATGTGGTTGTCGCCAATGCACAGTCCGTAGACTTCTTCGTCAGGTCCAAATTCAGGAACGGCGTAAATGCCCACAGGCACCGTAGCCGTGGCAAGGCACTCGTCGATGTCTCCGCCAGTCAAATTCATGGTGACGGTGACGTCCACCGGATTGTCAAGGCCGTCGACCGTCGCTGTGGCACCGTTGTTTGATCCGGTAGCCGGCTCAATCTCGCCTCCCGTGGTCTCCCATGTCCATTCGACGTTCAGGTTGGATGGAATGCCTGTGGTATTGGCATTGAGGCCAACGGGAACGCCACACCAATTTTCTTGCGCTGTGAGGCTGACCTCTGGAGCAGGTTCTACCGTCACCACCATGGTGTCATAAGAGGTGCATCCAAAATCGTTGGTCGCCGTGTAGACGTATTCGAAAATCCCCTGGTTCTCCGGGAGGATGGTGATGCCGTCGCAATCGCCTCCATCGTCCACAATGAAAGGACCTGTCCAGAACGAGCTGTCGCAGTCGGCTCCGATTTGGGGCGTAAAGACGATGGGCTCTGGATACAATTCGGGGTCAAAATTGATGTACCAATCAAAAATGAAACCGTTGTCGGAGCCCCAGCTGTCGCATACCTCGATGGTCCAAGTGCCATTGAGCGGACACCCTTCCAACAACGTCCAAGGCTGATCAGATTCGTAGGTCCCACTCGGCAGTGTCCCTCCTCCGTTGTCTGCCCAAGTGCCATTGGTGGCCGTTGGTGACCAGAAATAATCATAGCCCACACCTGGATTGTCGGGATCGCCATCGTTGTCTACAGGCTCTCCCAAGAAGGTCCCTCCGCCACCTTGCTGGTGCACGCCCATGGAGCTGCCATCCGGGCAGATAAAGGTGACCGTGAGGTCGCCCATGAAACTGTGTTCGAAGTTGATAAAGAAGTCCTCGAAGTCGTCTGCAGACTGGATGACTTGTCCTGAATTGAACGCGGTCAAAACGATGGAGGAACTGAAGCACTGGGTCTGGTCATCGGGAATGAAAAGTCCGCCACCGAGGTCCACTTGTGGCTCGCTGTCGTAGGTGATGCCCTCGGCCACTCCATTGACCGGGTATTCTTCTCCCGCACAAATTTGAAGGTCTTGGGTGGTCCCTTCAAAACTCGTTGGCGTCGACACCAGAATGAGGTGGTCGACCAGGTTGCCATTCGGACAGTCGTTGTTGTCTACCAAGAACAGCTGCACATTGTAGGCGCCGGGCTCGTCGAAACTGTGGGTCACCACAGCACCGCTCTCATCGGTGGTACCGTCGTCAAAGTCCCACTCCCATGTCGCGATCAAAAATTCTTCTGCGGCCGTAGACCCGCTGCCGTCGAATTGAATCTCCTCACCCGCACAGACCTGCAAGGGCACCGTCTCCTCCGTCCCATCTATGGTGGTCACCACATTGGCTTCAGGGCGCTGGCATGGCTCCTCGCAGACGACCTCTGCCGTCCAATTGGAATTGTCCGTGGCATCCGAGGTGAATTGCCAGGTGATGCATCCCGAAGCATTGGTGACGCCATCCATCTGGCTCCAGATGTCCACGCCCTGCAAATCGAAGCCTGTGTAAACCCCATCTGGAGCTCCAACGGCTTCGTCAGAAAACCACACGTTCATCACATCACCTTCGCCCAAGGCGAACAGGTTGAAGTAAAAGCTGATCACCGGATCCGACACCATATCGGGACAGAAGGTCATGGTAAAGTCCGCATTGGGAGTGGCATCTCCAGCGGTGAGGCCATTGTCCACAAAAAAGAAATCACACCCTGTGTAGGTTCCTCCTTGGGAAATGGAGACTTCCTGCGCATGAGCGGTGCCAAGCCCTGCAAGCAGGACCATCCCCAGCGCCTTGCAGAGCGCCTTTGGAAATATCGGTTTCAACATCCTCAATTTTATTGGCCTTTGCCCTTCTTCGCGAGGAAGCGGGCATATAAATCTTGACAGCGTTGGGCGCTGTGAAACTGAATCACACCCCGGCTTCCGACATTGTAATTGGTCGGCAAAGTGGGATCTGCTTCGAAAGTGATGCGGTAGTTCCTGGGATCAAAAGAAGACGGGTCAAAGTCTTTGGCGCTGAATGCCGCACCGCCTTCAACTGCTGACGCCGCACCATCGAGGTCGGGAAATCCAGCAGACTTGGTCTGGTCTTCCACAAATACCCAGCCTTGATTGGCTGTGAATTCCTCAAACTCAGGGCCTGCATAGAACTGACCTGTGATGGTTGATTTTACTGGCGCCTTGACCACTTTTTGGGCGACCATTGGCATCGAAATAAAAGCTGCACACAACAGCAGAAGACAAGGAAAGAATTGGTTCTTGTTCATGGTTTCCATCTTTCCAACTTAAAAATGGCAGTTGGAGTTGCTCGAAAGTAGCACATTTGTCACCCTTTGATTTCCCACACCATGCGACTTATCGAGGTTCAAGACGAGAAAACCCGCAAAGCATTTCATGCCGTTCCAAGGCGCATCTATGCCGAAGACCCCACGTGGATTCCGCATTTAAAGCAAGACGTCGACAAAGTGTTCGACCTCGGCAGCAACAGGCTCTTTAAAAAAGGCGGCAAAGCCAAACGCTGGTTGGCCCAAGACGATTCCGGAGAATGGATCGGCCGCGTGGCCGCTTTCGTCAATCCGAAATACAGCAAAGGCATGGAGCAACCCACTGGTGGGGTTGGCTTTTTCGAATCCACCGACGATGATGCAGTGGCGACGATGCTGCTTGACGTTGCTGAAGATTGGCTCAAGTCCGAGGGCATGGAGGCGGTAGACGGCCCCATCAACTTTGGCGAGAAAGACAAGTTCTGGGGCCTTCTCGTGGACAATTTCGAGAGCATTCCCAGCTATGGAATGAATTACAACCGCCCTTACTACGAACGCTTTTTCAAGTCCCGGGGTTACCAGGTTTACTACGAGCAATTCGTGTATGGCCGGGAGGTCAAGATTGAAGTTCAAACCCAGTTTGAGCGGAAGCGGGCGCAAATCGAGTCGCGCGGCGGATACCGCGTCATCACCGCCAATGATGTGAATGAAGCAGAGCTGGCAGAACATTTCTGCACGGTGTACAACAATGCTTGGGGCGGGCACCACGGATTTGCCAAGATGCCATTGAAACAAGCACAGCGGACGGTAAAGACGCTCAAGCCCGTCATGGACAAGGACATCATCTTTTTCGTTCTGCACGATGAAAAACCGGTGGCTTTTTACGTCAACATTCCCGAGCTCAATCAAATTTTCCGGCATGTCAATGGCAACCTCAACGCATGGGGTAAACTGAAATTTCTCTATCACAAATGGCGGGGCACAGCTGACACCTTGGTCGGGTTGGTATTTGGCATCGACCGCGCATACCACGGCCAGGGGTTGGACGGCTTCTTGATCGATACGGCAGGCAAACAAATGCAAGCCAAAGGGCGCTACAAAACGACCACATTGACCTGGATTGGGGACTTCAATCCCAAGATGATTCGGATTGCTGAGAACCTCGGGACTGAGCGTATCCGAACCCTTCAAACCCTGCGTAAACTCTTCGATCCAGAGCAACCCTTTAAGCGGGTTCCCATCGCAAAATGAGGGCAGATTGCAGGGAAATGCCCCGCGGTGTTTGCCGGGTCGAGATTCCCTCTATCTTTGCGCCCCCTTCTGGAAGCCCCAACGGGAGCATTCGGAGGAATTGGACACCCCCTAG